>NZ_PDCM01000001.1:552500-890000 GCF_008634025.1 Streptomyces albofaciens JCM 4342 | reverse complement strand
CCGAAGTCCCCGCTCCCGCACGGGGGCGACCGCCCCGCGGAACGTACGGCGACGTGTTTCCCGTTCACAAGGCGGACCCCTGGAGGGGCCATGAACAGTCTCGACTGGGCCGTGCTCATCGGCTACTTCGGCGTGATGGTCGCGATCGGTGTGTGGTCCCACAAGCGCGTGGACGACGTGGGCGACTTCTTCACCGCGGGCGGCCGGATGCCGTGGTGGCTGTCCGGCATCTCGCACCACATGTCGGGCTACAGCGCGGTGATGTTCACGGGCTACGCGGGCATCGCGTACCAGTACGGCATCACGTCCTACGTCACCTGGTCGTTCCCCATCGCGATCGGGATCGCCATCGGGGCGCGCCTGTTCGCCGGGCGGCTGAACCGGCTGCGTTCACGGCTGCATGTCGCCTCGCCGCTGGAGTACCTGAAGAGCCGCTACAACCTGCCCACCCAACAGGCGCTCGCCTGGTCCGGCGTCCTGCTGAAGATCGTGGACGTGGGGGCCAAGTGGGCCGCGATCGCCACCCTGCTGTCCGTCTTCACCGGCCTCACCCTCAACCAGGGCATCCTGATCACGGGCGCGGTCACCGGCGTCTACTGCACGGTCGGCGGCCTGTGGGCGGACGCGCTCACCGAACTCGGCCAGTTCGTCATCCAGTTGCTCGCGGGGGTGGCGATGCTGGTGGCGGTGCTGGCCGAGCTGGGCGGCGTCAGCGCGCTGTGGACGGTGTGGGACCGGCTGCCCGACAGCCACGCGCACCCGACGGTCGGACCGTACACGCTGACGTTCCTGCTCGCGTACCTCTTCATCAAGACCTTCGAGTACAGCGGCGGGATGTGGAACCAGGCCCAGCGCTACATGGCCACCCGCAGCGCCCATGAGGCGCGGCGCTCGGCGCGGCTGTCCGCCGTCCTGTGGTTCGTGTGGCCGATGGTGCTGTTCTTCCCGATGTGGGCCGCGCCGCTCCTGGTGAAGGCCGAGAAGCCGGACGCGTCCGACTCGTACGCGCTGCTCACCGAGCACCTGCTGCCGCACGGCCTGCTGGGCCTGGTCATCGTCGGCTTCTTCTCGCACACGATGGCCATGTGCTCCTCGGACGCCAACGCCATCTCTGCCGTCTTCACCCGGGACATCGCGCCCGCGCTGCCGAAACTGGGCGCGCGGGCCCGCACCTGGTCGCACCGGGCGGGCCTGCTGGCGGCCCGGCTGTCCACCGTGGCCTTCCTGGCCCTGTCGATGGCCGTCGCGACGCAGGTCAACTCACCGACGTTCAAGGACATCATCACCGTCGTGATCAAGTGGGTGGCCGGGCTGGTGGGGCCGGTCTCGATCCCGTTCCTGCTGGGCATGGTGCCGCGGTTCCGCCGGTCGGGGCCGACCGCGGCGCTGGTGTCCTGGGCGGCGGGCCTGTTCGCCTTCTGGCTCACCAACTACGGGCTGACCGGCGTCCAGCTCCAGATCCAGATCGTCGCGCCGGTGGCCACCTCGCTGGTGCTGTACGTCCTGATCGGCCGCCTCAAGCCGGAGGACACGCCGGAGCGGGACGCGGTGCTGGCCCGTATCAACCCCGATGACGACGGGGACGGCACGGACGGTGCATACGGTGAGGACGGCGCGTACGGTGAGGACGGCGGCGGCGCCGGTCGTGCGGACGCCGCCGCCCAACCCCCTACTTCGTGTAACCGATCCGCTCGTAGGTGATGTCCGCCATGCCCTGCGCCCCCAGGTTGGCCAGGGACTTCTTCGCCGCGGTGATCTCGGGGAGCTGGTACGTGGGCAGTACACCCGCGATCCGCCACACCTCCGCGTCGGCCTCGTTCACCGCCTCCAGGGCCGCTGCCGGATCGGTGGTGCGTCCGGCCTTGCCCAGCAGGTCGTCCAGCTTCGCGCTGCCGGTCTTGGAGATGTTGCTGCCGCCGTCGCCGGCGTAGATGTTGCTCGATCCGGTGGCGGAGAACGGCGTACGGGAGAAGCTGTACGGCGCCACGTCGAACTCGCCCGGCGTCAGGTACTTGTCGAAGAACTCGTTGACCGGCACCGTACGGACATCCAGCTGCACCCCGACCTGGGCCCACATCTGGGTGAGGATGGTGGCCTCGTTCTTGGAGGCGGGCTGGCCCGTGGGGATCAGGAAGCGCAGCTTCAGCTCCTCACCGCCCTTCTTGCGGACCTTGCCGTCCAGCTTCCAGCCGGCCTCGTCGAGCAGCCGGCCCGCGGCCTTGGGGTCGTAGGTGCCGAGATCACCGGCGTTGTCGCGGTAGCCCTTCTGGTTGGGGACCAGGAAGTGGTTGTTCAGCGGCTTGGCCTCCCAGTTCAGGCCCTTGGTGCTGGACTTCGCGAGGGTGTCCCGGTCGGTGGCCTTGAACAGCGCCTTGCGGACGTTGGGATCGCTCAGCTTCGGGCTCTTGCCGTTGAAGGTCAGATGCCGGTAGTTGGGCCCGCCCGCTTCCCGTATCTCACCGGACTTGACCGCCGAGGCCTGCTTGAAGGCGGCCACACCGGCGTTGAGGTCGAAGTAGTCGATCTCCCCGTTGGCGTAGGCGTCGGGCATCGACTCGGTCGTCATCGCACGAAAGACGATCTTGTCGAGCTTGGGCTTCTCGCCCCACCAGCCGGGCTCGGGCACCAGGGTCACGGTCTGCGCGGTCTTGTCGATGCCGGCGAGCTTGTACGGCCCTGCGGTGAGCGGGATCTTGTTGAGGTACCCGGTGGTGAAGCCCTCGGCGTCGGCCATGTACTTCGCCGGGTAGAGCGGCGTGTTGTTGGGCGCGCCGAACAGGGCGCGCCAGGACGCGTACGGCTTGTCGAAGGTGAGCACGGCCTCGTGGTCGTCCTTGCCCTTGCGCACCGACGACACGTCCTCGTACCCGGCCGGGGAGCCGACCTTGAACGCCGGGTCCTTGCTGCTCATGGCCCGTACGTTGGCCTCCAGGTCCCGGTAGGTGATCGGCGTGCCGTCCGACCACTTGGCCTTGGGGTTCAGCCGGTAGGTGACGATCTGCTTGCCGCCCTCCGTACGGCTGGTCGCGTCCAGCAGGAAGGCCTTGTTCGGGACCTGCTCGCCGTTCGGCGTCGAGTGCCACAGGGAGGGCATCAGCGCCTCGACGACGGAGTTGGTGGCGGCCTGGTTGCCGTCCACCTCCATCTCGTTGAACTGCACGGGGAACTGGTCGATCGCCCAGTTCAGCGTCCCACCCTGCTTGAGCTGCGCCGGGTCGGTCCGGTTGATGTCCAGCGCGGTGGTCTTCGGCGCTTCCTTCTTGCCGCCACCGCCCCCGTCGTCCGACCCGCCGCAGGCGGTCAGCGCTGACGACGCCACCGCGACGGTGGCGACGAGGGAGAGCGGAACTCTGGAGAGCTTCATTGCGGAGATCGTTCCCTTTCTCGACTGGACTGACGAAAACACAGGGAGGGAGCCGCGCGGGAGTGGTTCTTCAGCCTCCTGCGGGCGGGGTGGGGTGGTGGCTGGTGGGGTGGTGGCTGGTGGGGTGGTGGCAGGCGGAGAGGTGGGGGGAGTCCTGGTGGGGGGAGCCTTGAAGGAGAGAACCCTGGAGGGGAGCGCCCTGGGAGGGGGAGCCCTGGAGGGGAGAGGGCGCGCGGTCGGCCGGCACTGGCCGTAGCGGTGGGTCGTCCTCCCGGCAGCGCCGCTGCTCCGGCGCGCCGAGCGTCGCGTACAGCGGGCAGCGGCCGCGGAAGCGGCAGCCGGACGGCACGTCCGCCGGGCTCGGCAGGTCGCCGCGCAGCAGGACCCGGGCGCGGGTCCGCTCTTTGCGCGGGTCGGGCAGTGGTACGGCGGAGAGCAGCGCCCGTGTGTACGGGTGGGACGGCGCGGCGAAGACCTCCGCGGTGTCGCCGGATTCCACGATGCGGCCCAGGTACATCACCGCGATCCGGTCGGCGCTGTGCCGTACGACGGACAGGTCGTGGGCGACGAGCAGGTAGCTCAGGCGCAGCCGGGCCTTCAGCTCGTCCAGCAGGTTGAGCACACCGGCCTGGACCGACACGTCCAGCGCGGAGACCGGCTCGTCCAGCACCAGCAGCCGCGGCTCCAGGGCCAGGGCGCGGGCGATGGCGATGCGCTGGCGCTGGCCGCCGCTGAACTCCCGGGGGTAGCGCCCGGCGTCGTCGGCCGCCAGGCCGACCAGTCCCAGCAGTTCGGGGACGCGCGCTGCGATCCGGTCCTTGGGGACGCGGTGGGTGCGCAGCGGCTCGGCGAGGATGTCACCGACCGGCATGCGCGGATCCAGGGCGGCGGCCGGGTCCTGGAAGACGATCTGGAGGTCTCGGCGCAGCCTCTTGCGCCCGGCCCGGTCGAGTTCCCGCACGTCCCGGCCGAAGAGCCGGACGGTACCCGCCTGCCCGGCCGCCAGCTCCATGATCTCCAGCAGGGTGGTCGTCTTCCCGCAGCCGGACTCACCGACGAGGGCGAGCGTCTCCCCTTCCCGTATGGCGAAATCGATACCGTCGACGGCCCGGACGGTGCCGGTGGTGCGCTTGAGGAAGGTGCCGCGGGTGAGGTGGAAGTGCTTGGTGAGGTTGGTTACTTGGAGGAGGGTGGGGGCGGGTGGAGCGGAGCTTGCTGAAGTGGGGGTGGGGGCGGGTGTGGCGGGCGGTGGGGCGGGGGTTCGGGCTTGCCGCCCCTGGGTAACCCCCTGCTGGGGGGCCGAGTCCGTTCGATTCGGCCTGGTAGAGGCCCGGTTTGCGGGGATGGGGGCGGGGGCGTGCGTGGTGGCGGTGGCGGTGGGCCCCGGGCCCGTACGCACCGGTTCCGGGCCGCCCGTACGCACCCCCCGCCCCACACCAAAGATCTCCCCCCGCGGCAAGCTCCCCTCAGCGATCTCATCGCCCCGATGGCAGGCAACGGCGTGCCCGGCGTCCGTGCCCCGATCCGGCACAGACTCCGTGCCCCGATCCGGCACGGCCCCCATACCCCGCCCCGGCACGGCCCCCATACCCCTCCCCGGCACGTGCTCCGTACCCCACGCCGGCACAGGCTCCGTCCCCCACGCCGGTGCGGGTTCCTCTTCCCGGCAGCGGTCCACGGCGACGGGGCAGCGAGGTGCGAAGGGGCAGCCGCGTGGCAGGGAGGACAGGGACGGCGGACTGCCGTGGATGGGCACCAGGGGCACGCCGGCGGGGGCGTCCAGCCGTGGCGTGGCACCCAACAGGCCGATCGTGTACGGCATCCGGGGCCGGTAGTAGATGTCGTCGACCGTCCCGTACTCCACCGGCCGCCCCGCGTACATCACCTGCACCCGGTCCGCGAAGCCCGCGACCACCCCCAGATCGTGCGTGATCAGGACGATCGCGGCGCCGGTCACCTCCCGGGCGGTCTTCAGTACGTCGAGGATCTGCGCCTGGACGGTGACGTCCAGGGCGGTGGTCGGCTCGTCGGCGACGATGACCCGCGGGTCGTTGGCGATGGCCATGGCGATCACCGCGCGCTGCCGCATCCCGCCGGAGAACTCGTGCGGGAAGGCGTCCGCGCGCCGGTGCGGGTCCGGGATGCCGACCAGGCCCAGCAGCTCGACGGCGCGCGCACGGGCGGCCTTGCGGCTCAGGTCCTGGTGGACGCGCAGCGCCTCCACGAGCTGGCTGCCGACGCTGTAGACGGGCGTGAGGGCGGACAGCGGGTCCTGGAAGACCATGCCGATGCCCTTGCCGCGGATCCGGGAGAGGGCGGCGTCGTCGAGGCCGAGCAGTTCCCGGCCGTCCAGCCGGACGGAGCCCCGTACCTCCGCGCCGTCCGGCAGCAGCCCGAGTACGGCCTGCGCGGCGGCGGACTTCCCGGCGCCCGACTCGCCGACGATGCCGAGGACTTCGCCCGCCCGTACGGCATGGCTCAGGCCGCGTACGGCGTGCACCGGACCGGTCTCCCCGGGGAAGGTGACGTGCAGGTCGGTCACCTGGAGTACGGGGCCGGGGGCCTGCGTTCCCGGCGCGGAGGCGCGCTGCCCGGTCACCGCCGGCGGCCTTCCGCGACAGCGCCGTACCCGCGCTTCCCCCGCCTCTTGACGCGCGCCTGCGCCCCCGCCGCGTCAGGGTCCAGCGCGTCCCGCAGCCCGTCGCCGACGAGGGCGAGCGAGACCCCGATGAGCACCAGGCACCCGGCGGGGAAGAAGAACAGCCACGGGTAACTCGCCGCCATGTTGGTGTTGTCCGCGATGACCGTGCCCAGGGACACGTCCGGGGGCTGCACCCCGAAGCCGAAGTACGACAGCCCGCTCTCCCCGATGACCGCGGCCCCGGCCTGGATGACCGCCTCGATGATCAGAAGTGAAGCCATGTGGGGCAGGATGTGCCGGAAGACGATCACCGGTGCCGGTACCCCCAGGTACTTCGCGGCCTTGACGTACTCCCGTTCCTTGAGCGTGAGGGTCACGCTGCGCACCACCCGACCGGTGATCATCCAGCTGAACGCGGCCAGCAGCACGACGAAGACCGGCCAGCCCGCCCCCCGTACCAGAGGCGACAGGACGGCGACGAACAGGAACGCGGGCATCACCAGCAGCAGATCGACGGCGCCCATCAGGACGCGGTCGGTCCAGCCGCCGAAGTACCCGGCGAAAGCGCCCACCACGGCCGACAGGAAGGTGGAGATCACCCCCACCAGAAGGCCGATGACCAGAGACTTCTGGAGCCCGCGCAGGGTGAGCGCGTACAGGTCCAGGCCGCTTTGCGTGGTGCCGAACCAGTGCTCGGCGGACGGCCCGGACAGCAGGTTCAGGAAGTCGTGGGTGCGGTGGTCCCACCGGGTCAGCAGCGGGCCGGCGTACGCGGCCAGGAAGAGCAGGACGAGCAGCGCGAGGCCGAGGAGCGCGGGCCGGTTGCGGGCGAAGCGGCGGGCGGTGAGGCGGGGGCGGGACGTCCGCCTGAGCGGTGACGTACGGGCGGGGGACCTCTGGCTGACCGGCGATGTACGGGCGCGGGCGGTCACGGGACGCGTCACCGTACCCGTACGCGGGGGTCCAGCGCCGCGTACAACAGGTCCGCGAGCAGGCCCGCGACCACCACCAGGGCGGCGGTGAACAGGCCGACCGCCGCGACCGAGTTGACATCCTGCCCGGTGACCGAGTCGACGAGCAGCTCGCCCATGCCGTGCCAGCCGAAGGTCTTCTCCACGAAGGTGGCACCGGCGAAGAGCAGCACGATGTTGTAGACCAGCAGCGGTACGACCGGCAGGACGGCGGTGCGCAGCCCGTGCCGTACCAGCGCGGTGCGGCGGCGCAGGCCCTTGGCGCGGGCGGTGCGCAGGAAGTCGGCGCCGAGCACGTCCAGCATGGTGCTGCGCTGGTAGCGGCTGTAGAGGGCGACCTGCACGATGATCAGGGTCAGCGCGGGGAGCAGCATGTGCTGGGCGCGGTTGAGCAGGGCGGCGGGGTCCCACCGGCCGGCGTACTGCGCGTCGTACTCGCCGAGCACCTTGATCGTCTGCGTACCGTCGTTGAGGGCGGTGGCCCCGATCTTCAGCGCCACGCCGATCACGAACACCGGCATGGCCAGCACGAAGAACGAGGCCAGGGTGGAGAACCGGTCGAACAGCCGGTACTGGCGGATCGCGCCGTACGCGCCGACCGCCACGCCGAGGGCCGAGCCGACGAGGGTGGCCAGGAGCAGCAGCCGGGCGCTGACGCCGACCCGGCGGCCGAAGTCGTCGTTGACGGAGTCGCCGTCGACGGTACGGCCGAGGTCGCCGTGCGCGACATCAGCGGCCCAGCGTGCGAAGCGGATCACGACCGGGGTGTCCGGGTTGAGGTTGTAGTCGTCGAGGGTGCGGGTGACGGCGGCTTCGGGCAGCGGCGGGTTACGGCCCTCGAACCGGGCCCGGGGGTTGAGGCTCAGGCCCGCGAGGAAGTACGTCAGGGACGCCGCCACGGCCACCAGGACCAGGTAACTGGCCAGCCTGCGCAGCAGGTAGCGGCCCATGGTGACTCTCCCCCTCGTACGCCTTCGCCGCGGAACGCCCGCGGCCCCCTGGGCTGTTCTCGCATGCGCGGGGCCGGTTTGTCGACCAAGGGCGGGGCAAAGCGGGGCATTGGGGTGGGGCGGGGCGCGAGGCGGGACGCCCCTAGGCCCGCGGGTACCGCTCCAGCCACCCCGGCGCCGAGTTCCCCGGGCCGTGCAGTGCCGGGCCCTGTGTCATCTCCATGGCGAAGTCGTCGGCGAGTTGGAGGATCGTGGCGCGGCCCTCCAGCTCGGCCAGCCACAGTGGCGGGAGTGCCGTCTCGCCGTGCAGGGTGCCCAGGAGGTTGCCGCAGACGGCGCCGGTGGAGTCGCTGTCGCCGCTGTGGTTGACCGCCAGCAGGAGCCCGTGGCGGACGTCCTCGGCGACCAGTGCGCAGTACACGCCGATGGCCAGGGCTTCTTCGGCGGTCCAGCCCTCGCCCAGCGACTCCACGCGCGCGGCCGTGGGCATCCCCTGCCGTACGGCGCCGAGCGCCTGCTGCAAGGCCTCGGTGGTCTCCTCGTGGCCGGGCCGGGCGGCCAGGTGGGCGAGGGACTTCTGCACGGCGCCGTCCAGGTCCTCGCCCCGGGCCAGGGAGTGGGTGATCACGGCGAACGCGCCGGCCGCGAGGTAGCCGGTCGGGTGCCCGTGCGTCTGGGCCGCGCACTCGACGGCCAGCTGGAAGACCAGCTGCGGCTCCCAGCCGACCAGCAGCCCGAACGGCGCCGACCGCATCACCGCGCCGCAGCCCTTGGAGCCGGGATTCTTGGGCTGTTCCAGCGTCCCCATCGTGTCGTCGCCGAGGCCGGACAGGCAGGCCCGGCCGGGCGCCCGCTGCGCGTACAGCCACTCCTCGCGCGCCAGCCACCCGTCGTCCTTCTTGCGCTCGTCGGGGCCCCAGTCGCGCTGGGTGGCGGCCCAGCGCAGGTACGCGCGGTGCACGTCGGTGGGCGGGTGCCAGGCGCCGGTGTCGCGGCGTACCTGGGCGCGGATCAGGCCGTCGACGGTGAACAGCGTCATCTGGGTGTCGTCGGTGACGGTGCCGCGCCGCCCGAAGGCGGGTACGTAATCGGTGACGCCCTCCTGGCCGTGCGCCTCGCGGATCGCGTCCAGCGAGTCGAACTCGATGCCCGCGCCGAGCGCGTCGCCGATCGCCCCGCCCAGCAGGCAGCCCCGCACCCGGCTGCGGAAGTCCTGCTGTTCGGCGCGGCCCCAGATGGCCGCGCCGCCTGCCGCTGCGCTCACGTTCGTTCCCTCCCCGTAGCCGCCCATTCCTTTACGGGGTCCTTACGCTCCCCCTGCCGCAGCACTGTAATCGACCAAGAAAGGCCAAAACTGGGCGAGGAGCGTTATGCGATCAGTCACCCTGGCCGAGGCTTTTTGATCGATACGGTCCCGATCAGCACAGACGTGCCCCCTGCGTACCGAGGTCATGCGACCGGCGCCCGGTGGGCATGCTCCCTCCATGCCCGAGTTCGAATGGGACCGCACCGCCATGGCCGTCGTCGCCTGTGCCCTGGCCGGTGACAGCGACGGCGCCGTGGAACTGCTCCGTCCGCTCTCCCAGCGCGACGTGTGCCAGATCACCGTCCGGCTCGCCGCGATGGCCGCCGACGCGCTGATCTCGGCCGCCGAGGACACCGGCGGCGACCGGGCGGAGGCGCTGGCGCAGTGGCAGCAGTGCATCCTCCAGCACGAGGCGGAGGCGGAATCGGGGGACGGGTGAGGGGTGCCGGGGGGCGGCCGGTCAGGCTGAGGTGGGCGCGGCTTCGGCCATCCGGTGCAGGAGTGCGCGGCGGACCGCCGCCAACCGGCCGGTGGTCGTGGCGTCGCGGTCCGGCCACAGCGCCGCGAGGTCGCGCAGCCCGAACTCCGCCTCGGCCATCCGCTCCCAGGGGGTGCCGTCGCCGAGCAGGCCGGCGAGCGAGGTCCGCGCGCCCGCCCAGTCGGAGAGGGCGCAACGGCTGACGATCGCGATGGCGGCCGGGCCCGTCAGGTCGTCGTCGTACGGCGGCCGGACTTCCGCGTTCCGTGGCGCCTCCCAGAAAGGCGCCAGTGCCTCCCAGACGGGCGCGGCTGCCCGTACCCCGCTCGCCGCGGTGGCCAGCAGCGCGGACTCGTACCGGACCACCGGTTCGTCAGGGGCGAGCGCCGAGGCCGCCCCGACGGCCTCGCGTGCCGCGTCCGGTCGTCCCGCCCGGCGCAGGCACCCGGCGCGCGCGGCCTGGAAGACGGCCCGGGGAATGTCCGGTACGTCTGGGTCGATGGCTCGGTCGTAGTCGGCCAGCGCCTGGACCTCCGACCCCAGCAGCTGGTGCGCCTTGGCGCGGCGGGCGGGGACCCACGGGTTCGCCGTCCCGAGGGCCACCGCCAGGCCGAAGTTCGCCACCGCTTCGTCGAGGCGGCCCGTGAGGAGGGCGATCCTGCCCCGGGTGGCGGCGGCCCACGCGTACTCCGGGTCGGTCGCCAGCGCGCGGTCGAACTCCGCCAGCGCCTCCGTGTACCGGCCCATGGCGCGGTAGGTCATACCGCGCTCGGCCATCGCCCAGGCGTAGCCCGGGTGCAGTTCGATGGCGCGTGTCAGCCCCGCCAGCGCCTCCTCGTAGCGGTTCAAACGGCGCAGGCAGACGGCGCGGCTGCCGTGGGACGGGCCGTGCTGCGGGAACAGTTCCAGCGTCCGGTCGAACACGGTCAGTGCCTGCTCGTGGTGGCCCATGATGCGTTTGATCTCGCCGAGCTGGAACAGCGGGGCCGCCTGGTCCGGGTCGATGTCCAGGGCCCGGGCGAAGTCCTCGGCCGCCCGCTCGAAGTCACCGGCGTAGCGGTGGGTCAGGCCACGGCCGAAGACCGCGTCCGCGTCGTCCGGTACCAGCTCCAGGGACCGGTCGAAGTCGGCGAACGACTGCTGCCAGCGCTCCGCCTTGCGGTGTTCACGGCCGCGGACCCGGTGGATCTCCGCCTGCCCCGCCGCGTCGAGGCCGGGCCCGGCGAGCAACGCCGTCAGGGCCCCCGCCAGGCCGTCCGGCCCGTCGAGGGCAGCCGTCAGCCGGGTGCCCCAGTCCCGGACCTCGGGCTCGTCGCCGTCCTCGCCCGCCTGCCGGACGGTCTCGGCGACCAGGCGTACGGCGGTGGGCTCGTAGCGGGCCATGGCCGTCACCTCGGACAGCGCCTCGGCCAGGCACGCCCTCGGGTCGGCGCACAGCGCGTGGTAGATCTCCCTCAGCCGCAGCTCGCGCCAGCGCTCGTCCCACCGGCACCCGGCCGGGCTCCTGCCGCTCCCGCGCTCCTCCCGCCCCCGCCGCGCCGCCTCCGCCAGCCGCCCGTGCCGCTCCGTCCAGGCGCGCGGCGACCTGCGCCGCTGGAGCCGCAGCATCGCCGTACGCACCACCTCGTGGTACCGCCACCGGCCCCCGCGCTCGGACACGAACGGCAGCGTGCACAGCCAGCCGAAGTGGTCGGCGGCCTCCGCGTCCACCGCCTCCCGGTACACGTCCTCGTCCAGGTGGCGCGGCAGGGCGGCGGCCAGCGCAGCTTCTCTGCGTACCGGATCGGTTTCCCACTTCAGGAAGCGTTCGACGGCGGTGTCACTGGGGTCGTCGACGGCGTCCGCCGCGCCCGGCCTGCTTCCGGCGAGGGTGGAGACGAGCACCGGCAGGCCACCGGAGAGCCGCAGAATGGCCTCGACCGTGTCCGCGTCGGTCACGTCCCGGGCCGCGAGATACCGCCGGGCCTCGGCCTCCGTGAAGGTGTCCAGCGGTACGTCCGTGACGTGTTCCAGGTGGTCGGCCCAGCAGCGCCGGTCCAGCGGATCCCGGCCGGACAGGATGACCATGACGTTCTGCGCCAGCGGTCCGTAGCGGTCGCTGAAGAGGAGGTCGCGCAGCCAGGTGTCCAGGAGCGGGCCGGTCGCCTCGTACGTGTCGAAGAACAGCGCCAGTACGGGCACGGCGTCGGCGGCGTCGCCCAGCTCCCGTACGAAGACGGGGGTCAGGACCTCGACCGGGGACAGCACCAGCTGCACCTCGTCGTGATTGCGCAGCCGCGCGCCGATGCGGCTGCGCAGCCGGTCGGCGCCCCGGGCCAGTTGCGTGGTGTCCACCGCGCCGGCGAGGGGCCCGACGCCCGGGATCAGGCCCATGCCCGCCACACCCGCCCTGGCGATGACCATGCTGCCGGGCGACGGCGGTGCCTCGCCGCCCGGTTCGTCCGGCCCGGCGAGCGCCGCCTCCGCCTCGTGCCGCCGCTCCCGGTAGGTGGCCAGCAGCTTGTCGAAGGACTTCAGCGGGCTGCCCTGGCGGCCCAGCCGGGCGCTGATCTCGGCCATCGTCTCCGGAACACCGTGCACCGACTCGTCGACGTACACGGTCAGCGCGCCCAGCTCGCGTGCCATCTGCTCGAACCGCTGCGCCAGGGAGGTCTTTCCGACGCCTCCCTGGCCGTGCAGGTGATGGAGGAACCGGAAGTCCGGGTCGGCGGGGTCACGGGCGAGGTCGGCCCGGAACGCGGCCAGTTCGCCGTCGCGGCCGACGAACCCGTCGCCGCGCCGGGCGCGGATCAGCTCCTGGCGCGAGAGCCGCCTGCGGTCCACCGCTCACCTCCCGGGCCCGCGCTCCCCCGGCGGGCCTCCGGGCGCAACCGTAGCCGGAGACGGTGACGCCCGGCCCCCCCCGTTACTCCACCACCGGCAGCAACTCCGGCAGATGCCCGTCCGAGGCCAGCGCCGCCGCCTCCCGCTCCGCCGCCACCGGTCCGTACGTGGTCGTGCGGGCCCGCGAGGGGCGGCCCGCCGCGTCCGCGATGGCGACCAGGTCCTGGATGGAGCGGTAGGACCCGTAACTGGAGCCCGCCATACGGGAGATGGTCTCCTCCATCAGGGTGCCGCCGAGGTCGTTGGCGCCGGAGCGGAGCATCTCGGCGGCGCCCTCCGTGCCCAGCTTGACCCAGCTCGTCTGGATGTTGGGGATGTGCGGGTGCAGCAGGACGCGGGCCATGGCCGTCACGGCGCGGTTGTCCCGGGTGGTGGGGCCGGGGCGGGCGATGCCGGCCAGGTAGACGGGCGCGTTGGTGTGGATGAACGGCAGCGTCACGAACTCCGTGAACCCGCCGGTCTCCTGCTGGATCCCGGCGAGCAGCCGCAGGTGGCCGAGCCAGTGCCGGGGCTGGTCGACATGGCCGTACATCATCGTCGAGGACGAGCGGATGCCCAGCTCATGGGCGGTCTTGATGACCTCGACCCAGGTGGCGGTGGGCAGCTTGCCCTTGGTCAGCACCCAGCGGACCTCGTCGTCGAGGATCTCGGCGGCGGTGCCGGGGATGGTGTCCAGGCCCGCGGCCTTGGCCTCGCTGAGCCATTCGCGGATCGACAGGCCGGTGCGCGTGGCGCCGTTGACGACCTCCATGGGCGAGAAGGCGTGGACGTGCATGCCGGGGACGCGTTCCTTGACGGCGCGCGCGATGTCGAAGTACGCGGTGCCGGGCAGGTCGGGGTGGATGCCGCCCTGCATGCAGACCTCGACCGCGCCCACGTCCCACGCCTGCTGGGCGCGGTCGGCGACCTGGGAGAGGGACAGGGTGTAGGCGTCGGCGTCCGTACGGCGCTGGGCGAAGGCGCAGAAGCGGCAGCCGGTGTAGCAGACGTTGGTGAAGTTGATGTTGCGGGTGACGATGTACGTGACGTCGTCGCCGACCGTGGCGCGGCGCAGGTCGTCCGCGATGCCGCAGAGCGCGTCGAGCGCCGGGCCGTCGGCGTGCAGCAGGGCGAGCGCCTGGTCGTCGGTGAGCTTGGTGGGGTCGTCGGCGGCCTGCGCCAGGGCGGCGCGCACGTCCGTGTCGATGCGCTCGGGCGCCATGCCGGGCGCGGCGGCCTCGCGCAGCGCGTCCCAGTCGCCGTACACCTCGTCGAAGTCGTCGCGCCGGTCGGCCGTGCGGCCGTCGGTGTCGATGGTGCGGTGCAGGTCCGTACGGCCGGTGGAACTCATCGAGAAGCCCTCGTCGGGCTCCTGCCAGGGGCGGCCCTCGACCTTCGCGTCCGGGAGGGCGAGCCCGGTCTCCGGGTCGGCCAGGGCGCGGACGTGCGGCAGCAGGCGCGGGTCGAGCCAGGGCTCGCCGCGCTGTACGTACTCCGGGTAGACGGCCAGCCGCTCGCGCAGCTCGAAGCCCGCGGCGGCGGACTTCTCGGCCAGCTCCTCGATCCGGGGCCACGGCCGCTCGGGGTTGACGTGGTCGGGCGTCACCGGGGAGACGCCGCCCCAGTCGTCGATGCCCGCGTCGATGAGCAGCGCGTACTCGGAGTCGACCAGGTTGGGCGGCGCCTGGATGCAGCCGGCCGGGCCCAGGATGTGCCGGGCGACGGCGACGGTGGCGGCCAGGTCCTCCAGCTCGGCGTCCGGCATGCCGCGCATGGCCGTGTCCGGCTTGGCGCGGAAGTTCTGGACGATGACTTCCTGGATGCCGTGGTACGCGCGCTGCACCTTGCGCAGCGCGAACAGCGACTCGGCACGCTCCTCGTACGTCTCGCCGATGCCGATGAGCAGGCCACTCGTGAAGGGCACGTTGGAGCGCCCGGCGTCCTCCAGGACGCGCAGCCGTACGGCCGGTTCCTTGTCCGGGGAGCCGTGGTGCGGGCCGCCGGGCTCGCTCCACAGGCGCTCGGCGGTGGTCTCCAGCATCATGCCCATGGACGGGGCGACCGGCTTGAGCGTCTGGAAGTCCGTCCAGGACAGCACGCCGGGGTTGAGGTGGGGCAGCAGCCCCGTCTCCTCCAGGATGCGGATGGCGATGGAGCGTACGTACGCGATCGTGGAGTCGTACCCCTCGGCCTCCAGCCACTCGCGCGCCTCGGGCCAGCGCTCCTCGGGCTTGTCGCCGAGCGTGATCAGCGCTTCCTTGCAGCCCAGTTCGGCGCCGCGGCGGGCGATGTCCAGCACCTCGTCCGGCGACATGAACATGCCGTGGCCGGCGCGGCGCAGCTTGCCGGGCACGGTGACGAACGTGCAGTAGTGGCACTTGTCCCGGCAGAGTCGGGTGAGCGGGATGAACACGCTTTTGGAGTACGTGATGACACCGGGCCGCCCGGCGGCCGCCAGCCCGGCGTCGCGCACCCGGGCCGCGGACGCGCACAGGTCCCGCAGGTCGTCGCCGCGCGCCTGGAGCAGCACCGCGGCCTCGCCGACGTCGAGCGCGACGCCGTCGCGGGCGCGCTTGAGGGCGCGGCGCATGGCGTTGGCGGTGGGGGCGGTGACGGGAGGAGCGATGTCGGCGGGGACTGCCACCGGGTCCGTCCCCTGCCCGGGTACCTGCGCGCTGCTAGTCATCCAACGAGCATACGAGCGACCACCGACGGTGCCGCCGACCGATCCCCCCGGGTCGGTGTGCCACTGATCACGTGAGACGGAGGTTCCCTCCGGGGTCGGGGCGGGCAGGCGGGGAGGGGCGGTGCGGCCGGACGGGAGCCGTCGCCCGCACCTCACAGACTCGGCGCCCGCACCTCACAGATACTGCGCGAACTCGTCCAATGCCCGCAGCACCTCCGCCTCCCCCGCCGCCGGCAGCCCCACGACGACCTCTTCCAGCCCCAGGTCCCGCAGCCGCGCCAGCTTCCCGGCCGACGGCTGCACCGAATACGGCACCACCACCGGCTCGCCGTCCCGGCCCGCCTCCGCCCACGCCCGCCGCAGCTCCGGCAGCGCCTCGCCCAGGCCCCCGCCGCCGATCGGCAGCCAGCCGTCCGCGAACTCCGCCACGCTCGCGAAGAGGCGGGGCCCGGCCGCGCCGCCGAGCAGCGTGCGCGGCGCGCCCTTGACCGGCTTCGGGTGCGCCAGGCTGGCCCGTACGGACGCGAACCGGCCCTCGTACGCGGTCGGCTCGTCCGCCCACAGGGCGCGCATCACCCGCATCCGGTCCCGGACCAGCGCGCGCCGCGTCGACCACTCGACCCCGTGGTCGGCCGCCTCCTCCACGTTCCAGCCGTAGCCGACGCCGAGCGTGAAGCGCCCGCCGGAGAGGAAGTCCAGCGTGGCGACCTGCTTGGCCAGGGTGATCGGGTCGTGCTGGGCGACGAGGGTGATGCCGGTGGCGACCGCCAGCCGTTCGGTCACGGCGGCGGCCTGACCCAGCGCCACGAACGGGTCGAGGGTGCGCCCGTATTCCCGGGGCAGCGGCTCGCCCATGGGCGCGGGCGTGTCGCGGGTGGCCGGAATGTGCGTGTGCTCGGGAAGGTAGAGCCCGGCGAAACCGCGCTGCTCCAGTTCCCGGGCCAGCCGGTCCGGCCGGATCGTCTCGTCGGTCAGGAAGATGGTGGTCGAGATCCGCATGCTGGACGTACCTCCGCGTTCGGCAGTGCCCCTTTCCTACCGGCGGGGCGGGGCAGCGTCCATGAGGCGCCCACGGCATTCGCGGGCCACACGAGTACGTCTCCGTCCCGCCCCCTTCCCTTGTCCACCCGTTCACGCCTCAATACGAGGGTCTACGAAGGCGCCCGAAGGCCTGCGAAGGTCTGCGGAGCCTCACGAACGTCTCCGTACGCCGGTTCCGCCACGTCTCCCCGGGAGTGCTGCCCCATGTGCGACCACGACAGAACCAGCGGCCCGCTCGGACGCCGCACGCTCCTGGTGACGGGAGCCGCCACGGCCCTTACGTTGAACGGTGTGGACTTCGCCGCAGCCGACGACACCGGCGGGCCCGCCCAGGGCGGCGACCGGACCGGCGCCCGCACCGGCGAGGAAACCCGCAAGATCACCGGCCGCCTCCCCACCGGCGCCCCCGACTATGTCTACCTCCCCGTGGAAGTCCCGCCCGGCGTACGCGAGATCGCCGTCTCCTACACCTACGACCGCCCCACCACCCCACCCGGCACCGCGGGCAACGCCTGCGACATCGGCATCTTCGACGAACGCGGTACGGACCTGGGCGGGCGCGGCTTCCGCGGCTGGTCGGGCGGCGCCCGCACGGAGTTCTTCCTCCGCGCGGACGACGCCACGCCCGGCTATCTCCCCGGCCCCGTCAACCCCGGCACCTGGCACATCGTCCTGGGCCCGTACACCGTCGCCCCTCAGGGCCTCGCCTACGAAGTAACCATCACCCTCCACTACGGCACACCGTCGAACCCGCCCGCCCCTGCCTACCCACCCCAACGCGCCAAGGGCCGAGGCCGTTCCTGGTACCGGGGCGACAGCCACCTCCATTCCGTCTACTCCGACGGCAAGCGCACCCCCGCCCGGATCGCCGCCCTCGCCCGCGCCGCCGGCCTGGACTTCATCACCACCACCGAGCACAACACCACCGCCTCGCACCGGGCGTGGGAAGGCCTCTGGGGTGACGACCTGCTCATCCTCACCGGCGAGGAGGTCACCACCCGCAACGGCCACGTGGTGGCGTTGGGCACCGACCCCGGCGTCTTCATCGACTGGCGCTACCGCGCCCGCGACGACGCCTTCCCCCGCTTCGCCCGCCGCATCCGCCGCGCGGGCGGCCTGGTCGTCCCGGCCCACCCGCACGCCACCTGCATCGGCTGCAACTGGAAGTTCGGCTACGAGGAGGCGGACGCGGTCGAGGTCTGGAACGGCCCCTTCACCCTGGACGACGAGGTGGCCATCGCCGAATGGGACAACGCCCTCGCAGCGCACACGCGCGGCCGGGGCCGCTTCCTCCCCGCCGTCGGCCACAGCGACGCCCACCGCGACCCGGATGTCGTCGGCCTCCCCCAGACCGTCGTCCTGGCCGACGACCTCTCCCGTGAAGCGATCCTCTTCGGCATCCGCGCGGGCCGCGCCTACCTGGCCGAATCCTCCGCCCTCACCCTCACCTTCACCGCCACCGGCCCCAAGGCCGAACACGCCACGATCGGCGGCCGTCTCCCCGTACACGACAGCGCCCAGGTCACCGTCCGCCTCCACGTGACCGGAGCACCCCCCGGCAGCACAGCCCGCCTCCTCACCGACCAGGGCCAGCTCTTCACCACACCCCTCCCCGCGTCCGGCACGATCACCTGGCACACGACCCCGGCCAACGCCACGTACGTACGGGCGGAGGTCCGCCGTGCGGCGACCACGGCGGGGGTGCCGGGCCCGATGGCGGCCATGACGAATCCGATTTTTCTGGGGCGGGACTGACACGAGGTCGCGGCCGCCTGGCCACCAGGGCGCTCCGCCTGTACGGCCGTGTGTACGCGTTCGGGGCCGAATGAGCCGAGCGATCGGGCCTCTTTGCCGCTTCGGCAAGGAAGCTTGCCGACCTGACAGCGCAGGCGCACTCTCGTCCTCCTACGGAGGAGGTAGCGCGAATGATCGTGAAGGGGAAGCAGAGCGCCGAGCCGGCCGGTGAGAACGACCGCGCCTACGACGTCGTCGTGATCGGTGGTGGCGCGGCAGGACTGTCCGGCGCGTTGATGCTGGGGCGGGCGCGGCGGTCCGTGTTGGTGGTGGATGCCGGGCGGCCGCGTAACGCGCCGGCGGCGGCTTCGCACAATTACCTGACGCGGGACGGGGTACCGCCCGGCGAGTTGCTGGCCGAGGGGCGCGCCGAGGTGCTGCGGTACGGCGGCGAGGTCGTGGCGGACGAGGTGGTGGCGGCCGAGGCGGACGGGGAGGGGTGGTTTCTAGTCACGCTCGGCGATGGGACGTCCGTAGGGGCTCGGCGGCTGCTTCTTGCCTCCGGGACGGCTGACGAGTTGCCCGGCATTCCCGGGCTCGCCGAGCGGTGGGGGCGGGACGTACTGCACTGCCCGTACTGCCACGGTTACGAAGTGCGCGACCAGGCGATCGGGGTGCTGTCCACCGGGCCGATGGCCGTGCGGCAGGCGCTGTTGTGGCGGCAGTGGAGCGACGACGTGCGCCTCTTTCTGCACACGGGGCCGGAGCCGTCCGAGGAGGAGTACGAGCAACTGGCCGCGCGGGGTGTTGCCGTGGTGGACGGTGAGGTAACGGGGCTGGAGGTCAGCGGCCGGGCGGAGGCCGGGGGCGGCCGGATCTCGGGGGTCGAGCTGGCCGGTGGGGCGGTGGTGCCGTGCGAGGCGCTGGTCGTCGCGTCCCGTTTCGACGTACGGGCCAAAGTGGTGGACAGCCTGGGGCTGGGGGTGGCGGAGACGGTCGTGGGGGACGGGGTCGTGCTGGGGAGTCACGTCGCCGTCCGGCCCGGTGGGGCGACGAGCGTTCCCGGGGTGTGGGCGGCGGGCAACGTCGCCGATCCGGTGGTCACGGTCAGCGGGGCCGCCGCCATGGGCGTACGCGCGGCGGGGGAGATCAATCTCGACCTGGTCGAGGAGGAGGTCCGGCACGCGGTGCGGGAGCGGAGGGCCGCTTGAGCACCGGGCCGGGTCCCCGTCGGCCGGCGGTGACGTGTGGAGATGAGGGGTGCTGCCCTCGGACAGCGGAACTTCCAGAGGCCGACCGCCATCGGGTCAGACCGTGGCCATCAGGAAGTCCTCACCGCTGGACGGACGGAGGCCGTCCGTGCGGTCGGCGAAGTAGCGCTCGGCGAGTACGGACCCAGGTACGTGGCGGGCATTTTCGAGGCCGGCTTCCCGGGCCAGGGTCAGCATGTCCTGTGGGGAGAAGAAGCTGACGAACGGTGTGCCGGAGGCGCGTGCCCCTTCCTGGCTCGTGCGGAGGCCGGGGCGGTCCGCCTCGGCGACCAGGTCGGACGGCAGCAGGAAGGACATGGCGAGGGTCGATCCCGGTGCGAGGGCGGCGATCCGGCGCAGTGTGGCCGCGATCGCGTCCTCCGTGAGGTACATGCTGACGCCGGTGGAGACGATGACCGCCGGGCGGTCCGGTTCGAATCCGGCCGCGGCCAGCCGCTCCCACCACGACTCGCCCGCCTCGAAGTCGACCGGCACCAGGCGCAGCCCTTCGGGGACGCCGTAGCCGAGTCGGGTCAGGCGCCGGCGCTTGAAGGACTGGGTGGCGGGTTGGTCGATCTCGAACACGCGCAAGCGGGCGGCGAGTTCGGGCCTGCGCTGGGCGAACGTGTCCAGGCCGGCGCCCAGGATGACGTACTGGGTGACGCCCTGCCCGGCCTGCTCGGCGACCAGGTCCTCCGCGAACCGGGCGCGGGCCACCATCGCCGCCCGGAACGCGCGGGTGGCCTCGGGGTCCATGTCCGGGCGCTTCGGCCAGTCGGGGCCGGGATCCACCAGGCGCAGGCCGACCTCGTCCTCCAGTACGTGGGGAGGCGCGTCGACCCGTACGTGCATCGCCCGCCACAGCGCGCAGCGCACCGCGGTGTTGTCGGGCGCTTCGGTGACCTCGTTCAGCATGGTGACGCCTCCTTCGGCCGGTCAGCCCTTGGCGGGAGCCTGGAGGCTCCACAGTCGTCCGTCGGGGTCGCGCACGGTCGCCATCCTGGTCCCGAAGTGGGTGTCCTCGAAGGGCGTGACCAGCTCGACGTCCGGGCCGGGGCGGAACGCGTCCTCGTCCGGCACCTTCAGGACGACCCTCGTCCCGGGCTCGCGGTCCTCGGGCACCTCGGCGATGAAGACGTACGGCCCGTCGCCGTTGCGCAGTTGTCCGGAGTTGTGGCCGGTGTCGAATTCCAGCTCATAGCCCAGGGACTGGAAGAACCTCGCGGTCTTTCCCCAGTTGTGCGTCTCCAGGAAGACGGCTTCGACTCCCTCAGTCACCATCTCGGTTCCCCTTTCCCCTCGCATCGCGGTTCCGCTCGCCGTGCTCGTCCAGATAGGCGCGCAGCGCGTCCGCCACCAGGGCGGACAAGGAGCTGCCCGTGTCGAGGGCGTGGTACTTGACCTGCTTGATCAGCGAGACCGGCAGGTAGACGTTGAACTGCTTGACTTCCTCATCTCCCACGAGGAGAGGCTAGCATCCTAGCTGGCTAGGATGCTAGCAATCCGTACGAGCGGCAGGAGGCGCGACGCCTCGTACGCCCCCTACTCCTCCACCACCAGCGCCGGCGTCCCGCGCCCCAGCACCTCGCCCCGGAAGAAGGCCGGGCTCCGCCGCCGCATCACGAGCATGAGGACGAAGCCGAGCAGCAGCAGGCCGACGCCGATGACGAAGACCGAGCCGACGCCGAGGACGGAGCTGCCGGAGCCGTAGGCCGGGTTCCACATGTCGATGAGGGTCTTGAAGAAGACGGCGGACAGGAGCACGCCGCCGGCGGCCGGGAAGACGCCCTTGAAGAGCAGGTCGCGGGCGGAGCGGCGGAGTTCGCGGCGGAAGTACCAGGCGCAGGCGAAGGCCGTGATCGCGTAGTAGAAGCAGATCATCAGGCCGAGGGCGTAGATGGTGTCGACGAGGACGTGCTGGGAGAGGAAGGTCATCCCGGCGTAGAAGACACCGGTGGCGACGCCCGCCGCGACGGTGGCGCGGGCCGGTGAGCGGAAGCGCGGGTGGACGCGGGCGAAGGACGGCGGCAGGGCCTCGTAGGCGCTCATCGCCAGGACCGTGCGGGCCACCGGGATGAAGGTGGTCTGGAGGCTGGCGGCGGCGGAGGCGAGGACCGCGACGAAGAGGAACACGCCGAGGACCGGGCCCATCACGGGGTGGGCGAGGGCCGCGAAGACGTTGTCGGCGGTGTCGGGGTTGCCGAGTCCGGGGCCCTTCGCGCCGACGCCCGAGTACATCTGGGCGGCGACGGCGGTCAGCAGGTACGAGCCGATGAGGACGACCATGGCGAGGAGGGCGGCGCGGCCGGGGGTGCGCTCACTTCCGGCGGTCTCCTCGTTGACGGTCAGGCAGGCGTCCCAGCCCCAGAACATGAAGATCGACAGGGACAGGCCCGCGGTGAAGGCGGAGAAGGACTGGACGGCGAAGGGGTTCAGCCAGGCGAGGGAGAAGTGGAGGGAGCCGGGGAAGTCGCCGGAGCCGGATTTGGCGAAGGCCAGGGCCACGAAGACGGCCAGCACGGCGAGTTGCAGACCCACCAGTGCGTACTGGACGCCCTTGGTGGCGGTCATGCCGCGGTAGCTGACGGCCGTCGCGAGGGCGATGAAGGCCAGGCAGGTCAGGACGTGCACGGCCTTGTTGCCGTCCAGCGCGGCGATGGCGTCGCTGCCGGTGAGTTCGCCGAGCAGGAGCCAGAAGAAGGAGGTGGCCACGCCGGCGAGGTTGGAGAGGACGATGATCGTGGCGATCACCAGGCCCCAGCCGCACATCCAGCCGATACGGGGGCCGAAGGCCTTCACCGACCAGGTGAAGGACGTACCGCAGTCGGGGACGGCCTTGTTCAGCTCGCGGTAGGCGAAGGCGACCAGCAGCATCGGCAGGAAGCCCGCGAGGAAGACGGCCGGCATCTGGAGGCCGACCTCGCCGACGGTGGGCCCGAGGGTCGAGGTCAGGCAGTAGACGGGGGCGACGGTCGAGACGCCGATGACGGCGCTGCCGAGCAGGCCGACGGAGTTGCCGCTCAGGCCCTTGCCGCGGGTCCCGCCGGCGCCGCCGCCGGCCGCGCCGCCTGCCCTCGTCACCGTGTCTCCGGCCCGGAGCCGGGGGTCTGCCTGAACCATGAACAGGACGTTAAGGGCTGCTGTTTCCGCATCGTGGGGCTGAAGATCCACCCTTGGGCGGCGCCGGTTTCCTCGCTTCGTGAGGCGTGAAGCGTTCAGCGGTCGCGGTTTGCAAGGCAGCCTGCCCGTTACGGTCGGTAACTTGAAGGTCGTACCGTCGAGTTCCGGACTGCGGGAACCGCAGCCCCGCCCGTTTCGTCCCGTTTCAAAATTTTCCCGTCCCTTCTCGCCCCGGTCTTCCCGGCCTCACCCCGGCCACACCACCGCCTGCGTCTCGCTGTACGCGTGCAGCGCGTACGAGCCGACGTCGCGCCCCACCCCGCTCCGCTTGAAGCCGCCGAACGGCGCCTCCATGTTGCGGCCGACCGTGTTGACGCCGACGCCGCCCGCGCGCAGCCGCCCCGCCACCCGGAACGCGCGCGCCACGTCGCCGGACCACACGTAGTCCAGCAGGCCGTAATCGGTGTCGTTGGCGAGCGCGACGGCCTCCTCCTCGTCGGCGAAAGGGAGGACGACGACCACCGGGCCGAAGATCTCCTCCCGTACGACCCGCATGGCGGGGGTGCAGTCGGTGAGGAGGGCGGGGGCCGTGTAGAAGCCGCGCGGGAGGGGCGGGCGGTCGCCGCCGGTGATCAGGCGGGCGCCTTCCTTGCGGCCCAGTTCGACGTACGACTCGACGCGGTCGCGATGCGCGGCGGAGATCAGCGGCCCGACGACCGTGTCCCGCTCGCCGGGGTCGCCGGTCTTCAGCCGCGCCGCGTAGGCGGCCAGCTTCTCCACCAGCCGGTCGTGGATGCCGCGCTGGGCGAGGACGCGCGTCGGCGCCGTACAGATCTGTCCGCTGTAGAAGGAGTACGTGGTGCCGATGCCGGCCACCGCCGCGTCCAGGTCGGCGTCGTCGAAGACCAGCGCGGCCCCTTTGCCGCCCAGCTCCATGAGCTGACGTTTCATGTCCCGCCCGCACACCTCGGCGATGCGCTGCCCGACGGCCGTGGAACCGGTGAAGCTGACCATGTCCACGTCCGGGGAGTCCACCGCGGCCTCGCCCACCGCAGGGTCCCTGCCGGTCACCAGGTTCAGCACACCCGGTGGCGCCCCGGCCTCGCCCAGCGCCTCCTGGAGCGCCTCGGCCAGGCGGTGGACGGAGAGCGGGTCCTGCGGCGCGGGCTTGATCACGACAGTGTTGCCCATGGCCAGAGCGGGCGCGATCTTGCCCGCCGGGTTGGCCCACGGGTTGTTGTACGAGGTGATGCAGGTGACGACGCCCACGGGGCGGCGGACCGCGAGCGCGCCGAGGACGGCCGCCTTCCCGAACGGGCCCGCCTCGTTGATCTGCGGCGGGAGGGGCGTTTCCACGGGCTCCAGCGCTCCGCGCGCGTACCTCCTGAGTCGGGCGACGGCGACGCCGACCTGCATCGCGCGCGCCGTGCCGGCCGTCGCGCCGGTCTCCGCGCGCGCGAGCCGGGCGTACGGCTCCAGGTTGCGCGCCAGGATCGCGGCGGCCCGGTCCAGGACCCGCGCCCGCGTCCCGGGCGCGGTGCGCGACCACGGTTCGAACGCCTCGCGTGCCGCGCGGGCCGCCGCGTGCACCTGGTCGCGGCTCGCCTCCGCCGCCAGCCCGACGACTTCTTCGGTCGCCGGGTCGATCACCTCGTAGTGCCCGCGGTCGGGCGCGGTCCACTCGCCGCCGATCAGCAGCCGCTCGGGACGGGGCGGGGCCGCGTCGGAGAACGCGCTCACCGCGTACGCACCGTCCCGGTGTCCCGCCCGGACCGCAGCACCCTGCCCGGCACCGCCCCGGTCACCTCGCCGTCCCGCACCGTCTCGACGCCGTTGACCCGTACGCTCACGATCCCGGCCGCCCGCGAGTCCAGCCGCGGGCTGTCCCCCGGCAGGTCGTGCACCAGCGTGGCCGGGCCCGCGTCGATCCGCTCCGGGTCGAGGAGCACCAGGTCGGCGTGGTGGCCGACGGCGATCCGGCCGCGGTCGCGCAGCCCGAACAGCCGCGCCGGGTCGTCGGTCAGCATCCGTACGGCCGTCTCCAGGTCCACCAGCTTCCGGCCGCGCAGACAGTCGCCGAGGAAGCGGGTCGTGTACGGGGCGCCGCACATGCGGTCCAGGTGGGCGCCCGCGTCGGAGCCGCCCAGCAGGACGTCCTCGTGCTGCCAGGTGCGCTGCCGCAGCGCCCAGCTCTCCGGGTCGTTGTCGGTGGGCATCGGCCACAGGACGGTGCGCAGGTCGTCCGCGGCGCAGATCTCGACCAGGCAGCGGAAGGGGTCCTGGCCGCGCTCGGCGGCGATGTCGCCGACCACGCGGCCGGAGAGCCCGGCGTTGGCGGCGGAGTACGTGTCGCCGATGACGTACCGGGCGAAGTCCGTCAGCCGCCGGAAGACGCCCGCCTCCTCGCTCGCCGCGCGCCGCAGCATCTCCTCCTGTACGGCGGGGTCGCGGAGCCGGGCGATGCGCTCCGGTACGGGCAGGGCGAGGACGTCGCCCCAGCCGGGGATGAGGTTGAGGGCGCAGAAGGTGCGCAGGGACATGTTCATCGGGGTGAGGATCGGCATGGTGAGGGCGACGATCCGGCCGCCCGCCTTGCGGGCGCGTTCGCTCGCCTCCAGCTGCCGGGGCACGCGTTCCGGTACGGCGCTGTCGATGGTCAGCACGTTCCAGTTCAGCGGGCGTCCGGCGGCGGCCGTCATCTCCACGAGCAGGTCGATCTCCTCGTCCGCGAACCGGTCGAGGCAGCCGGCGACGATCGCTTCCAGCTGGGTGCCCTCGTGGTCGGCGACCGCGCGGGACAGGGCGAGGAGTTCGGCGGGGCGGGCGTGCCGGGAGGCGACCGGCCGGCCGTCGCCGTCCGCGTGGGTCGAGGACTGGGTGGTGGACAGGCCCCAGGCGCCCGCGTCCATGGCCTCGTGCAAGAGCCGGAGCATGGCGTCCAACTGGGCATCCGTGGGCTGTCCGCCGATCGCGTCGGGGCCCATGACGTGGCGGCGCAGCGCGCAGTGGCCGACCATGAAGCCCGCGTTGACGGCGGTGCGGCCCTCCAGGGCGTCCAGGTACTCGCCGAAGGTGGACCAGTTCCACGGCGCGCCCTGTTCCAGCGCGGCCAGCGACATCCCCTCGACCCGGCTCATCATGCGGCGGGTGTAGTCGGCGTCGCCGGGGCGGTCCGGGTTGAGCGGGGCGAGGGTGAAGCCGCAGTTGCCGCCCGCGACGGTGGTGACGCCGTGGTGCATGGAGGGGGTCGCACAGGGGTCCCAGAACAGCTGGGCGTCGTAGTGGGTGTGCGGGTCCACGAAGCCGGGCGTCAGGACGAGGCCGTGGGCGTCCTCGGTCGTGCGGGCGGGGTCGGTGATCCGGCCGACGGCGGCGATACGGCCCTGGTGGACGGCGAGGTCGGCCTGGTACGCGGGGGCGCCGGTGCCGTCGACGATCGTGGCGCCCTTGATCAGGTGGTCGAGCATCCGGGTCCCTTTCGCTCGGAGCGGCCTGGCCGGGCGGCGGCCTGCTCAGGTGACGGCCCGGTCGGGCGGCGGCCCGCTCAGGCGGCGGCCTGCCGGAAGCGGGCGGTCCGGTGGACCGGGTCCGTGTCGATCTTCGGGATCACGTGCTCGCCGATCAGCCGGATGGTGGTGAGGGTGTCCTCGCGCGAGACGCCGATCGGCAGGCCGAAGGAGAGCTGGTCGGCGCCCGCCTGCTCCCAGCGCTTGCACTGCCGGAAGACCTCGTCGGGGTCGCCGCAGATCATCAGCTCCTCGGCGATCAGCAGCTCGATGATCTCCTCGGTGTACTCGGGCAGCAGCTCGGGCCACTCGGGGATGCCCTCGGGGCGCGGGAAGGTGTCGTGGTAGCGGAACAGCAGCGACTGGAGGTAGTTGAGCCCGCCCCCGACGGCGATCTCGACCGCCTCGCGGTGCGTCTCGGCACAGATCGCGGTGGAGGTCACCATGACGTTGTCGTTGACGTACGCGCCGACCGGCTCGGCCTGTTCGACGGCCGTCTTGTACGACTCGACGACCCACTCCATGTCGGCGACCTTCTGCACGCTGAAGCCCAGCACGCCCAGCCCCTTCTTCCCGGCCATGGCGTACGAGGACGGCGAGCCGGCCGCGTACCACATCGGCGGGTGGGCGGGCCCGTACGGCTTGGGCAGGACCTTGCGGGGCGGCAGTTGCCAGTGCTTCCCCTGGAAGCCCTGGTACTCGTCCTGGAGCCACATCCTGGGGAACTCGGCGATGGTCTCCTCCCACAGCTCCTTGGTGTGGTTCATGTCGGTGACGCCCGGCATGAACCCCAGGATCTCGTGGCTGCCCGCGCCCCGCCCGGTGCCGAACTCGAAGCGGCCCCCGGAGAGGTGGTCGAGCATGGCCGCCTTCTCGGCGACCTTGACCGGGTGGTTGACCGGCGCGAGCGGGTTGAAGATCCCGGAGCCGAGGTGGATGCGCTCGGTGGCGTGCGCGAGGTAGCCCAGGTACACGTCGTTGGCCGACAGGTGGGAGTACTCCTCCAGGAAGTGGTGCTCGGAGGCCCAGGCGTACTTGAACCCGGACCGGTCGGCCTGGATGACGTACTCGGTCTCCTCCAGCAGTGCGTGGTGCTCCGCCTCGGGGTCCACCCTGGCCCGCGCGGCGGGTACGTATCCCTGTACGAACAGCCCGAATTCCACGGAGGTTCACCGTCCCTCGTCCGCCCTGCCGCGACTAACTGACGGCACGTCAGTTACGGGCCCGACTGTGGCACCGGGCGGGCGGAGCGTCAATACCTGACGGCCCGTCAGGCACCGCTCCCGTGCCGCGCGTCAGCTGTCGAGGTACGGCGCCACCTCCTCCGCGAACGCCGCCATCTGGTCGGTGAGTTCGGCGCGGCTCCGGCTGCGGAACCGCACCTGGATCTGCTGTACGCCCATGGCCCCGTACTCCCGGAGCGAGTCGGCCAGCCGCTCGGGCGCCCCGGCGAGCGTGCACCGCCCGACCTCCCACGCGGGCGCGCCGACGTACAGCGGCTCGGTGATGGCACCGGCCTCGGCGGGCGTACGGATGCCCGCCTCCTCGCGCAGCCGCCGCAGCTTCGCCAGCTGTCCCGGCAGCCGGTCCCGGCGGTCGCCCTGCGGCAGCCAGCCGTCACCCCGGACCGCCGCCCTGCGCACGGCGGCGGGTGAGGAGCCGCCCACCCAGACGGGCGGGCGCGGCACCTGCGCGGGGCGCGGTGACTGGCCCAGCCCCGCGAAGGCGAATCGTTTCCCTTGAAAGGCGGGGAACTCCTCGGGCCCCAGGGCCGCCTTCAGCGCGTCGACCGCCTCGTCCAGCAGGGCCCCGCGCCGCGTGAAGTCCACGCCGAGGGCGTCGAACTCCTCCCGTACGTGCCCGGCGCCGACGCCGAGGATCAGCCGACCGCCCGAGAGGCGGTCCAGCGTCGCGTACTGCTTCGCCGTGATCAGCGGGTGCTTGAGGCCGACCAGGGCGATGTGGCTGAGCAGGCGGACGCGGGTGGTGGCCGCCGCCAGGTACGCGAGGGTGGCGACCGGGTCGTACCAGACCGTGCTCATGGCCGCGGCCAGCCGGCGCGGGACACCGATGTGCTCGCAGCAGGCGATGTAGGCGAAGCCGTGGCGGTCGGCCGCGCGGGCGATCTCGACGAGGTCGGCCGGCCCGGCCCCGGCCTCCCAGGGCTCCGCGTACAGGGTGCTCTGCGACTGCACCGGGAGCTGCATGCCGTACGACAGCCGCCCTTCGGGCAGCACCCGCACGCCGGGTCCGTTGCTTTGCGTACCGCTGTCCACGTCCACCCCCGCAGCCCCGGCTGACGACCCGTCCTCGACGGCTGTCGGCCATCGTGTGGGCCGACGGGCCGTCAGGCAAGGGGGCGGGCGGGGACGCGGGTCAGGGCCTGAGGTGGGAGGGCAGTGAGCAGGCGGCGGTGCCGCCGGGCATCCGGTGCCGGTTGTCGGCCACCAGCCGGTAGACGACGTGGGCGAGCTGCCGGAACGGGGGCAGGGTCAGCAGCGCCCCGGGCACGGCCCAGCCGCCCCGCGCGCTCATCAGCAGCTTGGCGACCGCCTGCGCCCCGCCGTACACCGTCCCGGCCGGGGTGATCCACAGGACCTCGTGCTCGGCCCGCTCCCGGGTGACGCCGAGCGCTTCGAGATCGGCGAACTGCCAGGCGGTGACGGTGCAGCGGGGGCGGATACGGCGCTCGGCGAACCGCACGGAGGTGGTGCAGAAGCCGCAGTCCCCGTCGTAGACGAGTACGGGTCGGTTGCTCATGATCCCATCATGCCGGGGCGCCGGGGGCGGGCCGGAGGCGGCCCGGCCGGGCTCATCGGCCGGGTGCGCCGAGCCGCTCCCCCTCGTCCGCCGCGGCCCGCAGCAGCAGGTCGGCCAGCTCGCCGGGGCAGGACAGCATGGGCCAGTGCCCGGTGTCGAGGTCGAAGAAGCCGTACCGGGGGTCGGCGAGCGCGGCGAAGCGCGGGTCGCCGGACGCCACCAGGTCGCGGAGGGCGGCGGTGCTGGTGACGTTCTTCGTGCAGAAGATGCCCGTGGCCGGCAGTGCGGCCGTGGCGCCGGTCAGCCGGATCGGCTGGGTGAGGGTGGCCAGGGGCTGCGGCGCCGCGAAGCGGGCCAGCCGCTCCCGGCCCTCCTGCGAGATGCCGTCCAGGCTGCCCCAGATGTCGGTCTCCTCGAAGGCCGGGGGCGGCAGACGCCAGCCGTCGCCGTGTTCCTGGGCGCGGCGGTGCAGGCGTTCCCGTACGGCCGGGTCGGGCAGCGCGTCCAGGACGGACGCGCCGTCGGTGGGCAGGCCCGCGTCCACGTGTACGAGGCGCGCCAGGCGGCCCGGGTCGCGGTCCGCGGCGCCCAGCGCCGGGTAGGCGCCGTAACAGTGGGCGACGAGCACCGTCTCCCCCGCCTCGCCCTCCTCGCCCGCGCCGACGTGGTCCAGGACCTGCGCCACGTCCTCGATGTGGGTGTTCAGGTCGGTGCCGGGTCCCGAGAGGTGGCGGCGGTCCCCCATGCCGGTCAGTGTCACCGGTTCCGCCCGGTGCCCCACCGCCCGCAGGTGCTCCGCCACCTCCCGCCAGATCCACCCTCCGGTGTAGCCGCCCGACACCAGCACGAACGTCGTCATCCGCGTCACCTCCTGTCCCCCGTCGGCCGCGGACCGCGTCCGGCGGACGCGGTCCGCGCGGGCGGTCCGGTCCCGGCCGCCCCTCCCATGGTGGCTCACGCCGCGTGCGCCCACAGCCCTTCCGGCGTCAGCCCCAGCAACTCGATGGCGTTGCCGCGGACGATCCGCTCGACCACGTCGGGCGCCAGGTGGCCCATCTGGGCCTCGCCGACCTCGCGGGAGCGCGGCCAGGTGGAGTCGGAGTGCGGGTAGTCGGTCTCGTACAGGACGTTGCCCACGCCGATCGCGTCCAGGTTGCGCAGGCCGAAGGCGTCGTCGAAGAAGCAGCCGTACACATGGCCGGCGAAGAGCTCGGACGGCGGGCGCAGCACCTTGTCGGCGACCCCGCCCCAGCCGCGGTTCTCCTCCCAGACCACGTCGGCGCGCTCCAGGATGTACGGGATCCACCCGATCTGTCCCTCCGCGTACATGACCTTCAGGCCGGGGAAGCGGTCGAACGCTCCGCTCATCAGCCAGTCGACCATCGAGAAGCAGCAGTTGGCGAAGGTGATCGTGGAGCCGACGGCGGGCGGCGCGTCGGCGGAGGTGGACGGCATCCGGCTGGAGGACCCGATGTGCATGGCGATGACCGTCCCGGTCTCGTCGCAGGCCCGCAGGAAGGGGTCCCAGTGACCGGTGTGGATGCTGGGCAGTCCCAGATGTGGCGGAATCTCGCTGAAGCAGACCGCCCGTACGCCCCGTTCCGCGTTCCGGCGCACCTCCTCGGCGGCCAGCTCCGGGTCCCACAACGGGACGAGCGTGAGCGGTACGAGGCGTCCGCGCGCGGCCGGGCCGCACCAGTCCTCGACCATCCAGTCGTTGTACGCGCGCACACCGAGCAGCGCCAGTTCGCGGTCCTTGGCCTCCGTGAAGGTCTGTCCGCAAAAGCGCGGGAATGTGGGGAAACAGAGGGCGGACTGCACATGGTTGGCGTCCATGTCCGCCAGCCGCTCCGGCACGCTGAAGGAACCGGGGCGCATCTGCTCGTAGGTGATGCCTTCGAGTCTGATGTCGTCCCGGGGGTACCCGACGGCCGTGTCGAGGCGGGTCAGGGGGCGGTGCAGGTCCTCGTAGACCCACCAGTCGGCGAGCGGGCCGGGGTCGCCCGGCCGGCCCATTTTCGGCGCGAATCTTCCGCCGGCGAAGGTCATTTCCGCCACCGGCGCCCGGACGATTCGGGGGCCGATGTCGTGATATTTCGAGGGGAGGCGGTCCCGCCAGACATCGGGCGGCTCCACCGTGTGATCGTCCACCGAGATTATCTTCGGAAAACTCTCCATGTTTTTACCGTAGCGCTGAACTGACGGACCGTCAGCAATGCTGTGACGGCAGGGAATGGATGCACACGACACGGGCCGATGCCCGGCGCGTACGCCGGGCGGCCGTACAGGCGGCTGAGCAGCGACGCTCCTCCGCGCACCCCCGCATGGAGCGCGCACGGGCAGCTGCACGCGCATCCGCACGGGATTCCGCGCCCGCCCACGGCCCGCCGCCCCACCCGCCGCACAGCCGAACACCAGCCCGAACAGCGGGCGTGGAGACACGGTGCCGAGACCGGACCCCTACTGACGTAAGGGGCTACGACAAGGCAGACTGGCCGATGCGAACGAAGTGCACAGGGCAGGGGGACACCATGGACGACGGTCCGGGGCAGGGCCAGGAGCGGCTCCGCTTCACCGTGCTCGGTCCCGTACGGGCCTGGCGCGGCGCGACCCCACTGGCGGCCGGCTCCCCGCAGCAGCGCGCGCTGCTGGCCGCCCTTCTGCTGCGGGGCGGGCGCACCGCCACCGCATCCGAACTCGTCGACGCCCTGTGGGGCGACGAACCGCCGCACGCCGCCCTCGCGGCGCTCCGCACGTACGCCTCACGCATCCGCAAGGCGCTGGGCGCCGACGCGGACACCCTGGTCAGCGAGTCCGGCGGCTATGCCATCCGCCCGGTGGACCACCAGCCGCTGGACCTGGACATGGATCACGCCGAGCAGTATGCGGCCGACGCCGAGAAGGCCAGGGCGGCCGGCGACCGCTGCCGGGCCCGCGACCTCCTGGACTCCGCGCTGGCGCTGTGGGACGGCGAGCCGCTGGCCAACCTCCCCGGGCCGTACGTGGAGAACCAGCGCACCCGCCTGGTGGAGTGGCGCCTGTCCCTCATGGAGACGCGCCTGGAGCTCGATCTGGAGCTGGGCTGCCACGCCGAGGCCGTCTCGGAGCTGACCGCGCTGACCGCCTCGCACCCGCTGCGCGAGCGGCTGCGAGAACTCCTCATGCTGGCGCTGTACCGCAGCGGCCGCCAGGCCGAGGCACTCGCCGTATACGCCGACACGCGGCGTCTGCTCGCCGACGAGCTGGGAGTGGACCCCTGCGCGTCGCTGTCCGACCTCCAGCAGCGCATCCTGCGCGCGGACACCGAGCTGGACGCGCCCACCATGCCGCCCGAGGCGCGCGACCCGGCCGAGCCGGTCTTCGTGCGGCCACAGCAACTTCCGGCCACGGTCGCCGACTTCACCGGGCGCGCCGCCTTCGTCACCGAGCTGAGCGAGCAGCTGGCCACCGCCGAGGGCAGGGTGATGGCCGTCTCGGCGCTCACCGGTATCGGCGGCGTCGGCAAGACCACCCTCGCCGTCCACGTCGCGCACGCCGCCCACGCGCACTTCCCGGACGGCCAGCTGTACGTGGACCTCCAGGGCGCCGGGCACTCCCCGTCCGACCCCGAAGCGGTGCTGGGCGCGTTCCTGCGCGCACTCGGGACCCCGGACGCCGCCATCCCGAACGGCGTCGAGGAGCGGGCCGCCCTCTACCGCTCCGCCCTCGCCGGGCGCCGGGTGCTCGCCCTCCTCGACAACGCCCGCGACGCCGCCCAGGTCCGCCCGCTGCTGCCCGGTACGGACGGCTGCGCGGCACTGATCACCAGCCGGGTCCGGATGATAGACCTGGCCGGCGCGCACCTGGTCGACCTGGACGTGATGAGCCCCGAGGAAGCGTTCACCCTCTTCACCCTCATCGTGGGCGAGGAGCGGGTGAACGCCGAGCGCGAGGCGTCCATGGACGTGGTCGGCGCCTGCGGCTTCCTGCCGCTGGCCATCCGTATCGCCGCCTCCCGGCTCGCCGCCCGCCGTACGTGGACCGTCTCCGTACTGGCCCGCAAGCTCGCCGACGAGCGCCGCAGGCTGGACGAGCTGCGCGCCGGCGACCTCGCCGTGAACTCCAGCTTCGAGCTGGGCTACAAGCAGCTGGAGCCGCGCCAGGCGCGGGCCTTCCGGCTGCTCGGGCTGGCCGACGGCCCGGACATCTCGCTCGCCGCCGCGGCCGCCCTGCTCGACATGGACACCGACTCCGCCGAGGAACTCCTCGAATCGCTCGTGGACACCTCCCTCCTGGAGTCCGCGGCCCCCGGCCGCTACCGCTTCCACGACCTGGTGCGCCTGTACGCGCGCTCCTGCGCGGAGCGCGACGAGCAGCCTCCGGAGGAGCGCGAGGCGGCGCTGTCCCGGCTGCTGGACTTCTACCTGGCCACCGCCGCCCACATGTACGCGCTGGAGCGCCCCGGCGACCGGCTGGCCGACCACACCGAGACGCCGCACTACCCCGGCCTGGTCTTCGACAACCGCTCCGAGGCGCTGAGCTGGCTGTTCAGCGAGACCCGGTGCCTGATCGCCTGCGCATTGCAGCACACCGGCGAGAAGGGGCTGCGGCGCGCCGTCGACCTGTTGCTGATGACCCGGGACATGGCCGAGTCCGGCGCCAACAACCGGCAGTACGAGCAGGCCAGCCTCACCCTGCTGGCCGCCGCGCGCCGGGCGGGCGACCAGCACGCGGAGGGCCGGGCGCACTGGCCGCTGGCCCCCATCTACATCCAGTCCGGCCGGCTCGACGAGGCCGACGAGCACGCGAAGCTGGCCACCTTGCTGGGGCTCGCCGCCGGGGACTCCTTCGCCGCCTCGCAGGGCCTCAACGACCGCGGCATCATCGCCAGCATCCTGCACCGCTACGAGGAGGCGGAGGGCTACCTGAACCAGGCCCTCATCGCCTTCCGCGAGAACAACAACAAGCAGTCCGAGGCCAGCGCGCTGAACAACCTCTCGCGCCTGCACCTGGACACCGGACGCGTCGAGAGCGCCATCCGGCTCGCCGAGCAGGGCACCGCCTGCTACCGGGAGGCCGGTGCCTCCCGCCGGCTCGGCAACGGCATGTACGCGCTGGGCATGGCCCTGACGCGCGCCGGCAGACTGGAGGAGGCCACCGCCCAGCTGACCGAGGCGCTGGCCATCTTCCGGGACAGCCGGCAGCGGTTCTGGGAAGGCATGACCTACCTCCGGCTCGCCGAGGCGGACCTCGCGGCCCGCCGTCCCGCCAGCGCGGCCAACTACGCCGAACAGGCGCTCTCCGCGCTGCGGGGGATCGGCGGAGGCCGCTGGCGCGCCCACGCGCTGACGACGCTGGGCCACGCCCTCAACCAGATCGGGCACACCGGCCGGGCAAAGGTCTGCTGGCAGGAGGTCATGTCCATCCACGAACAGATGGGCCTGCCCGTGGACGGTGAGGTACACAATCTCATCGCCCCTGTCGCGGTGGCATAAAACCGCCCCGGACCTCGGGCTTCAGGCGTTTATCGATCGTTCATCGCGAGGGGCCACTCTTCTAATTACCGATCCGCCGCCTCGGGGGGCAAGCGGCTCGGTGACCAGGCCCCACCGTAAGGTGTCCGGCCCTGGTCCGCCCGTCCGGCGACCCACGGGGGAGTTGCCGGCCGGGCGGACCGGATTGCGCCCACACAACGGAGTTGATCACCGTGAGCACTCAGAATCAGGCTCGAAAGGACGACGACAAGGACATCGTCAAGCCGCTGGACAGCAACCGTCCCATTCAGCCGATGGACAGCAACCGTCCGATTCAGCCGATGGACAGCAATCGCCCGATCCAGCCGATGGACAGCAACCGTCCCATCCAGCCCATGGACAGCAACCGGCCGATCCTGCCGATGGACAGCAACCGGCCGATCCAGCCCATGGACAGCAACCGTCCCATCGCGCCTCAGGACAGCAACCGTCCGATCACCGACGGCCAGCTGATCACCGAGGACGGCACCCGGCCCGCGCCGGGCAAGGACGGCAACGTGGTCGTGATGGGGGACAGCAACCGCCCCATCGCCGACCCGACGTAATGAGCGGCCCGTAGGGCGGGCCACGGGGGGAAGCACCGGCCCGCCCTATGGGACAACACAAGACCCACTGCGGGGCCGGCAATCCGGGGGATCGGGGGATCCAGGGGGGATTGCCGGGCCCGGGGACCGGGGGATCCGGGGGGATCCGGGGGATCGCGGGGGCCGGTTTCGATGGCATCTAGGGGGGAGCCATCGAAGCCGGTCCCCGCGGCATACCCACAGATATACGCAATCCCCTAATTTTTATGGCTTTTTCCAGCCAGGGGGATCGAACACGCGCCTCACCTGCCACTAGCGTCACCCACAAGCGATTCCCCCACCGAGGAGTTGGAATGAGCCGTATCAAGCGCACCGTCGTCACGCTCGCCCTCACGGCCGTCGTCGCCGGCGCCACCGCGGGCACCGCCATGGCCGGCCAGCACACCCCCGGCGGCCCGTCCGGCGTCATCGCCGGGGACAACAACCGCCCGATAGCGCCCGGCCGCTCCATCGCCCCTGACAACAACCGCCCGACTCACGGCCAGAACACGGTGCTTCCGGACAACAACCGTCCGGACACCGGCGACCGTGCCGTGCTCCTGGACAACAACCGCCCGTAATCACTCCGGCGCAGGGGGCCGGACCAGGCGAGGCCGGCCCCCTTCGGCACCGCGCGGCCGGCTACCCGACCTGCCCCATGTCCGACGACAGCCAGTGCCGCGGCCGCATCCGGATGGTCACCCCGGGGCCGAACGTCGGCTGCACGTCCTTGAGATACGCGGCCGCCGCCTCGGGCGGGAGATAGCGCTCGACCATCGCGCGCGCCTCCTCGTCCGTCGTCGGCTCGGTCGAGACCACCTCGCCCTCCACCGACACATAGCGGACCGTCGGGGCGAGCCGGTCCACCATCAGCGAGAACCGCCCCGCCGCCGCGATCAGCCGCGCCTTGCGCGAGTCCCGCTCGGTGGTGATCCACAGCTCCCCGCCCGGCTCGTACGCGTACCAGATGGGTACGGTCAGCGGGGCGCGGCCCGGCTCGCCCGAGTCCACCGACAGGGCTCCGATGTGCGGCTCGGCCAGGAATGCCTCGCGTTCTTCCTTGGTCAACGGCATGGCGTCTCCTCGTGTGTGCGGCGGGTTGTGGACGACCGTACCCAACGCGTCCCGAGGCCCGGTTGTTCCACGCCGCCCGCCTCCTGACGGGTCGTCATGTTCTCTGCTAACGTCGCGCCCCCGCACCCTAGGAGGCGCGACGTGTTCGAACCCGATCGTGTGCGCTCGCTCTGGGAACTGATGGAGTACCGGGCCGAGGTGTCCCCGCGGGCGCCGATGTTCTTCGACGAGAGCACCCGGGGATCCGGCCGGGCCCTCACCTTCGGCCGGGTGCGCGACCGGGCCCTGCGGCTGGCGGCCGGCTTCCGGGGGCTGGGGATCGGCGCCGGGACGCGCGTGCTGTGGCAGCTGCCCACCTGGCCCCTGACGGTCGCGGTGTCGCTCGCGCTGGCCCGGCTCGGCGCCGTACAGATACCGGTGCTGCATCTGCACCGGGAGCGCGAAGTCGGCTTCGCGCTGCGGCAGTCGGCGGCGGAGTACGCGATCGTGCCGGGCGAGTGGCGCGGCCACGACTACGCGGGCACGGTACGCAAGGCGGCCGACGGCGGCGTGCGCGTGCTCTCCGTCGCGGACGGGCTGCCGGAGGCGGCGCCCGACGGCGTACTCCCGGAGTGCGTACGGCCGGACCGTGCCACCCCGACGTGGATCTACTACACCTCGGGCACGACGGCCGAGCCCAAAGGCGTCCTGCACACCGACGCCTCCCTGATCGCGGGCGGCATCGGACTGGCCACCGCGCTGGGCATGACGGACGCGGACATCGGCTCGATGGCGTTCCCGTACGCGCACATCGCGGGCCCGGACTATGTAATCGCCATGCTGCTCAGCGGCTTCCCCGCGGTGGTGCTGGACACCTTCGACCCCGCCGCGGCGACCGAGGCGTACCGGCGGCACGGGGTGACGATGGCCGGCGGGAGCACAGCCTTCTACCAGGCGTTCCTCGACGAGGCGCGGCGGCGCGCCGGGTCCGGCGGGGCGGCGCCGACGGGCCGGCTGATCCCCTCCCTGCGGCTGCTGTCCGGGGGCGGGGCGCCGCTGCCGCCCGATCTGTACCACGCGGCGGTACGCGAGCTGGGGTGCGCGGTGGTGCACGGGTACGGGATGACGGAGTGCCCGATGATCGCGATGGGTACGCCGTACGACACCGACGAACAGCTCGCCCACACCGTGGGGAAGCCGGTGACCGGCGCCCGCGTACGGATCGTCCGCGCGGACGGGTCAGCGGCGGCGACCGGCGAGGCGGGCGAGGTCACGGTGCGCGGCCCGATGGTCTGCCGCGGCTACACCGACCCCGCGCTGACGGCCGCGGCCTTCGACGCGGACGGCTGCTTCCGTACCGGCGACCTGGGCCTGCTGCGCCCGGACGGGCACCTCGTCCTGACCGGGCGGCTGAAGGACATCATCATCCGGAAGGGCGAGAACATCTCCGCGCCGGAGGTGGAGGAGCTGGTCCGCGCCCACCCGGCGGTGGCCGAGGCCGCCGTGATCGGGCTGCCGGACCGCGAGCGCGGCGAGCGGGTCTGTGCGGTGGTGACGCTCGACAGGACGGCCGGCGCGTCCGACGGGCCGCTGACGCTCCCGGCGCTGACCGCTCACCTGCGCCGCTCCGGCCTGATGCCCCAGAAGCTGCCGGAGCAGCTGGAGATCCTGCCCGAGCTCCCCCGCGGCGGGCCGCTGAACAAGGTGCTCAAGGCGGCGCTGCGGGAGCGGTACGGGGGCGGGGCGGCCGGGGCCTGAGCCGGGGCCCGGTGGTCAGGCGAGCGGGCCCGGCTGCGGGCAGGGCTCGGGGGCCGCGTCCGGGTCGGACGGCCGGGGAATCGGGTCCGGGGCCATCGGGTCGCTGGGGCCGGGAGGCGGCGGGCCGGGGTCGGGTCCGGGCGGGTAGGGCGGTCCCGGTTCGGGTCCCGGGCGGGGGTCCGGGCCGGGCGGGTCCGGCGGCTCGGGCACGGGGCCGCCGGGCTCGGGCCCGTCGGGGTACGGACTGGTCATGCCACCCACACCTCCCACTACAGGGTGCTTGCCAGGCAATCACGCGGGGCCGGGCGGGCACGAGGCGGACGGGGCCATTCAGGTGGGCCCGGGACGCCCGCCGCCTCCGTGGGCCGAGTGCCCGCGCTTACGGGTGGTAGTGCTCGACGACCTTGGCCGCGACGCCCTTCCGCACCGTGACGCGGACCTTGACCGTGTTCTTCTTGGCGGCCTTTTCGAGGTCGTCCGTGGTGCAGGTGGTGGTGCCGTAGCTGCCCTTGTCGATGGTGACCCGGCCGTCGGGCCCGCCGCAGATGGTGGTCGCGCCGAGGATCCTGGTGTCGGTGGCGACGAAGAACGCCTGCTCCATGCCGGACTCGGGGGCCACGGTGTACTTGCCCGGGGCCAGGTACTTGAGCGTGCCGTTCAGGGTGGTGGTGCCGCCCTGGTGGCCGGTGCCCGTGCCCGTACCGCCGCCGGAGCCGGTGGAACCGGTGGAACCGGCGGAGCCCGAGCCACCCGACGTGCCGGAACCGTGGTGCCCGGAGCCGCTGCCCCCGGTGGACGCGGCCGAGCCCTGCGAACCCGAGGAACCCGAACCCGAAGTGCCCGAGCCCCGCGAACCCGAAGAACCCGCACCCGAGGAACCCGCGCCCGTGGACCCGGTGTCGCCTCCGGCGGCCCCCGCGCCGCCGGACGAGGCGTTCCCGGGGGCTTCGCTCGCGGGGCTCTTGGCCGGCTTCGGGTCGTCGCCGCCCGGGGCGTTGCACGCGGTGAGCGAGAACGCCGCGACGGCGACGACCGAGGCGGCGGCGATACGGCGGCCGCGGCGGAAGGCGGCGGTGGTGATGCTGGGCATGCGGATCCCCCAAGGGCGGTGCGACGGTGTTCGTTGGTGCGTACACCAAGGTGCCGGGCGCCGCTAACGGGCGGCTAACACGTCGGTAATCCGCCGCCAACCGCCCTGAGCTGGGGTTTCCCCGTCATGACACGGCCGGGGCGCCGCCCCGCAACTCCCCCTTCACGACCTTCCCGCTCGCGTTGCGCGGCAGTGCCGGGACGAACGCGACCTCTCTCGGCACCTTGTAGTTGGCCATCTCCCGCCGGGCCCACGCGATCAGCTCGTCCGCCGTCAGCGCGGACCGCGGGCGGCGCACCGCGTACGCCTTGCCGACCTCGCCCAGCCGCGCGTCGGGGACGCCGACGACGGCGACCTCCGCCACGTCCGGGTGGCGGGCGAGCAGCTGCTCGATCTCGGCGGGATAGGCGTTGAAGCCGCCGACGATGAACATGTCCTTGAGGCGGTCGGTGATGCGCAGGTTGCCGTCCGCGTCCAGGACGCCGATGTCGCCCGTGCGCAGCCAGCCGTCCTGCGTGAGCACCTCGGCGGTGGCCCGCGGGTCCTCGAAATAGCCGGTCATCACGTGGTAGCCGCGGACCAGCACCTCCCCCGCCGTGCCGGGCGGCACGGCCCGCCCGTCGCTGTCCACGACCCGTATCTCCGTGTCCGGTACGGCGCGTCCGGAGGTGGCCGCGACGACCTCGGGCGGGTCGCTGCGGCGGCACATCGTGGCGATACCGGAGCTTTCCGAGAGGCCGTAGGCGGTCAGCACGGTGGTCACGCCCAGCTCGGCGCGGAGCCGTTCGACCAGGGTGAGCGGGACGACGGCCGCGCCGGTGACGACCAGGCGCAGCGAGCCGAGGTCGTACCGCCCGCGCCCGGGGTCGTCCAGGAGCTGCTGGTGGAGGGCGGGCGGGCCGGGGAGGACGGTGACGCGTTCGGCGGCGATGTTGGCCAGCGCCGTGGCGGCGCCGAACACCGGCTGCGGGATCATCGTCGCCCCGCGCAGCAGGCAGGCGAGGATTCCGGCCTTGTAGCCGAAGGTGTGGAAGAACGGGTTGACGATCAGATAGCGGTCGCCGGGCGCCAGTCCGGCGAGGGCGCTCCAGACCCCGTAGGCGCGCAGGGTCTGGGCGTGCGTGATCACCGCGCCTTTGGGGCGGCCCGTGGTGCCCGAGGTGAAGATGATGTCCGAGGGGTCGTCGGGGCGTATCGCGTCGGCCCGGGACCGTACGGCGTCCGTGGGCACCGGCTCGCCCGCCGCGAGGAAGTCCTGCCATGCGAGGAAGCCGGCGGGGGCGTCGCCGGAGAGGACGACGGCCCGTTCGAGGTGCGGCAGGCCGGGGAGCGGGCCGTCGCCGGTGCCCTCGCGGGCCGCGCGGCGCAGCGAGGCGACGTACGACGTGCCGAGGAACGTGCCGGTGACGAACAGCAGCCGGGCGCGGGTGCGGCGCAGGACGTAGGCCGCTTCGGCGCCCTTGAAGCGGGTGTTGACCGGGACCAGGACGGCGCCCGCGGTGACGGCGCCGAGCGCGGCGGTGATCCAGTCGGCGGTGTTGGGCGCCCAGACGGCCACCCGGTCGCCGGGCTCGACACCGGCGGCGAGGCACGCCGCCGCGGCCCGCTCGACCCGCTCCCCCAGCTGCGTGTACGTCAGGCGGGTGCGCCCCTCGGCGACCGCCTCGGCCGGTCCGTACCGCTCGGCGGCGGCGCGCACCAGGCGCGGGACGGTGCCGTACTCCAGATCGGCGCGGGGGTCGGCGGCGTCGGGCTCTCGGGCGCCGGTGCGCGGGTCGGGGGCGTCGGTCGAGCGGACACCGGTATGCGGGCCGGGGACGTCGGCCGCGCAGTCATCGACGCGTGGGCCGGTGACGTCGGTCGAGCGGACACCGGCGCGCGGGTCGTGCTCTGACGGATCGGCACACCGCATCGCACAACCTCCCGCGGAAGCGCTGGCTGGACCAGGGAGCTGACTACCCGTCAGGTTAGCGGTAGCCTCCTCGGCTGTCAGCACGGATGTCCGCGCCGTCCGTACGGGGACCCGTACGGACGGCCGACCACGGAGGTGACGATGGGGGCGACCCTGAAGGACGCGGCGGTGATAGCCGGGATCGGCCGGACGGCGTTCGCCAAGCGGCTGCCCGAGTCGGAGCGCACGCTGGCCTGCCGGGCGATCGTCGCCGCCCTGGACGACGCCGGGATCGCCCCGTCCGAGGTGGACGCCTTCGCCTCCTACACCATGGAGGAGACCGACGAGGTCGAGGTCGCCAAGGCCATCGGCGCCGGTGACGTCACCTTCTTCGCCAAGGCCGGTTACGGCGGCGGCGGTTCGTGCGCGACCGTGGCCCACCTGGCGGCGGCCATCGCCACCGGGCAGGCGAGCGTCGGTGTCGCCTGGCGCTCGCGCAAGCGCGGCTCCGGGCCCCGCCCGTGGCGGAACACCACTGTCCAACTGCCCACTCCCGCCCAATGGACCCGCCCCTTCGGCCTGCTGCGTCCCGCCGACGAGATCGGCATCCTCGCCCGGCGCTACATGCACGAATACGGCGCCACCCGCGACCACTTCTTCAACGTCGCCCTCGCCTGCCGCAACCGCGCCAACCAGAACCCCGCCGCGATCATGTACGAGCGCCCGCTGACCCGCGAGATGTACATGACCGCCCGCTGGATCAGCGAGCCGCTGTGCCTCTTCGACAACTGCCTGGAGACCGACGGGGCGCTCGCGTGCGTGGTCGTCGCCGCCGAACGCGCCCGTGATCTGCGGCAGCGCCCGGTGTATGTGCACTCCGCCGCGCAGGGCCTGCCCGCCCAGCACCACGGCATGGTCAACTACTGGACCGACGACCCGCTCACCGGACCGGCCTGGACCGCGGCCCGGCAGCTGTGGAAGCAGGCCGACTTCGGCCCCGAGGACGTCGATGTCGCGCAGATCTACGACGCGTTCACCCCGCTGATCCCGCTCTCCCTGGAGGGCTACGGCTTCTGCGGGCGCGGCGAGGGCGCGGCCTTCACCGAGGGCGGCGCCCTGGAGATCGGCGGCCGGCTGCCGCTGAACACCTCGGGCGGCGGGCTGAGCGAGGCATACGTCCACGGCTTCAACCTCATCACCGAAGGCGTGCGGCAACTGCGCGGCACCGGCACCGCACAGGTCCCGGGCGCCACCACCTGCCTGGTCACGGCCGGGGAAGGGGTTCCCACATCGGCTCTGCTGCTGAGGAGTTGAGTTTCCATGTCCACCAGCATGAGGGGGACCACTGACAACGCCCCCGAACCGCGCCCGTCCCCCGAACCGTCCCAGTCCCCCGAACCGTCCCAGTCACCCGAACCACCCCCGTCCCCCGGCCCGCAGCCGCCCGACGGCACCGCCCTGCTCCTCCCCGTCCCCGACGACGACGGCGCCCCCTTCTGGCAGTACGCCGCCCGCGGCGAACTCCGCGTCCAGGCCTGCGCCGCCTGCGGCGAACTCCGCTTCCCGCCCCGCCCCTGCTGCCCGCACTGCCGGTCCTTCGACGACCGCTGGCAGCGGATGTCCGGGCGCGGCCGCATCTGGTCCTACGTCCTGCCGCACCCGCCGCTGCTGCCCGCCTACGCCGCGCAGGCGCCGTACAACGTCATCGTGGTGGAGCTGGCCGACGCCCCGCGCATCCGGCTGGTCGGCAACCTGGTCGCGGCCCCGGACGCGCCCCTGGACTCGGTCGATCCGGCGCGCATCCGCATCGGCGCCGCGGTGAAGGCCGCCTTCCACGAGCAGGCGCCGGGCGTGACCGTGCCGCGCTGGCTGCTGGAGCGGCCGTGACGCCGCCTTCCGTACGCGTGGAGACGGGGGCGGACGGCGTCGCGCTGGTCACGATCGACCGGCCCGGGCGCCTCAACGCCCTCGATCTGGAGGCGGCCGAACGGCTCGCGTCCGTATGGCGCGGGTTCCGCTGCGACGACGACGTGCGCGCCATCGTGCTGACCGGCGCCGGGGGCAGAGCCTTCTCCACGGGGATCGACCGCTCCGCGCAGGTCCCGCAGCCGTCCTCCCCGTACTCGCTGGACGATCCGCTGCTCACCGTCGGGCCGAAGGCGAACGACCTGTGGAAGCCGGTCGTCGCGGCCGTCGAGGGGATGGCCTGCGGCGGAGCGTTCTACCTGCTGGGCGAGTGCGAATTCCTGGTCGCCTCCGAGGAGGCGACGTTCTTCGACCCGCACACGTCGTACGGGATGGTCAGCGCGTACGAGTCGGTGTTCATGGCGCAGCGCATGCCGTACGGCGAGGCCGCGCGGCTGGCCCTGATGGGCACGGCGGAACGGCTCGGCGCCCGCCGCGCCTACGAGACGGGCCTGGTCTCGGAGCTGACGCCGCCGGGCGGCGCGGTGGCCGCGGCCCGGCGCGCCGCCGCGGTGCTCGCCGCGCAGCCGACCGGGGCGGTGCAGGGCACCGTGCGGGCCCTGTGGGCGTCGCGGGAGGCCGCGCGGGCGCAGGCGCTGGCGCACGCCCCGCAGCTGATCGCGCTGGGCAGCCTGCCACCGGAGCGGCAGGCCGGCCTCTTCACGTCCCGCTCCCGGGACTTCAAGGTCCGCTGACCCGGACGGCCGCCGCCCGGCGCCGCCGCGGCCTCTACAGCTCCGACTTGCGCGCCCTGCGGATCTCGCAGGTGTACCACATCTGCCGTGTCGAGGTGTTGGTGTAGTAGTAGGTGGCCGTGTACGTCTCGGTCTGCCCCGGGCGGACGATGATGCTGCGCTGGTGCAGCCCGAGTGCCGTGCCGTCGGCGGGCCGGTCCCTCATCCAGTTGACCGCCATCTCGTACTTGAAGGTCTTGGTCAGCGACGGGTTGGTCACCGAGACCGAGTATTCGAGGCGGCGGGCCGACGTGTCGTAGCGGCAGTTGTTGCCGCGCGCGTCCGAGCGGCCGTCCGGGTCGTAGGTCTCCTCCGGCGTGGGCGACGGGGAGTACGAGTACGACGGCGTGGAGGAGCCGTACGGCGTCGGGGAGTAGCTGTAGCCGCTGGGCATCGGCGGCGGGGGCAGCCTGCGGTGGCCGCCGGGCAGCAGCGCGCCGCAGCCGGCCACCCCGAGCCCGGTGGCGGCCACCATCCCGGCCGCGACGGCGGCCCGGCCGATGCGTCGTCCCTGGGCCGTCATCAGGAGAGCGGGGTGCGCTGGACGTCGGTGACCGAGCAGCGGTACGTGCCGCTGGTGGCGGCGTCACGGGGCACGTACTGGATCACGTCGGTCGAGTCGGTGCGGCCCGGCATCACGTACGGGATGCTCGGGTGGCGGGTGCCGAGGTCCTTGCCGCCCGGCGCGGTGAACTTCACCGTGAGCATGTAGGTGTACTTGGTGGTGGACGAGCTGTTGGTGGCGCTGACCGTGGTCTTGACGCTCCCGGCGCCGTTGTACTGGCACCCGTTGATCTTGATGTCGCCCATGGCGCTGCGGCTGCTGCCGCCGCCGGAGGTGTAGCCGGTGGTGCTGCCGCTGGACGTGCTGCCGCTCGTGGAGCTGCCGCTGGTGCTCGTACCGCCGTCGTAGCCGCCACTCGTGCTGCCGCTGCTGCCGGTACTGGCCTCGTAACCGCCGCTGGTGCTGCCGCTCGTGCTGCTGCCGCCGCTGGAGCTGCTGTGGCTGCTGCCGCAGCCGCCGCCGTGCGAGTGCCGGGCACCGGTCAGCGCGACGACCACCACCCCGGCCGCTGCGACCATGCGGACATGACGGAACTTCATGATGTTGTGCCCCCGTTGACCCCGTTGCAAGTACCGCGCCGCACACGCGGCGCACCCTCGTCCTTATGTGTTCTTGACGAGTGCACGGCAGACTAGCAACCTCCTCGCATTACCCAAAATCTCTTCCTGACCTGGTAAAACGCGCACCCCTGGCGCACGCGTGCAGTCGGGCGTAGCGTCGTTTACAGAGGGAAACGGGACGAATCAGCGACCGGAGAGGCGACGCCTGTGGTGCGCAACGTACTCGGATCCGTGCTGGCCCTCATCGGAGCGGCGGCCGCCGTCTGGAGCCCCTTCCGTGCCTGGTACGACGGCCGCCCCGGACGCGAGATCCGCATCGAGGACCTGTTCCGGGGCATCGGCGGCGAGAAGGCCGAGCTGTTCGGCTCGGTCCTGCTGCCGATACTCTTCGCCGCCGTGGTGACCCTGTTCGGCATCCTGCTGCGCTCCCGCGCGCTCGTCTTCGTCGCGGGCGCGGTGGTGCTCGGCTTCACGATCCTGTGGATGGTGCGCCAGGGGCAGGCCGCGGGCAGCCTGACGGTCGGCGAGAACGCGAACCAGGGCCTGGGCATCGGCGTGGCGAGCGCGCTCGGCGGCGGCGCGGTGCTGTGGCTGGCGGCGCTGGTGATGAGCGGGCGCCGCGGTGCGCGCGCCCGGCGCCGCGAGGCGGGGTTCGACGACCGGTACGGCGATCAGCAGCCGTATCCGGCCCCCGGGCCCGAGTGGGAGCCCGGCCCGGTCCGGGCGGGTGACACCCCTCCGCAGGGCGTGCCCGCGTACGGTGCGCCGCCGCCCTCGACGCCCCACCACCAGCCGCCCGTGCGGTGGCCGGGTGCGGGCCACCCGCCACCGGAGGCCGGTCAGCGGGCCACGGACGACCAGCCCACCCGGGCGGTACGGATGCCGCCTGCCTCGGACGATCCGGGCCGGCCGCCGCCCCGGCCCGACGCCCCGCCCCGCTCCCACGAGGCACGGCCGGACGACGAGACGCGGCCCGTCAAGCCCGTCGAACGGGACGACACCTGAGAGCGGCGGACGGTCAGGACCGCCGCGCCAGCCCCGTCCCCTTCGCCGCGTCCAGCGCGTACACACAGCGGTCCTTGCTGCACGCGTAGACGACGCCCCCGGCGGCCACCGGCGTGCCGGTGATCTCGCCGCCGGTGGCGAGCTTCCAGCGCAGCTGGCCGCCCATCGCGTCGAGCGTGTACAGGCAGTGGTCGGCGGAGCCGAAGTGCACCCGGCCGTCCGCCACGACGGGCGCGCCGATCACCTCGCCGCCCGCCTGGAAGCGCCAGCGCGGCGTGCCCGTGACGGCGTCGAGCGTGTAGAGCGCCTTCCCGCTGCCGAGGTGTACGGCGCCGTCCGCGACCAGCACCGGTTCGGTGGACTGCCGCGCCTCGGTGGCGATGCGCCAGCGGTCCCGGCCGTCGGCCGCGTCCAGGGCGTAGACCGTGCCGAGGTAGTCGGCCAGGTAGATGCCGCCGCCGGTGACCGCGGGGCCCGGCGCGTACGCGGGCGGGCTGAGGAACGCGGCGGGCGCCTCGAAGTGCCAGCGCACCTCGCCGCGCGCGATGTCGATGGCCAGGACCCGTGTCCCGGCGGTGACGTACACCGCGCCGTCCGGGGCGGGCAGCAGCCGCACCGGGACGCCGCCGCAGGCGACCGCGTCGCCCACCGGGTACGACCAGCGCTCGGCGCCGCTACGGGCCTCCAGGGCCTTCAGCCGGCCGTCGGCCCAGACGAAGACCGTGCCCTCGTGCACGACCGGGCCCAGGTCGGCGGTCTCGAAGTCGGTCTGTACGCCGCCGGTCTCCCACAGCCGCTCGCCGGTGGCCGCCTCCCACGCCTGCACGCCGCCGCCGCGGGTGCCGGTGACGACGGTGCCCCGGTCGGCCTTGAGCGCGTAGATCCAGCCCTCGCTGCCCAGCCGCCAGCGTTCGGCGCCGTCGGCCGCGTCCAGCGCGTACAGGCTGGGGCCGTCCGAGGCGTGGATACGGCCGTCCGCGACGGACATGGTCCAGGCGACGTCGCGGGTCTTGAACTGCCGCCGCCCGCTGGCCACGTCGAGGGCGTGCACCTCGAAGGAGGTCACGTACAGCAGGTCGCCCGCGACCGTGGGGGTGCCCCACACGTCGTTGGACATGCGAAAACGCCAGGGGCGCCAGCGGGCCGGGGCCGCGCCGCCGGAAGGGGCGGGGGCCTGCCCGGGGACGTGCGGCGCCGCGCCGCCCTGCTGCGGCCCGGCCGCGGCCGGGTCGGCTTCGTGGCCGCCGGCGGCGGGGGCCGGTGCGCCCGCGGGCGGCCGGACCCAGTCCGTGGCGGGTGCCTGGGCGTGCGGCTGCGGCTCCCGGCCGTCCCCCGCGCGGGGGCCGGGGCCTATCGGCGCCGAGGTGCCGGCGAGGCGTACGGAGCCGTCCGGCACGTCGGCGTCCGGCAGCCGCGACGGTGCGGGCGGTGCGGCGGAGACCTGCGGGGCCGGGGAGACGGGCGGTGCGGCGGCCACCGGGCCGGCCGGCGCGGACTGCGGCAGCTGCGCCGCCCCGCGCGGATCGGCGCCCCGGCGCGCGCCGGGGCCGACGCCCGCGCCACCGGCCCAGCCCGGCTCGGCCGCGGCCATCGCGCCGCCCGCCTGCGCCGCGGCGGCCGCCGGGGCGTTGCGCGGGCGCGGCGGTGGCGGCTGGGCGGGCGGCGGCGACTGCGGTACGGGCTGCCGTGCGACGCGGCCCTGGCCGGAACCGCCGCGGCCCGCGGCCGCCGGTGCGGCCTGCCGCCCGCCGCGCCGCCCTTCGATGAGCGCGACCGCGCCGGCCGGCAGCCAGGCGGAGGCGGTGCCGCTGTCGTCGCTGCCGGAGCCGAACAGGTGCGGCGCGAGCTGGGACTGGAGGTCGGCGGGGGTGGGCCGCGCGGACGCCTCCATCTGCATGCAGGACTCGATCAGCGGCCGCAGCTCGTCCGGCAGCCCGGCCAGGTCCGGTCCCTCGCGCAGCAGCATGAAGACCGTCTCGACCGGGTTGGCGCCGTGGAAGGGGGCGTGTCCGGTGGCGGCGAAGACCAGGGTGGAGCCCAGCGAGAAGACGTCGCTGGCGCCCGTGACGCTGCGGGAGTCACGGGCCTGCTCGGGCGACATGTACGCCGGTGTGCCGACGGCGACGTTCGTCATGGTCAGGCGGGTGTTGGAGACGCCGCTGGCGATGCCGAAGTCGATGACGCGCGGGCCGTCCTCGACGACCAGCACGTTGGACGGCTTCAGGTCCCGGTGGACCAGGCCCGCGCCGTGGATGGACTGCAGCGCCTCGGCGATGCCGGCCGCGAGCCAGCGCACCGCCTGGGCCGGCAGCGGCCCGCACTCATTGACTATTTCCTCCAGGGAGGGCGCGGGCACGTACGCGGTCGCCAGCCACGGCACCGCGGCCCGCGGGTCCGCGTCCACCACCGCCGCGGTGTAGAAGCCGCTGACCGCGCGGGCCGCCTCGACCTCGCGCGTGAAGCGGACCCGGAACAGCTGGTCCTCGGCGAGTTCCGTACGCACCGTCTTGATCGCGACGCGCCGACCGGACGCCGAGCGCGCGAGGTAGACCAGCCCCATGCCGCCGGCCCCGAGACGCCCGAGCACCTCGAACGGGCCGATCCGCCGGGGATCGTGCTGCGTCAGCTGTGTCAGCTGCTCCACCACTTGCCTGCCACCTCCCCGTGGGGCGTAAATGAGACTCTCAAAAGCCAGTGGCCGCCGAGAGCCACTGCCCCGTGCAGCGTCTCACCGCCTGGCCGATTCGGCCGTACGCGTGCTGATTCTTCCTGGCCGGGCCCACGGTTGCGAACCCGGGGCCGCTCCCGTCGTGTCCCGGCGGGCTCCCGCGCCGCGCGGCGCCGCCGTCACATCTCGTGACGAGGTACCGCGTACGGCCGCCCCGGAGCGCCGGGCCCGGTGTCCGCGCGTCCCTCGAACACGGCCCGAAGGGGCATCCGCCCCGGCGCCGTCACCACGGCCGCGCGGCGACGGATATGTCCGGCGAGGCCGCCCGGCGTCCCGTGGGGAGCCGTCCGCCGAGCCCGCTGTCCGTATCCGTACCGGTCATGCCGTCCCGTCCCCGTGTCCGTCCCCGTGTGTGCGCAGCGCCGCCCGCGCGGGCCACGGCGGCCCGGACGGGCCCGCTGCCGGGCCGCGCCGTCCGCGGCCCGACAGCGGGAGCCGGTACCGGCCCGGGGTGCTGTGCGGGATGCCCGTGCAGCACGGGCCGGTTGTCTATTCAGGGGACAGGACGCCGAACGCGGCTCCCTGGTTGTCCGCGAGCACCGCGAAGAGCCCGCCTGGAGTAGTGACCGGCTCCGCCACGGCCCGGCCGCCGAGCCGGCCGGCGGTCCGTACGGCGTCGTCCATCCCGGCGACGAGGAAGCACACGGTGAAGTGCGGCGGCATCTCGGCCGGGAACCGGTCGTCCATGAGGGTCCGGCCGCCGATCTCCGCCTGCTGCCCGGCGAGCCGCCAGGGCCGGAACCGCTCGTCCGACGCGGGGCTGCCGGCCACGCTCTCGAAGCCGAAGACCGCGCCGTAGAAGGCGTCGGCGCCCTGCGGGTCGCGGGTGCTCAGGCCCGTCCATACGTACGCGCCGGGCTCGCCCGTGACCTCGAAGCCGGGGTGGCTGCCCGCCTGCCAGACGCTGAAGACCGCGCCCGTGGGGTCGGCGGCGACCAGCATGGTGCCCAAGTCGCCGACGGGCACGGCCTCCGAGACGATCCGGCCGCCCGCTTCCAGGATCTTCGCGCTGGTCCTGGCGGCGTCCGGGGTCGCGAAGTAGATGTTCCACGCGGTGGGCATCCGGCCGTCCCGCTTGGGCATCAGGCCGGCGGCGGCCCGGCCGTCCCGGTACGCGTCGGTGTAGCCGCCGTGCTCGGCGGAGCCCTCGGAGAACGTCCAGCCGAACAGCTCGCCGTAGAATCGCTTGCCCGCTTCCAGGTCGGGCAGCATGACGTCCGCCCAGCAGGGCGCGCCCGCCGCGAATGCAGTCATGGGAACAAAGTAGCCCTGGATCAAGCATTGCGCCCGGACAGCAATCGAACATTTTGCCAATTCTCTGCGATCACGCTCATTACCGGACACTTCTCGGCGTCCGACAATCAGCCGTCCACCGGCCGTCGTACGGCAGCCGGAACCTCGTCCACCGGTTCGGATAAGTTGTCCACAGCCTGTTGATAAGACGATTCACTTGTTCGGGCCAAGCCGCCCCCGGCGCCGTCGCGGGCCTCCGGTGACGCCGTGGGCCGGGGAACGGCCGGTACCGATACGGCCGAACTCCCGCATCCCCATTTGCAGGCAGCCAAATCGCGCTCCGATCACCCCTCGGTAAGCTGACGGCATGACAGGACAAGTACGAACCGTCGACGGCAGAGTCGCCGGGCGCCGCGGACAGGCGACCCGGCAGAAGCTGCTCGACTGCCTCAGCGACATGCTCAGTTCGTCCCCGTACAGAGACGTCAAGGTCATCGATGTGGCCCGCAAAGCGGGCACTTCGCCCGCGACGTTCTACCAGTACTTCCCCGATGTCGAGGGCGCGGTACTGGAAATCGCCGAGGAGATGGCCAAGGAGGGCGCGAGCCTGACCGATCTGGTGGCCGGACGCTCCTGGGCGGGCAGGTCCGGCCGGCAGGCGGCCGAGGAACTCGTCGAGGGATTCCTCTCCTTCTGGCGGCAGAACGACGCGATCCTGCGCGTCGTCGACCTCGGTGCCGCCGAGGGCGACAAGCGGTTCTACAAGATCCGCATGAAGATCCTCAATGCCGTCACCAACTCCCTTACGGATTCCATCAAGGAACTCCAGTCCAAGAACAAGGTCGACAAGGACGTCAGCGCGGCCGCGATGGCCGGTTCGATCGTCGCCATGCTGGCGGCGGTCGCCGCCCATCAGAAGGGATTCACGAGCTGGGGTGTCAAGCAGCAGGAACTGAAGCCGAACCTGGCCCTGCTGGTCCATCTCGGTGTCACCGGGAAGAAGCCCGCGAAATAGGCCTGCCCGGCCCGGTCCCGTTCGATCCGCCCCGGGCGACATTACGGGGATTCGCGGAATTCCGGGAATCCCGGCCAACTCGGGGAATTCACGGAACCCGGCTCACGGAACACTCTTCTGCGTTCGCGCTCGTCCTGCCATGGCTGTCCGGTGCAGCGGGTGTTGACCGCCTTCCGGGGCGGCCGGCACCCGCTGTACGCGTTCACGGCCGTGCCTCCAGCCGGAAGATCCGGATCTCCCGCGTGACCCGCGCCTGGTACGCGGCGTACGGCGGCCAGATCTCCCGCACCGCCGCCCACGCCCGCGCCCGCTCGTCCCCGCTCAGCAGCCGCGCCCGTACGGGAATGTCCCGGCCCCGCCAACTGATCTCGGCCGCCGGGTGCTTCAGCAGATTGGCCGTCCAGGCCGGGTGTCCGGTACGGCCGAAGTTGCTGCCGACCAGCAGCCAGGTGCCGGACTCCTCCGGCAGGCACGCCAGTGGCGTACGCCGTGGCAGCCCGGTCCGGGCGCCCGTCACCGTCAGGACCGCCCCGGGCAGCATCCGCGCGCTCGGCAGCACCTTGCCGCCGGTGAGCCGGTGCACCGTACGGTCCAGCGCGGGCACGACGTACGGCGCCACCCGCGCGAACGCCCGCGTCGCCGATGCCTTCTGCACCAGCCGCCTGCCGAGTCCTCGCACGTCACCGGCCTCCCTCGCCCGTACGGACACCCTTCCCCGCCCGGCCGCCCTCACGCCGGAACCGCCGCCCGCCCGCCGGCCCCGAAGAGGCCCGCCGCCTCGGCGGCGTGTGCCCGCAGCCGGTGCACGGGCCCCAGCAGCAGTTCGTCGCAGGCGGCGCGCTTGAAGGTGAGGTGGGCGTCGTGTTCCCAGGTGAAGCCGATGCCGCCGTGCAGCTGGATGGCGTCCCCGGCCACCGCGCGCAGCGTCTCCAGCGCGTGCGCGAGCGCGAGGCCCGGAGCGCCGGGATCGGCGGCCTGTGCCGGTGCGCCCACCGACCACGCCGCGTAGTAGGCGGCGGACCGGGCGGCCTGTACCCGTACATACAGGTCCGCCAGCCGGTGCTGAACGGCCTGGAACGACCCGATGGGCCGCCCGAACTGCTCCCGCTCCCGTACGTACTCGACGGTCCGCCCGAGCGCCGCGTCCGCCGCCCCCACCGCCTCGGCCGCCAGAGCCGCCGCCGCACCGGCCCCCACCCGCGCCAGAGCGGACACGACCGCTCCCGGCTCCTCCTCCGCCCCAAGCAACGCGGCGCTCACATCGCGCAGTTGGACACGCGCCGACGGCCGGGTCTCGTCCATCGCGGTCTGCCGGGTCCGTACGAGGCCGGGCGCGTCACCGGGCACCACGAAGAGCAGCGTGCGACTGCGCGCGTAGCCTCCCGCGTGCGCGGTCACCAGGAGCACATCCGCACCGTGCCCGCCCAGCACCTGCGCGGCCTCCCCGTACAGCCGCCACTCCCCCTCCGCCCCGCCCGGCTCCGTCCCGCACCGCCGCGCCTGGACGCCACCGGCCCGGCCGCCGCCCGCCCAGTCCCCGTCATTACGGCCGGTCAGCGCGAGTGCGGTGGCCAGCCGGTCACCCGGTACGGCGAGCGCGCCGGTCAGCTCGCCCGCCGCGAGCGCGGGCAGCAGCTCCGCACGCTGCCGCTCCGTCCCCAGCGCCAGCACGAGCGGCGCGACGAGGAGGGCGGTGGGCAGCAGTGGCGAGGGGAGCAGCACCCGCCCGGTCTCCTCGCAGGCCAGAGCGAGTTCGGTGGGCCCGCAGCCGACTCCGCCGTAGGCGGTGGGCAGGGCCAGCCCCGGCAGTCCGAGCTGCTGCGCGAGCTGCCGCCACAGGCCCGGGTCGTATCCCTCGGGGGTGCGGACGGCGGCCTTGACCTCGTCGGGGCCGCAGCGCTTCTGGAGCAGTTCCCGCAGCGTACGGCGGATCTCGTGCTGCTCCTCGGTGAACGCGGCATCCATCGGCGGGCTCCTCCCGGCCGTCACCACCGTTACCTGACGACCCGTCATATTAGGTACCCGCGCGGCGAAAGCCCACCCCCAACACGCCTGTTGCCGACAGCCGAAACTGATATACCGTCAGCTTCATGCTGTCAGGAATCCCAGGACCCAGCAGCACCTCCCCCCGCAAGGTCGCCATAGCCGGTGTCGCCCTCTCCGACTGCGGACGCGTGGACGACGCCACCCCGTACGCCCTGCACGCCCAGGCCGCCCGCCGCGCGCTGGCCGACGCGGGACTGGACCGCTCGCTGGTCGACGGTTTCGCCTCGGCCGGGCTCGGCACGCTCGCGCCCGTGGAGGTGGCCGAGTACCTGGGGCTGCGCCCCACCTGGGTGGACTCCACCTCGGTGGGCGGCGCCACGTGGGAGGTGATGGCCGCGCACGCTGCCGACGCGATCGCGGCCGGGCAGGCGCGCGCGGTCCTCCTGGTGTACGGGTCGACAGCGCGCGCGGACCTCAAGGCCCGCCGCCGTACGGCCAACCTCTCCTTCGGCGCCCGGGGCCCGCTCCAGTACGAAGTGCCGTACGGCCACACGCTCATCTCCAAGTACGCGATGGCCGCCCGCCGCCACATGCACCAGTACGGCACCACACTGGGCCAGCTGGCAGAGATCGCCGTCCAGGCGCGGGCGAACGCGGCCGCCAACCCGGACGCCATGTACCGCACGCCCATCACGGCCGACGAGGTCCTGTCCGGACCGGTGATCGCCGACCCCTTCACCAAGCTGCACTGCTGCGTCCGCTCCGACGGCGGCTGCGCGGTCCTGCTCGTCGCCGGGGAATACGTACGCGACCTGGCCGGACCGCCGGTCTGGGTACTGGGCACGGGCACCGCCGTATCGCACGCCACGATGTCCGAGTGGGACGACTTCACCGTCTCCCCCGCCGCCGTCTCCGGCCGCCTCGCCTTCGGGCGGGCCGGGGTCCGCCCCGAAGAGATCGACGTGGCCGAGATCTACGACGCCTTCACCTACATGACCCTCGTGACCCTGGAAGACCTCGGCTTCTGCGCGAAGGGCGAAGGCGGCCCGTTCGTCACCAAGGGACGCCTCCTACGGGACGGCGATCTGCCCGTCAACACGGACGGCGGCGGCCTGTCCGCCTGCCACCCCGGCATGCGCGGCCTGTTCCTGCTGGTCGAGGCGACGCGCCAGCTACGCGGCGAAGCGGGCCCCGGCCGCCAGGTGCGCCGCGCGCACGGCCGCCTGCCCGAACTCGCCGTGGCTTCGGGGACGGGCGGGTGGTTCTGCTCGTCGGGGACGCTGGTGCTGGGGCGGGGGTAAGGGTGCCCCCGAGGACTCAGCGGGTGCCGACTGCTTCTGCTGCTTCTGCTGCTTTCGCTACGTCTGCTGCTTTCGCTACGTCTGCTGCTTCCACTGCTTCCGCTGCCTCCGCCGCTTCTGCTGCCTCTCCTGCTTCTGCGGCTTCCGCTACTTGTGGTGCTTCTGCTGCTTCCGCTACTTCTGCACCGGCGGGCAGTAGCCGGTCTTCTCGCCGATGGAGTTGATCACTGCGTTGGAGCGCGGGTCGCCCGCGTAGTCGATCTGGTTCGTGCAGCTCTTGCCCGCTTCCTTCGGGGTGCCGGACGGCGTGGCCCGGTCCTTCGAGTCCGGTGCCGCCTTCTTCGGCGCCGGGCAGCGGCCGGTGTCCGCGCCGATGGAGTTGATCTCGGCGTTGGAGCGCGGGTCGCCCGCGTAGTCGATCCGGTCCGTGCACTTCTCGCCGGTCTTCTTCGGGGTGCCCGACGGGGCGCTCTTCCCCGAGCCCTGCGGCTGCTGGACCGTGGCCTCGGGTGACTGCTGACCACTCGCGGCGGCCGAGGTGGACGGCGCGGACTTCACTCCGGCACCGTCCTGGCAGGCGGTGAGGCCGAACGCGGCGGCGGCGATCACCAGGGCGGCGGCGGCCTTGCGGACGTGGTGGAGGGTGGTGCGCTGCGACATGTTCTTCCCCGTTCTGCGAGTGGTGCTTCCTGGCCTTTCCGGGTCACCGAGTGGTGTTTCCGGCTCGTGGGAACAAGGCTGTCGGGTCCCGCTGATGAACCACCGCCGTGCGGCTAACGTCTCGCTAACATCCGGCACGTCCGGGGCCGGCCGGCGCGCCGGAGGCCGCAGGCGCGTGGCCGTAGGCTCGGCGCATGGACTCCGGGTATGTGGATCAAGGCAGCGATGTGCACCCTTCCTCCGCCGGCACGGCGCGGCAACGCGCCGTGCACGGCTCGTTCTCCCTGTCGCGGGACTTCTCGGTGCCGCCCGCCCGGGTCTTCGCGGCCTTCGCCGAACCGGCCCTGCGCACCCGGTGGTTCCGCATGCCGGCCAGGCGCGAGGACGTGCACCATGAGCTGGACTTCCGTGTCGGCGGCAGCGAACTGGCGCGCGCCACGACCGGGGTCTCGGGCGTCGAGGAGCACCTGGAGTACCGGTCCCGCTTCCTCGACATCGTCCCCGGCACACGCATCGTGCACGTCTACGAGACGTACGTGAACCACGTCCGCCGCTGGGTCTCCCTGACCACGGTCGAGCTCGCCGAGCGGCCCGGCGGGTGCCGCCTGGAGTGGACCGAGCAGTACGCCTTCCTCGTCACGACCGCGGGCGGCGGACAGGACATCGCCCACCTCCGCGGCAGTGCGCAACTGCTGCTCAACGGCCTGTCCACCGTCGTCGAACCGCACCTCTACGGGCACCTCGGTACGCAGGGCCGCACCGTGTCGTGAAGCGGACCGAAGGGGCTCGTACCGGCCCGGCTACGCGAGCGGAAGCGTGTATTCCACGGCGCGTTCGGTCGTCGGGGTGAAGCCCAGCCTCTGGAGGGCGGCGTGGAGTGCTTCGTCCTCGGGGGCCGCGTTGACCTCGGCCGCGCGCAGGCCGGGGTGGTCCGTGTCGAGGGTGTGCAGCGCCGCGGCGGTGAGGGCGGTGAGCGCGTCGGCGTTGCTGTCGGCTTCGCGGTTGTGGACGAGGCGGGCGCGGGTGTCGGTCAGCTCGACGCCGTACCAGGCCTCGTCCGTGCCGATGCGGAACGCCACATCCTCGTCCCCTTCCTCGGCGGGGAGCCGCCGTACCGCCGCGTCTCCCACGGGGACGCCGGCCGGCAGGTCGCGCCGCCACCAGCGGTAGACCTCGCCGCTCTCCATGGCGTTCAGCTCCACCGCGGCCTTGCCGGGACTGGTGGCCTCCTCCGTGATCCACCGCAGCGCCGTACCGCCCGCCCGGCGGACCGCGTCCGCCGCCTCCCGCAGCAGCGGGACCAGCAGCTCGTCCTCCGCGCAGTCGAGTACGGCGACGAAGCGCAGCCCGGCATCGGGCGCGCCCAGGTCGAGCAACGCGACGGAGCCTTCGACGGCTCCCTGCGGGCGCGCGGCGAAGACCGCGACGGTGCGCTCGCCGCACCACAGCTCACCGGCGCGGGACGGGTCGGTTATGCATTCAACGAAGTTTGCCATTTCTTTACCCTACGGAGATATGCCCCCGGTTGTCCACTATGGGCCACGTGAAGGGTCCCTCCGGTCCGGTTGTCAGAGGGTGGCGAGGAATTCCCGTACGGCCGCGGCCAGCCCGTCCGGATCCTCGCTCGGGATGAAGTGCCCGGCGTCCAATTCGACCCGGCGGGTATGCGGTCGGCGTTCGGCCATTTCGCGGGCCAGCTCCGGGGACAGCAGGAAACTCGTACGGCCGTGGACAAGCAGGGCCGGGCAGTCGCTGCCCAGCCAGACCGCCCAGTGATTCCCCCGTACGGCGAGATCGGACGCGACGACGTCCTCCGGGACGAACGGCAACCGCCAGCTGCCGTCCGGCTGTTGCCGCGGCCATTTCCCGGCGATCGGCGCCGCCTCGCCGAGCCCGTCGAGCAGCGCCTGCCTGGTCGGCGCCTGCCGCGGCCAGTCGAGGCAGAAGGAGATGCCGCTCGGGCCGGTGTCCGTGATGACGACCGGGTCGTCCACGTTGACGAGGGCGCGTATCCGGCCGGGGTGCCGGGCGGCCAGGTGGTACGCGTTCTTGCCGCCCATGGAGTGGCCGAGCACGACGGCGGACGGCAGGCCGAGGTGGTCGAGCAGGGCCACGGCGTCGGCGACATAGCCCTCACGGGAGTAGTCCGGGGCGCGGCCCGACTCGCCGTGGCCACGCTGGTCGGGAGCGATCACCCGCCATTCCGGGGCGAGTTCGGCGGCCAGCGCGGTGAACTCGCGGCCTTCGGAGAAATGCCCGTGCAGGGCGAGTAGGGGTTTTCCGGTGGCGGGGCCGAAGTCCAGATAGGAGAGACGGCGGCCGCCCAGGGGCAGTTCGGCACGTACGCATCGCGGACTTTCCATGCCCCGACAGTACGGGTGAGATCGTCTCACCGTACGCTTAAGGCCGTTTTTGGGCATTCATGGAAAATCGAGTGTGAGCGTATGAAGAAGCAGGCCCGTTTCACGGCCTTCCTCGCGGCCGCCGCCGTCGCGCCGGCCGTCCTTTTCTCGTCCCCCGCGGTCGCCGCCGAGGCGCCGCCCGCGGCCAAGTCGGCGCCGGACCAGGGCTCGGAGGCGAAGCCGGACGAGGCCGCGAAGCAGCAGGCCCGGTCCGAGCTGGAGGACCGGATCAAGGTCTCGCAGATCGCCTCCGACAAGAACTCCGGCCGCGGGGTGCGCCGGGAGGCCGAGAAGGCGCTGAACGGCACGGCGGAGGACGTGCGCCGGTTCCTGGAGACGGGGCTGTACCGGGCGCGCGACGAGGACAACCGCGTGGCGGTCATCCGGACCCTGTCCGGCAAGCACGTCGGCCGGAACGTCCGCGAGGCCGTGGACAAGGCGATGGACGGCACCCCGCAGGACCGCGTGTACTACCTGGAAACGGGGTACCGCCTGGCTCAGATGGGGGACAATCGGACCCTCGCGGTGCAGATCTCCAGCATCGGCGGCCCCGCGGTGCAGGAGGCCGCCCACAAGGCGATCCAGGAAGGCGACGACGCCATCCAGCGCTTCCTCGACGCGGGCCAGTACGAGGCCCGCGCCAAGGACGAGGCCGACAAGAAGAAGGCCGAAGAGGAGAAGGCCGCCAAGGACAAGGCCGAGAAGGCGAAGAAGGCGGAGAAGGACAAGGCGGCCAAGGACGAGGCCACCGAGGAGAAGGCCGCCGAGGACGGCGGCAAGGGCGGCTCGGGCACGGACGGCAAGGGCGGCTCGGGCACGGACGGCAAGGACGTCACGCCCGCCGCTGACGTCCGTACCGGCGGCGAGCACGGCACCACCTCCTCGGTCACCGTGTCCGGCAACGCCGTGAAGTCCACGTCCGGCGGCGCCTCCCTGGCCGCCACCGGTGTCAGCCCCGCCACCCCGTGGGCCGTCGGCGGCGCCGCCGTCGCGGTCGCCGCCGGTGCGGGCCTGGTGCTCGCCGGCCGTCGCCGTACGGCCGCCACCGAGCGCGGCTGATCCCCTACGGCTACGGCGGGACGACCGGCCGCCCGGTCGTCCCGCCCCGCCTCACTTCCCCAGCGGCGCGATCCGCCGCTGCGCCACCGCCACCGCCGCCCGGAACCGCGGATCGGGCCGCAGCGCGTACTCCCGGCGGCACGCCTCGGTGAACTTCAGGACGTGCTCGTCCCCGTGCTCCACGGCCCGCGCGTCCAGTTCATCCAACGACGGCAGTCCGTCGGACAGTTCGGCGGACGTTTCGGCGGGCGTTACGGCGGACGTTTCGGCGGACAGTTCGCTCCGCCAGGCCCCCGTCCCCTCCCCGCGCCGGCTCGTCGTGAAGGCGAGCAGCAGCGCCGTGTGGACCTGCCACAGCGCGGCCAGCGTCGGTTCGTACTGGTCGGCGGGCAGGTGCGGCAGCACGAGCCGTGCGGCGGCGGGCGCGGTGACGCCGTGGATCAGCGGCACCGGAAAGACCTCGTCGTGGCTCAGGTACACGTCGGAGAACTGGGCCGTCATCTCGCTCAGCAGGTACGGCGCGTGCTCGACGGCCAGCGCGTCCAGCGCCTCGCCGTAGCCCGGCAGGTCGGCGAGGCGCGCCAGCCGGTCGCGCGCGACGCCCGGATGCATCGGCCCGCCGTCACCCGGTACGCGCGGCAGCGCCGCGATCGCCCCCGCCAGGTCGTACGAGCCGCGCAGCCGCGCCTGCCCGGGGAGGGCCGTGTAGCGGGCCGCCCAGTACGCCAACCCGCGCGCCAGCTCGGTGAGCTGGAACTGTGTCGGCTCGCCGTCGGCCGCTCCGTACAGGGCGCGTACCGCATGCGCCGTACGGATCAGCCCGTGCGTCAGCCCCGCGAAGAGCCCCGGCAGCAGGCGCGGCCACCAGCGGGCGAGCACATCGCGCCACGGGGCACCGGCCAGTTCCCGCAGGAACAGCCGCTCCCAGTCACCGGCCCGGTCGAACGCGCCGAGCGCCGGCCGCCAGGAACTCTCGTCGCCGGGGTCGAGCGGGAAACGGGCGGCGGGCGGCTCGTGGTGGGGCATCGCGACCCGGTAGCGCTCCACCCACCCGGCCACCTCGCCCTCGTATCCGAGCACCGCCAGGGCCTCGGCGCCCATCGGTCCGTGATTGGCCAGGTCCACCCCGGTGCCCCGTTCGTACCCCAGGTCGTCCATACGCTCCAGGGCTTCGTTGACCGCGTCGTGATAGCTGATCGACGGCATGCGCCTGCTCCTTCCGGAGGTCGCGATCCCAACAGTTTGGAAACCCAAACCATCTAGACTCGCAGTATGCCGCACGCTCCTCGGGCCGAAAACGCCGGGCACCCCGCCGGGCACCCCACCGAACAGGCCGGTACGCAGGCCGACATACAGGCCGATACGCGGGCCGGCGTACAGCCCGACGGCAGCTCCCTCCGCGTACCGGCCCCCGCCGACGTAGCGGTCGTCGGCCTGATTCCGCTGCTCGCCCCGTACTTCCGCAAGGGGCTCGTCGAGGGCGCCATGCCCGAGCCGCTGCTCGGCACGATGAAGGCGCACCGCCTCACCCCGCGCCACGGAGCGGTGCTGCCGCAGCTCCTCGCGGGCGAGCTGACCGTCGGCGAGCTGGCCCGGCGCCTGCGGGTCTCCCTGCCGACCGCGTCCGAGCTGGTCGGCGCCCTGAACCGGGCCGGCATCGTGGAACGCAACGAGGACCCGGCCAACCGCCGCCGGGTCCTCGTCTCCCTGTCCGCCGACTACCGCCCCGCGATCGAGCGTTTCATCGCCACCCGCTCCGAGCCGCTGCTGCGCGCCCTCGACACCCTGTCGCCGCGCGACCGCGAGGGCTTCGTCGCGGGCCTGACAGCGTGGACGCGCGAGATACTGGCGTAGCGCGAGGTGGACTGCGCGGGGCGTGTGGGGGCGCGCGTCACGGACTCACGCCTTCGGCCGCGCCCCGATCACGAACTCGGTGCCGAACGGGTCGGTGATCCGCGCCTGCCGCACGTAGACGTTGTCCTCCGGCTCGCCCGCCGTACCACCGGCCGCGACCGCCCGCGCCACCGCCGCGTCCGTGTCCGCGACCTCGAAGAGCGTCCCCCAGCCCGCCGCCCCCGCGGACGGATCCCCCATGATGCCGCCGATCTCGTGCCCGTCCGGCCGGCGCAGGAAGGTGAAGTCGACGTCCGGCAGATCGGGGTTGGAGTCCAGCGTGTAGCCGAAGACGGCCGCGTAGAAGTCGCGGGCGGGGGCGGGGTCCGGGGCGATCAGGTCGTTGCGTACGAGGGAGTTGGGCTCGTTGACGACCTCGCAGCCGAGGCGGGCGCGGCCCTGCCACAGCCCGAACTGCGCGCCCACGGCGTCCTCGGCGATCGCGGCCCGGCCATGGTCCCGGATCTCCACCGGCCCCCACAGCACCCGGCCGCCCGCGTCCGCGATCCGCTTGGCCGCGCCGTCGCAGTCGTCGGTCGCCATGTACATGAGCCACGCGCCGCCCGTCGCGCCGGGCCGCTCCATGAGCCCCGCAGCGCGCCGCCCGTCCACCAGCCCGACGGCGTACCGACCGTGCGCCGTCCCCTCCGCGGCCCCTGTCGCCTCCGCCGCCCCTGTCGTCTCCGCCGCTCCTGTCGTCTCCGCTGTCCCTGTCGCCTTCGCTGTCCCTGTCGCCTCCGTCTCGTACGTCCAGCCGAACAGCGCTCCGTAGAAGTCCATGGCCCGGTCCAGGTCGGGCACGGTCAGCTCGATCCAGGTGGGCGTTCCCTCGGGCTGGTTGCCGGTGACACGGCTCATGACCTGCTCCTCACGGTACGGGGCGGCCGACCGGCCGCGCTGACCCGTACCTCCGACGCTAGACGCCATGCAGGACGGAATGTGTCCTACATGGGCCCGGGGCCGAGCCAGGGTCTACGGGAACCTACGGGAGCCTCCGTAACACCACTGCACGCCCGTCTACGGCACCCCGTTACGTCTTCGCCGAGGCCCTGCAACAAAGGGCAGCCACCATCAAGCGCACACAGCCGTCCCGCCCGCCGCCCGGCCGGTCCCCGAGCCGTGTCGTTACGTCACCCTCGCACCGAATTGCCGCGATAACGGGCAGCCAACATCATGTGCGGTGTGGCCCTTGCCCGCCTTCGCCCTGCCCGCCCCCGCCCTGCCGGGCCCGACGGAAATGACGTACCGACCGGAATGACGTACCCACCGGAAATGGCCCACCGATGCGCCGGCCCCTGACGCTCGCCCTCGTATGCGCGTCCGTGCTGCTGGGCGGCTGCGCCGCGACCGGCGACCCGAAGAGCGCCGGACGCACCCCGGCGGCCAGCGCTCCCGAACGGGTGTGGACCGGCAGCAAGCCCCCCGAGCCCCTGGGCCCGCCCAACTCCGCCGGCCGGCCGATGCCGCTGCGGGCGCTGCCGCGCGTACCGTCCGGCGACATCCACCAGGTCGCGCCGCTCACCATCGCCCGCGGCGCGGCCGAGCCGATGGACCCGTCGGACGACACGGCGAAGAAGATCAAGGAGTGCCGCGCCATCGGGCAGCGGCCGTGCGCCGTACAGGCCCCCCGCTACCGGGACCTGAACGGTGACGGCAAGGACGACCTGCTGCTGGCCGTCGACACGGGCGGCAGCTGGGTGTCCCTGTGGGCCTTCACCGTCAAGGACGGAGTACTCACCCAGATCCTGGGCGTCTCGAACCGCGTCCGGTCGGTGGAGCTGGCGGGCCGGGACGTGATCGCCTGGGAGCCGGTCGAGGCGGGCGGCTACGACATGCGCCGCATCTTCTCGTGGGACGAGCGCCTACAGGCCATGAACGAACGCGTCACCGAGTACGTCGAGTCCAGCCCCAGGAAATGACGTACGCCACCGAGCACGTCAGACGATGAGGCGGAGGAACTCCGCCCAGGCGGTGGGGGGTACGGCGAGGGACGGGCCGGGTTTGTTCTTGGAGTCGCGTATGTGGATGGTGGTGGGGGTCGGGGCTACTTCGACGCATGAACCGCCTTCATTGAGGCTGTAACTGCTCTTGATCCACGCCAATTCGGCGCTCATAGCTCACCTGCTACCTTTTCGATCAGTTCCAGGGACTTCCCTGGCGACAGAGCCTCCGCGCGGAGTGCCCCGTACCGTTCCCTGTGATGGGCGGCTTCAACTGGCCTGGTGAGCAACCTACTCCGGTCCTGCCCTTCCAAGAAGATGCTCTCCCGTCCATCCGGCGAGAACAGCAACTCCAGCGGACCAGTCAGCCCAGCGTGCGTAGGCGTGACGGTAGGCATCACTTGCAGCGTTACGTGCGGTAGTTCGCGGGCAGTGGCCGCCGCGTGCAGCAGGGCCGCCTTCAGCACCTCGTCCCCGCCCAGCGGCCGGTGGAGCACCCCTTCCTCGATCACAAAACTCACGGTCGGCGCGGGCTCCCGTAGCAGCACTGCCTGGCGCTCCAGCCGTTCCTGAGCCAGCTCGTCGATGTCTCCCCTACGCAGCGCCGGGACCCGCGACCGGTGAAGGGCGCGGATGTAGTCCGGTGTTTGCAGGAGACCGGGGATCACCATCGCCAGGTACCCACCAATGCTGAGCGCTTCGGCCTCCAGCAATTGCCACTCCAGGAATTGCGCCCGGCTCGGCTCCTGTTCCATCAGCTCCACACACGATTCCAGGGTTCCGTCGGCCACCGTGAGCCGATCCGCGTCAATCAGGAAACCCGCACTCGGAATCCGCTCACCCCTTTCGTACGCGCCCTCCAGCGATTCCGAGACGTGCGTCTCCTTGGCCAGAACCTTCTGCGTCATACCGACCCGCTGCCGACAGATCTTGATGAGCCCACCGACGTGTGTACGCGCGGCCGACGGCTCAATACGCTCCATCACGATGATCGACTTCCTCCCTACAAACCGGGTGTGGACCGCTGCCATCTGGTGACGCTACGCACACGAGCCGACCCTTGTTGTCATGACGACGAAAGACCACCCCGACGAGCCCCGCCTCCTCCCCTGGGCCAATCAGGACGGCAAGCCCTGTTACGTGATCGGGGACGGCCGTGGCCTCGTGTCCGACTTCGCGGACGAGCTGGAAGAGATGCAACTGTGCACCGCGATCCAGGTGTTGGACCACTCGCGAGCGAGTCTGAACCGCCCCGAACCGCTCAGCCCCACAGAGCTGCTGTTCATCACCAACCGGCTCACCGAGTCACTGACCGACGCCGTCCGCGTAGCCGACAGCCGGGGGCGACGGCTGAACCAGACGCTTCACGCACCGTGTGCGGATTAGGCTGCCGGGCATGGTGGACCACCCGGCTGAAAGCCAACCTTCGGACCCCGGCGCCGACGACCGCTTCCGCGCGCTCCTGCGCACGCTGCGCGTCTGGGACTGTGGGCTGCCCGCCATCGACCCGGACCCCGCGCACGCCCCGGCGCACCCGCTGCCCCTGTTCCGGCAGTGGCTGCGGGAGGCGGCGGAGGCGGGCGCACCCGAGCCGCACACCATGACGCTCGCGACGGCGGACGCGTCCGGTGATCCCAACGTACGTACCGTGATGCTCCACGACGCCGACGCGCGCGGCTGGCACTTCGCCACCCACCGCGACAGCCGCAAGGGCCGCGAACTCGCCGCCCGCCCGCGCGCCGCCCTCGGCTTCTACTGGCCGGCGGTCGGCCGCCAGGTACGCGTCCGGGGGCGGGTCGGCGAGGCGGGCCTGGAGGAGAGCGCGGCCGACCTCCACCGCCGCTCGACGGGCGCCCTGGCCGCCGCCCTCGTGGGCCATCAGAGCGAGGTGCTCACCACGTACGCGGAGCTGGAACGCGCCTCGGAAGCGGCGTGGGAGCGCGCGCGGCGGGAGCCGGACGCGCCGGTGCCCAGCTGGACGCTGTACGTGCTGGACCCCGACGAGGTCGAGTTCTTCCAGGGCGACGAGCGGCGACGGCACGTACGGATCAGCTACCGGAAGGATCAGGGCGGCGGCTGGACACGCGAGCTTCTCTGGCCGTAGCGCCGGCGGGCACGTCCCGCCCCAGGCCGCGGCGGATCGCGATCTCCACCGGGGAGTACGCGCCGTCGGCCCGTTCCAGCTCGTACGGCGCGGCCGGCATCAGCGGCGGCTGGGCCATGAAGCGCGGCCGTGTCCCGTGGTGCGGCTGCGCCGCGTGCACCAGGAACGGGTGGCACAGGAAGACGTCGCCCGGGGACCCGGTGGCGAGGGCGAGGGGCCGGTGGTCGGACGCCGCCACCAGATCAGGCGCGAGGTCCAGCCCGCTCGCCCCGTCCTCCCCGTACGGCTCCAGCACCTTCGGCACGTCGAGGTGCGAGCCGACCCGGATACGGGTCGGGGCGTCCCGCTCGCCGACCTCGCTGAACAGGAACAGCATCAGCAGCGCCCGGCCCCGGGAGCGCAGATTGGTGAAGGGCCAGCTCTCGCCCTCCGGCAGATAGCTGCCCTCGATGTGCCAGCCCGCGTCGTCCGGCTCCTCCTCGTGCGGAAAGCGCAGCGGGAACGTGCCCAGCGAGTAGCGCGGTTCCCAGCGTCCCGCGCCGACGAGCAGGTCGAACGCGCGGTGCAGGGACGGGGAGTTGGGTGCGGCGGCGAACGGTCCTTGCGCCATGCCCGGCACCCAGTGCACGGGCTGCGTCCACGTCGCCGGATCGTCCGGGTCGCAGCCCGTCTCCCGCCACAGCAGCCGCGCGCAGTCGGCGGCCACGCGCGGCGCGACGGCGCCCTCCAGCTTCACGAAGCCGTCGCGGAGGAAGCGGGATACCAAGGTCGTGTCATCCATGCCCTCATCGTGCGGCGGCACCGCCCCCGGGCGCCCCACATTTTCCGCACCGCTTCTGTCGGGCTCGGCTCAAAACCGCCGGTACATGATGTGCAGCCCGACGTACCCCTTGGTGGGGTGCAGGAAGCCCTCGGGGAGCGTCGTCATGATCTCGAAGCCGAGGGACCGCCAGAGGGCGACGGCGCGCGTGTTGGTCTCGACGACCGCGTTGAACTGCATGGCGCGGAAGCCGGCCGTACGGGCCCAGTCCACGACGTACTCGCCGAGCGCGCGGCCCACGCCGCGGCCGCCGTGCGCCGGGTCGACCATGAAGGAGGCGCCCGCGATGTGGCTGGCGGCGCCCATGTGGTTGGCGTTCATCTTGGCCGTGCCCAGGACCGTACCGTCGTCGTCCACGGCCACGACCGTGCGGGACGGCGGGGCGAGCATCCACATCTCCCGGCTCGTCGGCTCGTCCATGTCACGGGGATAGGTGTACGTCTCGCCCGCCGCCACGATGGCGCGGAAGAACGGCCAGATGGCGGGCCAGTCGGCGTCGGTCGCTTCTCGGATCAGCACGCGGGCCAGCATGGCGCGCGGCGGGTGCGGCGGGCCAGCGAATTCTTCGGGGCACTCATTGACGAAACGGAACACCGTTCCGTATCGTCCCCTGCATCCGGAACTACGTTCCGTTTTGCGTACGGCCATGAAGGGAACCGCGCACCATGAGCGAACCGACCTCCGCTTCCGCCTCTGCCCCTGTCCCCACCTCGGCCCCCACCCCGGTCCTCTCGGTCGGCCCGGTGGTGCTGCCCGCTCCCGGGCGGCCCGTGGATCTCCAGATACGGGTCTCCGCGCCCATGGCCCCCGCGACCGGGGACAGCCTGCCGGTCCTCCTCCTCTCACACGGGCAGGGCTACTCGAACCACCTCTCCTCCCTGAACGGCTACGCGCCCCTCGCCAACTTCTGGGCGGCCCACGGCTTCGCCGTCATCCAGCCCACCCACCTCAGCTCCCGCACCCTGACCCTGCCCGCCGACACACCCGGGGCGCCGATGTACTGGCGGTCGCGGGCCGAGGACATGACGCGCATACTCGACCAGCTCGACGCGGTCGAGGCCGCCGTACCGCAACTGGCCGGACGCCTGGACCGGAGCCGGGTCGCCGTGGCCGGGCACTCGATGGGCGGGCACACCGCGAGCCTGCTGCTGGGCGCGCGGCTCACCGATCCGGACGACGGTACGGAAGCGGACCTGACCGAACCCCGGATCAAGGCGGGCGTCCTGCTCGCCGGGCCCGGCCGGGGCGGCGACGCCCTCACCCCCTCCGTGGCCGAGAACTGGCCCTTCTTCACGACCACGGACTTCTCCAAGATGGCCGCGCCCACTCTCGTGGTCGCGGGCGACCAGGACGACTCCGCGCACCTCACGGTCAACGGCCCGGACTGGCACGCCGACCCGTACGTCCTCGCCCCGGGCCCGAAGTCCCTGCTCACCCTCTTCGGCGCGGAGCACGGCCTCGGCGGGATCTCCGGGTACGACGTCGCCGAGACCACCGACGAGAACCCCGGGCGGGTGGCCGCCGTCCAGCGGCTGACCTGGGCGTACCTGCGGTCCCAGCTCTACCCCGGGGACCCGTCGTGGGAGGCGGCGTGCGAGGCGCTGGCGGCCGGGTCCGAGCCGCTGGGCCGGGTCGAGTCCAAGTAGGTCGGACCGGGCCGGAAGACGGGGACGGCGAGGGCCGGTGCGCCCGCTTCCGGCGCCCCGTCGGTGCGCGTCCCCGTCTCTCCGTCCGTACGGAAACACACCCGGAGGTCCATCCCTATGCGCAGCTCACCCTCCGGGCAGCCGACGACCTCCGTCATCATCCGGGGGCCTTCGGCCAGGTCCACGACCGCGGCCACGTACGGGACGCGCTCGCCGAACGGCGGCAGGTCGTTCCGGTGCACGACCGACCAGGTGTAGAGCGTGGCCCGGCCGCTCGCCTCCTCCCACGTCACGTCTTCGCTCCAGCAACGCGGGCAGAACTCGCGCGGGTAGTGATGCGCCACCCCGCAGCCGTCGGCACGGCACCGGCGCAGCAGCAGGCGCCCTTCGGCCGCCGCCTCCCAGTAGGCACGGCTGAAGGCGTCGGTCTCGGGCAGGTCGAACCTGGCGGTGGTCTTCGGCTGCACGGCAAGCATCCATCCTGACTGCGGTACGCGTTACCTGACTGACCGTCAGCCCAGCAAATGTTGGCCGGGAAGCGCAAGGGGGCGGGTCCGGACCCGGCCGCGTACAGCGACACCCGGGCGCTCCGCGGTTACCCTCACCGGCATGCCGGACGCCGCAGCGCACGCCAGCTCTTCCGCATCCAGCTCTTCCGCATCCAGCTCTTCCGTCTCCAGCTCTTCTGCATCCAGCTCCCCTGCGCCCCGTTCTTCCGCCTCCAGTTCCCCCGCGCCCAGCTCTGCCGCCTCCAGCACGCCGGCCGCCGCCGCTTCGCCCGTGTACGTCGTCGGGGGCGGACCGGGCGGGCTCGCCACCGCCGCCGCGCTGGGCGCCCACGGCATCCGCGCCGTCGTCCTCGAAAAGGCGGACGCGGTGGGCGCCTCCTGGCGCGGGCACTACGACCGTCTGCGACTGCACACCACGCGCCGCCTCTCCGGCCTGCCGGGCCTGCCGATTCCGCGCCGGTACGGGCGGTGGGTCGCCCGGGACGACGTGGTGCGCTACCTGGAGCAGTACGCGGAACACCACCGCCTGGAGGTCGCCACGGGCGTCGAGGTGCGGCGCGTGGACCGCGCGGCGGGCGGTGGCTGGATCCTGCACGCGAACGGCGGGCGCGAGCCGGCCGCCCGTACGGTCGTGATCGCCACCGGCTACAACCACACCCCGCATCTGCCCGACTGGCCGGGCCGCGACGGCTACCCGGGCCAGCTGCTGCACGCGGGCGACTACCGCGACGCGCGCCCGTACGCGGGGAAGGACGTGCTGGTGATCGGCACCGGCAACACCGGGGCCGAGATCGCGGTCGACCTGGCGGAGGGCGGCGCGGCGCGGGTGCGGCTGGCGGTCCGCACGCCACCGCACATCGTGCGCCGCTCGACGGCGGGGTGGCCCGCCCAGGCGACGGGCATCCTCGTGCGCCGCCTGCCGCCGCGCGCGGTGGACCGGGCGGCCCGCGTGATGCGCCGCCTGTCCGTACCGGACCTGTCGGCGCACGGCCTGCCGGTGCCCGACACCGGGCTCTACAGCCGGGTGCTGGAGGGGGCGATCCCCGTGCAGGACGTGGGGCTGATCGACGCCGTACGGAGCGGGGTGGTACGGCCGGTGGCGGCGGTCGTGGCCTTCGACGGCGGCACCGTACGGCTCGCGGACGGCGACGCGATCGAACCCGAGGTCGTCATCGCGGCCACGGGCTACCGGCGCGGCCTGGACGACCTGGTCGGCCACCTCGGCCTACTCGACGAGCGCGGCCGCCCACGCGTCCACGGCGCCCGCACCCTGCCGTCCGCCCCCGGCCTGCACTTCACGGGCTACACGAACCCGATCAGCGGCATGTTCCGCGAACTCGCCCTGGACGCCCGGCGCATCGCCCGCGCCGTCGCCGCGGCGGGCGCCCACGGCGGCGAGGACGGTACGGCCTATTCCTGACGGGGCGTCAGTTGACCTAACCTGACTGAACGTCAGTCGAATCGGCACTCGTCACACGGGAGCGGGCGTCAGCGATGCTTGGATCGACCTACGGCAGCCTCACCACTCACTCCAGCCCGGCCCGCGTGGTGGCGTGCGGGGCGACACCGCCGCACACCGTGCACGGTACGGCCGTACCGCACACCGGCCGCCCGTCCGCCGACGGCGCGCACGCCGACGGCAGGGAGCCCGACCTGGACGTCAGCGGGCGCCCGCTGTACGCCCCCGTGCCCGACCTGGACCGGTTCTTCCGGCCCGGGGCGGTGGCGGTCGTCGGCGCCTCCGACAGCGAGGGCCGCCCCAACGCCGAGATCACCCGGCAGCTGATCGCGTGGGCCGGGCGGGTCGGTGCCCGCCTCCACCCGGTCAACCCGGGCCGGGACCGCGTCTTCGGCCTGCCCTGTCACACCTCCGTCTCCGACCTGCCGGAACAGGTCGATCTCGCCGTGCTGCTGGTCGCGGACCCGGTGCCGGTCATCGAGGAACTGGCCGAGGCCAAGGTCAGGTTCGCGGTGGCCTTCGCCTCCGGCTTCGCCGAGACCGGGGCGGCCGGCGCGGCCGCCCAGGACCGGCTCGCCGAGGCCGTGGCCCGTACCGGCATCCGGCTGCTCGGCCCGAACACCAACCTCAACGCCTTCGAGTCGTTCCGCGAGGACCTGGACGGTCCCGCCATCGCCCTGATCACCCAGTCAGGCCACCAGGGCCGTCCCGTCTTCTCCCTCCAGGAGCTGGGCATCCGCCTTTCCCACTGGGCACCGACCGGCAACGAGGCCGATCTGGAGACCGCCGACTTCCTCTCCTACTTCGCCTCCCGTCCCGAGGTCGGGGCCATCGCCGCCTACGTCGAAGGCTTCAAGGACGGCCGCGGCTTCCTGCTCGCCGCCGACCGCGCGGCCCGCAACAAGGTCCCGGTGGTCGCCGTCAAGGTCGGCCGCACCGAGGCCGGGGCGCGGACCGCCGCCTCGCACACCGGCAAGCTCACCGGCGCCGACGCGGTGGTGGACGCGGCCATGCGGCAGTTCGGTGTGATCCGGGTGGACGGGCTGGACGAGTTGCAGGACACCGCGGCCCTGCTCGCCCGCGCCCGTACGCCCACCGCCGACGGCGTCGCCGTCTATTCGATATCCGGGGGCACCGGCGCCCACTTCGCGGATCTGGCGACGGCCGCCGGGCTGCGGCTGCCCACGCTCGGCCGCGCGAAGCAGGACGAGCTGCACCAGTGGATCCCGGACTACCTCAGCGTCGCCAACCCGGTGGACAGCGGCGGGCACCCGGTGGGCGACCGGCGCGGCCGGAAGATCGTAGACGCGATCCTGGCGGACCCGTCGATCGGCGTCCTGATCTGCCCGATCACCGGCCCGTTCCCGCCACTGAGCGACAAGCTGGCGCAGGACCTCGTGGACGCGGCGGAGGCCACGGACAAGCTGGTGTGCGTCGTCTGGGGCTCGCCGGTCGGCACCGAGGACGCCTATCGGCGCACCCTGCTGGGGTCGCGGCGGGTGGCGACCTTCCGTACGTTCGCCAACTGCGTCACGGCCGTACGCGCCCACCTCGAACACCACCGCTTCACGGCCGCCTACCGCTCCCCCTTCGACGGCGCCCCGCGCACCCCGTCCCCCGCCGCGCGCAAGGCACAGGACCTGATGCGCCCGGGACAGCAGCTCAGCGAGCACGCGGCGAAGCAACTGCTGCGCGCGTACGGGATCAGGGTGCCGCGCGAGCAGTTGGTGACCAGCGCGGCGGCGGCCGTGCGCGCGGCGGGCCTGGTCGGCTACCCCGTCGTCCTGAAGGCGTCCGCGCCGCACCTGGCCCACAAGACGGAACTCGGGCTCGTGCGCACCGGGCTGACCTCCGCCAGTCAGGTCAGGGACACCTACCGGGAGCTGACCGACACCGCCCGCCACGAGGGCATCGAACTGGACGGCGTGCTCGTCTGCCAGATGGTCGAGCGGGGTGTGGAGATGGTCGTGGGCGTCACGCCGGACGCGCTCTTCGGGCCGACCGTGACCGTCGGGCTGGGCGGGGTGCTGGTCGAGGTGCTGCGGGACACCGCCGTCGGTGTGCCGCCCTTCGGCGAGGACCGGGCCCGCGCGATGCTCGGCGAGCTGCGGGGCCGCGCGCTGCTGGACGGGGTGCGCGGCGCGCCGCCCGCGGACGTGGACGCGCTGGTCGAAGTCGTGCTGCGGGTGCAGCGCATGGCGCTGGAACTTAGCGGCGAGCTGGCCGAGTTGGACATCAATCCGCTCATGGTGCTGCCGCGCGGGCAGGGCGCGGTCGCGCTCGACGCGCTGGCCGTCTGCCACTGACGGGCGGGCCGGCACCTCCCGTACGGACGGGCGCGCCCGCGCCTTCCATACGGACGCTCGGGCCCGCGCCTTCCGTACGGACGGTTGGGCCCGCGCCTTCCGTACGGACGTTTGGGCCCGCGCCTTCCGCACGACCGCCCCCACCACCGCCTGGAGCCGCTTCGTCATGTCACCCGCCCCCGTTTCCCCCGAACCCGACCGGCTCGCATCCGACCGAACGGCATCGGACCGGACCGCATCCGACCGGCCCGGCGCCGCTGATTCCTTGATACTCCACACCACTGACAACGGCGTGCTGTGGATCACCCTCAACCGCCCCGCCGCCCTCAACGCCATCACCCCTGACCAGCGCGAACGCATCATCACAAGACTTTCCGACGCGTCCGCCGACCCGGCCGTGCGAGCCGTCGTCATCACCGCCACCGGCAAGGGATTCTGCGCGGGCGCCGACCTGCGCGGCGGGGCGGCGGCCGATGTCTCCGGCTCCGCCGCCGCACAGCCGACCGAGCGCGTCGCGGGCGACGTGGCCCGTCTGATCCGGCGCGGCGCCCAGCGCCTCGTATCCGCCGTGCTGGACTGCGAGAAACCGGTCCTCGCCGCCGTCAACGGCACCGCCGCCGGTCTCGGCGCCCACCTCGCCTTCGCCTGCGACCTGGTGGTGGCGGCCGAGTCCGCGACGTTCATCGAGGTGTTCGCGCGGCGCGGCCTCGTACCGGACGGCGGCGGCGCGTACCTGCTGCCCCGGCTCGTCGGACCGCAGCGCGCGAAGGAACTGCTGTTCTTCGGCGACGCCGTCACGGCGGCCGACGCCGAGCGGATGGGGCTGGTCAACCGGGTCGTGCCGGACGCGGGCCTGGAGAAGGCCGCGCGGGACTGGGCGGAACGGCTCGCCGCCGGCCCGACCCGGGCCCTCGCCCTCACGAAACATCTGGTCAACGCCTCGCTGGAGGCGGACCGGGGCACGGCGTTCGCGGCCGAGGCGGCGGCCCAGGAGATCAACATGACGACGGCGGACGCGCGGGAGGGGGTCACGGCCTTCGTGGAGCGCCGCCGGCCCACGTACCGGGGGCGGTGAGCCCTGGAAGGGCGAGCCAGGACGAGCCCGGGACGGCACTGCCCGCGCCTTCAAATCTGACGGCCCATCAGGTTCAATGGGGGCATGATGGGACACGCCGGTATGGCAGCCACCGCGGTGCGCTATCTGCGGTCGGTGGGCGCGCCGACCTCCGCGACGGCGCCGGACCCGGCCGCCCGCGCCGTCGCGGAGCCGCGCCCCGCCCTCAGAGCCGTACGGGAGGGCGAGCGCGCCCCGCTCGACCCGGCCGACTTCCGCGCCGTACTCGGCCACTTCGCCAGCGGCGTCACGGTCATCACCGCGCCCGCGCCCCCTACGGCCGGGACCGGCGCCGCCGCGGCGCCCGGCCCGGCCGGCTTCGCCTGCCAGTCCTTCGCGTCGCTGTCCCTGGACCCGCCGCTGGTCACGTTCATGGTGGCCCGTACGTCCACAACCTGGCCGCGGATCGCCCGCGCCGGGGTCTTCTGCGTCAACATCCTGGGGGCGGGCCAGGAGGCGCTGTGCCGGGGCTTCGCCGTCAGCGGCGCCGACAAGTTCGCGGGGGTCGCCCACGCGCCCGCCCCCGTCACCGGCTCGCCGCGCCTCGCGGGCGTGCCCGCCTGGATCGACTGCGCGGTCCAGGCCGTGCACACCGGCGGCGACCACCTCATCGTCGTGGGACGGGTGGCCGCGCTCGGTACGGACCCGGAGGCCGCGCAGGCCGGACCGCTGCTGTTCCACCGGGGCGCCTTCGGCCGCTTCAGCGCCTGACGAGAGGGGCGGACCCGGGCGGCGGGGCGCCGGCAGGCGATCAGAACGTCAGCACTCCCCGCGCCAGCCGCCCCCGCCGCATGTCCTCCACCGCCTTGGCGAAGTCCTCGATCGCGTACGTCCTGGTCACCAGCTCGTCCAGGAGGAGGCGGCCCTCCGCGTAGAGGCGGGCGCAGCGGGCGATGTCGCGTTGCGGGCGGGCGGAGCCGTAGCGGCAGCCCAGGATGGACTTGTCCAGGTACATCGACGCGACCGGGAACGACGCCTCCGCGTCGGCCGGCGGCACACCGAGCAGGACCGCCTGACCGTGCCGGTCGAGAAGGTCCACCGCCTGCCGGATCAGCCGTGTGCTGCCCACGCACTCGAAGGTGTGGTCGGCGCCGGCCGGCAGCACGGCGTGGACGGCCTCGACGGTGTCGGGGACCGCCGACGCGTCGACGAAGTGCGTCGCCCCGAAGCGCCGCGCCACCGCCTCCTTCGCCGGATTGGCGTCCACCGCGACGATCACCGACGCTCCGGCCAGCCGGGCGCCCTGGAGCACGTTCAGCCCGATGCCGCCCGCGCCGATCACGACCACCGTGTCACCCAGCGCCACCCGCGCGCGGTTCAGCACGGCGCCGACCCCGGTCAGCACACCGCACCCGATCAGCGCCGCCGAGGTCAGCGGGATCTCCCGGGGAATCCGCACCGCCTGCACGGCCTTGACGACCGTGCGCTCCGCGAAGGCCGAGTTGGACGCGAAGCCGTACACCGCCCGGCCGCCGTGCCGGAACGGCTGCCCGGGCCTGCCGATCGACGCGCGGCACATCGTGGGCCGGCCGCGGTCGCACTCCGCGCACGTCCCGCAGTTGGCCAGCGTGGACAGCGCGACATGGTCTCCTGCCGCTACGTGTGTGACTCCGTCCCCCACCTCCTCGACCACGCCGGCGCCCTCGTGCCCCAGCACCACGGGCACCGGATAGGGAATCGTCCCATCGACCACTGACACATCGCTGTGGCACAGCCCCGCCGCCCGGATCCCGACCAGCACCTCGCCCGGTCCCGGACCCCGCACCTCCAGGTCGTCCACGACCCGCGGCGGCTGCCCGCCCTCGAAGATGACGCCCCTCATCCGCGCTTCCGCCCTCCGTCGAGGCCGAGCACGCGCCCGGCGATGATGCCGCGCTGGATCTCGTCCGACCCGCCGTAGATCGTGTCGGCCCGGCTGAACAGGAACCGCCGCTGCGCCGCGTCGAGTTCGTACGGTGCGTCCGCCGACCAGTCCCCCGGCCCGGCCGCCGCGCCCGCTCCCCGTACGCGCACCGCCAGCTCCCCCATCCGCTGGTGCCACCCGGCCCACAGCAGCTTCGCCACGCTGGGCGCGCCCGCGTCACCGGCGGCGGGCCCGAGGGTGCGCAGCGCGTTCCAGCGCATGACGCGCAGCTCGGCCCACTGCCGTACGAGCCGGTCCCGCAGTACGGGGTCATCCGCCGCGCCGGTCCGGACGGCCTCGGCGACCACGTCGTTCAACTCGCGGGCGAAGCCCACCTGTTGCGCGAGCGTGGAGACCCCGCGCTCCAGCGCCAGCAGCCCCGTCGCCACCCGCCACCCGGCTCCGGGCCCGCCGACCACGTGCTCCGCCCGCGCCACCGCGCCGTCGAAGAACACCTCGTTGAACTCGGCCGTGCCCGTCAGCTGCCGGATCGGCCGCACCTCGATCCGCCCCGGCTGGTCCATCGGCACCAGCAGGAAGGACAGCCCCCGGTGCCCACGCTCGCCCGGACCGGTCCGGGCGAGCACGAAGATCCAGTCGGCCTCGCGGGCCAATGAGGTCCAGATCTTCTGCCCGGTGATCCGGTAGACGGCCCCGTCCCGGACGGCCGCCGTACGGACCGCCGCCAGGTCCGAACCGGCGCCGGGCTCGCTGTACCCCTGGCACCACAGTTCCTCGCCCCGGGCCACAGGCGGGAGGAAACGATCCCGCTGCGCGGCGTCCCCGTAAGCGATCAAGGTCGGAGCCAGCAGGTTCTCGCCGATGTGCCCCACCCGCTCCGGCGCACGCGCCGCCGCGTACTCCTCCGCCCACACCACCTGCTGCGTGAGCGTGGCCGCCCGGTTCCCGTAAGAGCCGTACGCCCGGTCCCACCCGATCCCGATCCACCCGGCGCGTCCCAATTCACGTTCCCAGGCGCGCCGGGCGCCCCGGTCCCCCGAGCCGAGTCCCACATGCTCCGCGAGCCAACGACGAGCCTCCTCCCGAAAGGCCACGTCATCCGCACCGAACGAAAAGTCCACCGAAAGCCACCCCCTGACATCAGCCCCCGACCAACCTCTCCCCCTCCCACCCACGGAAGGGGGCGGCCGGAGCGGCCTGCCGCGCAGGCCCGTCCCCGAACCTGACCGCCCCGCGCAGCGACCACAGCCCGCCGCAGGCGCAACCGGAGCCGCAGCCGAAAACAAACGGATCCAGCCGAAAACGGATCCAGCCGAACGCCCCGGCCCGCCGCAGGCGAACCGCACCACGGCCCAGCCGGCCCCGGCGGGCCCTACGCGTTGGGCCGCCGCCCCGCGGCCGCGTCAGCGGCCATCGCCTCCACCTGCTCCAGCAACGGCATTGGATCCACCCCCACCGCCCCCGGCAGCACCTCCGCGACCTTCTCCGGCGTCCACCCGCCGTCCACGTACGCCGAGCGCAGCTCCCTCGGCTGGGCCCAGACGGCGATCTTCGGCCCGGCGACGGTATAGACCTGCCCGGTGATCCGTTCCGCCGCGGCGCGGTCGCTGAGCAGGTACACGACGAGGGCCGCGACGTCCTCCGGCTCGCCGATCTCCGTCAGCTCCGTCGGCACGTTGGCGGACATCCGCGTACGGGCGACGGGCGCCACCGCGTTGGCGGTGACGCCGTACCGGCTCAGGCCGAGCGCGGCGCTGCGCACCAGGGAGATGACGCCGCCCTTGGCCGACGCGTAGTTGGCCTGGGAGACGCTGCCCTGGTGGTTGCCGCTGGTGAAGCCGATGAGGGTGCCGGACTTCTGCCGGCGCATGACCGCCGAGGCGGCCCGGAAGACGGTGAACGTGCCCTTCAGGTGGGTGGCGACGACCGGGTCCCACTCCTCCTCGGTCATGTTGAAGAGCATCCGTTCGCGCAGGATGCCGGCCACGCAGACCGCGCCGTCGAGGCGCCCGTACCGGGTGAGCGCGGTGTCCACGACGCGCTGCCCGCCCGCCATGGTCGACACGTCGTCCGCCACCGCGACCGCCTCGCCGCCGGCCTGCTCGATCTCCTTGGCCACCGCCTCGGCGACCTCGCTGCTCGGCTCGGCGCCCGCGACCGACACCCCGTAGTCGTTGACGATCACCCGGGCGCCCTGCCCGGCGCAGGCGAGGGCCACCGCGCGGCCGATGCCGCGGCCCGCGCCGGTGACGGCGACCACCTTGCCGGTCAAGAAGTTCCCCATGCCGCGCCCCTTCCCGGAGTTTCTGACGGCCCGTTAGATTTTTGAGCAGACCGGTAGCGAGCACAAGACCCGGCGCACCCCGAGGAGGGCCCATGCCGACGCCCGCAGCCGCCCCCGGCTCCGCACCACTGCCCGCCGAGTTCCACGACCTCGCCAAGCGCGTCAACAACTGGGGCCGCTGGGGCACGGACGACGAGATCGGCACGTTGAACCTGCTGACGCCCGAGGTCGTACGGGAGGCCGCCGCCACCGTCCGCACCGGCCACCGGGTGCCGCTCGCGCTGCCGCTGCGGCAGGACGGCGTGCAGACCGGGCTGATCCCCGGCCGGATCAACCCGCTGCACACCATGATCGCGATCAACCAGCAGCCGTTCGGGCCCGGTACGGTCGCCACCTCGGACGACGCCGTCACCATGGGCCTCCAGGCGGGCACCCACTGGGACGGCCTCGCCCACGTCTCGCACTCGGGGCGGCTCTACAACGGCCGCCCCGCCGCCTCCGTCACGGCACACGGCGGCGCCACCGCCCTCGGCGTCGAGAAGGCGCCCCCGATCGTCTCGCGCGGCGTTCTGCTCGATGTGGCCCGTGTGCACGCCGACGCCGCCGGGCCGCCCGGACGGCTGCCCGCCGAGTACGCGATCGGTCCGGAAGATCTCGATGCGGCGGAGGAGTTGGCGGGGACGACGGTACGGTCCGGCGACATCGTTCTCGTACGTACGGGGCAGATGCGCCACTACCTGGCGGGCGACCGGGACGCGTACGCCTTCCCGTCCCCGGGGCTGTCCCTCCGTACGCCCGAGTGGTTCCACGCGCGCGATGTCGCGGCCGTCGCCAACGACACCCTCACGTTCGAGATCTTCCCGCCGGAGATCGACGGCCTCTGGATGCCCGTGCACGCGCTGCACCTGGTGGAGATGGGCATGATCCAGGGCCAGAACTGGAACCTGGAGGAGCTGGCGGCGGTCTGCGCCGAAGCGGGCCGCTACGCGTTCTTCCTGTCGGCGATGGCCGAGCCGTTCGTCGGCGGCAGCGGGAGCCCGGTGGCTCCGGTCGCGGTGTTCTGAGGCGGGCCGGCCGTACGGCGCTTCGCGACGGTCCGGTCCCACGAAGACAAGAGCGATATGAAGACAAGGGCCGTACGGAGACAAGGGCCGTACGAAGGCAGGGCCCGCACGAAGCCAGGAGCCGTCCGAAGCCAGGAGCCGTACGAAGGCAGGACCCGCACGAAGACGAGAACCGTCCGAAGCCAGGAGCCGTACGAAGACAACAACCCTCTGCCCCAGCCGGGCGGCGGCACGCCCATGCGCACCCCGAGCGTCGCACCGCGGACCACCACCCGGCTACGGGACACGACCCGCACTCGCCGAGGCACCGGCCCCCATGGCCTCGACGTCCCCTCGCGGCGAATCGCTCCACCCAAGCGTGATCAGGCGAACACGCCACGTCAACACCTGGTCTGGACTTTCCTCCGGTTACGCGTGGTGCGGCAGTGCGCAGTGCGTGTCGTACGCCCCCAGGTCCGACCCGGCCGCCATCAGCATCGACCGGCCGCGGTCCACCTCGCACCAGATGCTCTTGCCGGTCCCTTCGGGCCGCCAGCCCCAGCGGTCCGCGAGCCCGTCGACCAGCTCCAGGCCACGGCCGTTGGTGTCGTCGCCGTCCGCGCGCCGGGGGCGCGGCGCGCGGGTACTGCGGTCCGCGACCTCGACCCGTACGGTGCCGACCGCGGCGCCGGAGCCCGAGAAGCACATCCGCAGCTCGGCGGGGTTCCCGGTATGGACGACGGCGTTGGTGACCAACTCGGAGATCAACAGGATCAGCGTCTCCGCCAGCGGCTCGTCGGCTCCTATGCCCGAGCCGACCAGCCGCGACCTGGCCCACCTCCGGGCCCGCCCCACCTCCGAGGGGTCGGGCCGGACTTCCAACTGCACCTGAAGCACCTGCACCGCTCACACCATCCGAACCGGCGGACACATCGCCTCGCGCCTCATCGAGGTCACACTCCGTGACCCCGGTGAAGCACAGCATGGTTGACGTTCAGTCACCCCAACAAGCGCTTCGGGCATATTCCAGCGCAAGGGAGTATGCATGCTGCATACTGTGCGACGCGCTTTGCCGGGAGTCGAACAAGAGGGCCTTCCGCCCCTCCTTCGAGGGCGAGCGGAGCGCATCCGGTATCCCGGGTCGGCCTCCACGACCCCACGGGAACAGTTGCGCCTCAGAACCACTCGCACCCAAGGGAGCGTACCCGAGCACGGCGCCGACTCCCCCCTGTGACGGGTTACACCTGGGACACGGCCCGAATATCGACCCTCGGTGACCGCTCGCGTGTGCGGAATCCGACATTTCGCACACAACGCACTACACGGCCACCTCACCGGCAAGAAGGGCTTCGGCGAGGGCTTCTTCCGCCTTTGCCCCGCTCTGCCATTGTTCGAGGCGCAGCCACGCACGCTTGAGATGCAGGTGCACATCGGCCTCCCATGTGAAGCCGATACCGCCGTGCACCTGAAGACAGTCCCGGGCGTTGCGCACCGCCGCCTCATCGGCGAGCACCTTCGCTCCGATTACTGGGAGTGACTGTCCGGTGAGCGAGGCCGCATAGACGGCACTTCGCGCGATTTCCACTCGTATCAGCATCTCGGCGCACAGGTGTTTCACCGCCTGGAAGGCCCCGATCCGTACACCGAACTGCTCACGCCGTCGGGCGTGTTCCACCGCCATCTCGACCGTACGGGCAGCGCTGCCCAGCTGGAGCGCGGCGGTCAGCAGGGCGGCTTCGCGGCGCAGCCGCGGTACGTCGAGCGCGCGCGGCGCACGGCGCGGGTAGGACACCACGCGCGCGAGCGGGGTGAGCGGGTCGACGGAACGGAGGGGGGCGAGGGTGGGCCAGTCGGAAGCGTTCCAGTACGCGTGCGCCGCATCCTCGGGCGGAGCGCCCGGCCCCGCGCTCTCGGGCGGAGCGTCCGACCCCGCGTCCTCGGGCGGAGCGTCCAATCCCGCGGTTTTCGGCGGAGCGTCCGTCCCCGCACCCACGGGTGGAGCGTCCGACCCCCCGATTTCGGCCGAAGCGTCCGGCCCCGTCCCCTCGACCAAGATCAACTCATCGCAGTCCGCAGGGTGTTCCCACAGCCGCGCCCCGTCCGCCCCCACGTCGCACAGCCCCACCACCCGCTCCCCGGTCGCCGCGCCCGGCACCACCCCCGCGAGGAGGTGCCCCGCCACCAGCGGCCCCGGCAGCAGGGCGCGCCCCGCCTCCTCGAAGACCAGCACCGCCTCCGGCAGCCCGAGCCCCACCCCGCCGTCCGCCTCCGGGAGCCGCAGCGCGAAGAACCCGGCCGCGCCCAGCTCGCGCCACAGCGCGCGGTCGAGCGCCGGGCTGTCCACCGCCGCCCGCAGCCGCTCCCGCCCGAAGCGGCACGCCAGCAGGTCGCGCGCCGACGCCTGCAAGGCCCGTTGATCGGCAGTGGGTCGCAGGTCCACGGGCCCGCTCACCGTCCCTTCGGCAGGTCGAGCAGGCGCTCGGCGATGATGTCGCGCTGGATCTGCGACGTACCGGCGGCGATCGTGTACGAGAGGGACGACAGCCGGGCCGCCGTCCACTCCTGGTCCGCGTCCAGCGCGCCGGCCGTCCCCAGCACCTCGGCGGCCGCGTCGTACAGCTCCTGCCGGGCCTGCGAGTAGCGCAGCTTGAACACGGAGCCGCCCGCCCCCGGCGTCCCGCCCGCCGCACCGGCCGCCCCGACGTTCCACTGGATGAGCCGCCACAGCGCCGTGAACTCGGCGTTCAGCCGGCCCAGCCGGCGGCGCAGCACCGGGTCGTCCCAGCGGCCGTTCACCCGGGCCGTACGGGCCAGCCCGCCGAGCGTACGGCGGCAGGCGACGACCTCGCCCACGAAGGCGGTGCCCCGCTCGAAGGACAGCGTGACCATGGTGACGCGCCAGCCGTCGTGCTCCGCGCCGACCCGGTTGGCCACCGGCACCCGCACCTCGTCGAGGAAGACCTCGGCGAACTCGGCCGGTCCGGCGAGCGTGCGCAGCGGCCGTACGGTGATCCCGGGCGCGTCCATCGGCATCGCCAGCCAGGAGATGCCCCGGTGCCGGGGTGCCTCCGGGTCCGTGCGGACCAGCAGTTCGCACCAGTCGGCGATCTCCGCGTGCGAGGTCCAGGTCTTCTGCCCGGTGATCACATAGTCGTCGCCGTCCCGTACGGCGCGGGTGCGCAGGGCGGCGAGGTCGGAGCCCGCGTCCGGTTCGCTGAAGCCCTGGCACCAGACCGCCTCGCCGCGCAGGATCGGCGGCAGCCAGCGGGCGCGCTGCTCGTCCGTGCCCTCGGCGGCGATGGTCGGCCCGGCGTGCAGCAGTCCGACGAAGTTGGCGCCGACGTAGGGGGCTCCGGCGAGCTCCGTCTCCTCCAGGAAGATCAGCCTTTGGGTGGGCGAGGCGTCCCAGTGCAGGCTGCCGTATCCGGCGTCGTACAGCCGCCGCTGCCAGCCGAGGTCGTACGCGCGGCGGGCGGGCCAGTCCAGTGGGTCGGGCCGCGCGGGCAGCTCCGGGAGGGCTTTGGCCAGCCACTCACGCAGCCGCACCCGGAACTCCTCCTCTTCGGGCGTGTACGTGAGGTCCATCAGTCGAGATCCAGCTCCAGCATGCGGATCGCGTTGCCGCGCATCAGCTTGTGGACGGTCTCCTCGTCCAGCCCCTGTACGTGGTCGAGGGCGACTTCCTTGGTGTGCGGCCAGGTGGAGTCGACGTGCGGGTAGTCGGTCTCGAAGGTCGCGTTGTCCCGGCCGACCACGTCGATCGATTCGACACCGTGCTTGTCGCGGAAGAAGCAGCAGAAGATCTGCCGGTAGTAGTACGTGGACGGCGGCTCGGGGATCAGGTCGCGTACGCCGCCCCAGGCGCGGTGCTCCTCCCACACGTCGTCGGCGCGCTCCAGGGCGTACGGGATCCATCCCATCTGCCCCTCGCTGTACGCGAGTTTGAGGCGCGGGAACTTCACCAGCACCCCGCTGAAGAGGAAGTCCGTCATCGAGGCCATGGCGTTGTTGAAGCTCAGCGACGCCTGCACGGCGGGCGGCGCGTCGGGGGAGGCGGCGGGCATCTGCGAGCTGGACCCGATGTGCATGTTGACCACCGTCCCGGTCTCCTCGCAGGCCGCGAAGAACGGGTCCCAGTAGCCCGAGTGGATCGACGGCAGGCCGAGGTACGTCGGTATCTCGCTGAACGTCACGGCCCGAACCCCGCGCGCCGCGTTCCGCCGTATCTCGGCGACCGCCAGGCCGACGTCCCACAGGGGGATGAGGCACAGCGGGATCAGCCGCCCGCCGCTGTCCCCGCACCACTCCTCCACCATCCAGTCGTTGTACGCGCGCACGCACGCCAGGGCGACGTCCTTGTCCTGGGCCTCGGCGAAGGTCTGGCCGCAGAAGCGGGGGAAGGTGGGGAAGCACAGCGACGCCTCGACGTGGTTGAGGTCCATGTCCGCCAGGCGCGCCTTCGGGTCCCAGCAGCCACGCCGCATCTGCTCCCGGGTGATGCCGTCGAGGGTCATCTCGTCCCTGGAGAAGCCGACAGCCGCGATGATCCGCTTGTACGGGAAGAGGTCCCCCTCGTACCGCCACCAGTCCGTCGGCGGGCCTTCCGGATCCGTCGTGAACCTGTACTTCCCGCCGATGTACGCCAGCTCGCCGATCCCGGCGGTGAACGGCTTCGGTCCGAGTTCGCGGTACTTCGCCGGCAGCCAGGTCTCGAAGAGGTGCGCGGGCTCGATGACGTGGTCGTCGACGCTGACGATGCGCGGTAGCTCCATCTGGTTCCCCTCACGCGGTTCCCCGGCCGGTGGCCGACGGGCCGCCGAACGCTGGACCTGACGACCCGTCAGTTCGTCGGTTACGACGGTAGCCGCGCGCACAAGGGCCGACAAGGCGCCGTACGGGGAGCGCACGAGGAGCGCAAGGGCTGCCGCACGGGGGAGCGCACGAGGAGCGCAAGGGCTGCCGCACGGGGAGCGTGCGGGCTGCCGCGCAGGGAGCGCACGGGCTGCCGCACGGGCCCGCCATGCCAGGCATCCTCCGCATCGACCGCATCGACGCGCGCAGGGATACCACCACGCCCTACGCCAACCAGCGCGTTACTGCGCTCAGTTCGGCCGGTACGACCCCGTGGCCTGCTCGTACAGCCGGTCCACCTCGCGCCGTTCGTTGTCCGGGCCGATGACCTGGATGATGTGGTAGCGGCCGTTGTGGATCATGGCCAGGTTGCGTACATAGACCTGTCGGCCGCTGCTGTCCTGCCAGGTGAAGGTGCCCTCCGCCATCGCGGCCTTACCGACGTCGATCCGGCGCAGGCCCGAGGAACCGGACCAGCTGGACTCGCGGTACGGGGCCAGCTCGGCCTCCTTGTCCTGCTGGTAGGCCATCGGGTCGGTGCCGTAGCGGGACGTGGTGTCGCGGCCGGGCACGATCAGCAGCTCGAAACCGTTGCCCAGGTAGCGGGTCTGGCCGCGTTCGTTCTCCCCCCGGCGCTGCCAGCCCTTGTGGACGGCGACCTGGAATCCCTTCGGGTCCTTGCGCACCTCGAAGCCCTCGGCGAGGTCGGCCGGTTCGGTGGTCTGCGGCTGCCGCGCGCGGGAGCCCTGGTCGTCGGGGCGGCTGCCGGGGCCGTCGTCCGACGGGCCCGGCGCGCCCACCGAGGCCCTGCGCTCCCGGACGCTGTCCGCGCCGCGCTCGTCCGACCCGGCCTTCGGCATGAACAGCACCGCGTACAGCACCGCCCCCGTCAGCAGCAGGAACACCAGCCCCACCAGCAGCCGCCCCAGATGACGCGGGCCGCGGCCGCCGTCCGGCGGCGTCGCGCCCTGGATGCGCCGGAGCTGCTTGGCGGGGCGCGGCGGCTTGGGCGCGCGGCCCGGTCCGGGCCGGCGCGGGGGGCGTGCGGGTGGCGGGAGGGGCTGTTCGCAGTGGTGGGTCTCGGCGGGGTGGGGACGGGCGGCTTGCTGCGGCGGGAAAGCCGCCGCCAGGTGGGCTGCGGGGGCCTCCGGCTGCTGGGCGGGGGCTTCGGGGAGGCCCGGCTGGGCGTGCTGGGCGGTCTCCCGGTACGCCACGGTCCGGCGTTTGCCCTTCGCCTGCCGCGGTGGCTTGGCGGGGCGCGGCGGCCGGGACTGGCGCGCCTTCTTGTGCCGCCCCTTGCGGACCAGTTCGCCCCGGCGCCGCAGGATCGGCAGCCGCCGGGAGTCGGCGGGCCCCTCCAGCGACGGTACGGTCACGACCCGGCTGCCCACCTCCGGTTCGGGCGCCGTACGGATCAGCGACCGCAGCCACCCGCGCAGCTCCTCGAAGTCCGGGCGGTCGGCCGGGTCCTGCCGCATCAGCGACTCGACGACCGGCCGCAGCGCCCCGCACTCCTCGGCGTACGAGGGCGGCTCCGAGCACACCAGCTGCACCAGTTCGGCGGCGCTGTCCTCCGGATACGCGGAGTGGCCCTGCACGATGCGGAACAGCAGCGCGCCGACCGCCCAGAGGTCGGTGGCGGGGCCGACCGGCGGCGCGAGCTGCCAGTTCGCGTGCACCGGACCGGCCTGCTCCGGCGCCCAGCGCTCGGTCACCGGGCCGACGACATTGATGCGTACCTGGCGGGCGCGCTCGGCGGCCAGGGCCGCGCCGGGCCGCCCGTAGGAACCGGAACCGGTCCCGCCGGAACCGGAACCGGTGGAGGTGTCGGGGGCCGGCTCCTTGGAGAGGGACGGCCGGGTTTCCGGTGCCGGCGCGGACGGCTGCGCGGGCAGGTGAGGGACCACACCGCCTCCGGCTCGCGGCCCCGGACCCGGCAGGCTGCCGCCGTACGCGGCGCTGCCCGGCTGCTCCGGCACCGACGGCGCGCCGATGTGATCGCGGTACGGGCTGAAGTGGGTGTCGGCGGGGTGGCCTGCGGCGGAACCAGGGCTGGAACCGGGACCGGGGCCGGGACCGGGACCAGGGCCGGGGCCGTTACCGGGGCCGGAACCAGGACCGGACCCGCCGCCTCCGGCGGGTGTACGGGGTGGCTCGGTGGGCGTACGCGCGTCCCCGGTGGGCGTGCCCGGATCCCCGGACTTTGCGCGCGGATCCCCGGTCGGCGTACGCGGTTCCCCGGCAGACGTACGGAAAGACTCAGGCGGACGAGGCCCCTCCGGAGCCGTACGGGCCGCCGCCGCCCGCGCTCCCGCCTGATACGCGGCGATAGCTCCCGCACGCACCCGCCGGGCGTCCGCCCCGGACGCAGACGCGGCAGCCACCCCGGGGGCAGGCGCTCCGGCCGCCCCGCCCGGGGGCGCGGCGCCCGCCCCGGTAGCCCGCTCCGGCGCCTCGGCCGGAGCCGGAACCGACGGCCGCGCCGTCTCCTCCCCGGGCACCGGGTCGTACCCGCACAGCGCCTCCTCCGCCGCGCCCGCGGCCAGGCCGGTCAGGATGGCTCTGCCGTCGTCGCAGATCAGGACCGTTCGGGTGGTGATGTTGCGGTGGGTCCAGCCGTGCGCGTGCAGGGCGCGGAGGGCGGTGAGGAGGTCGGCGGCGACCTCGGCGGCGCGGTGCGGGGTGAGGGTGCGTTCGGCGAGCAGCGCGGCGAGCGGCCGGGCGGCGATACGCTCGCTGACGATCCACAGGCTGCCGTCCTGCGCGAAGACGTCGAAGACCTGGTCCAGTTGCGGGTGGTCGGGCAGCCGGGCCGCGGCCGTCGCGGCTTCCAGGGCACGGCGTACGGCGGGGTCGTGCGGCGTACGGTCGGCGCCGGCCGTGTGGGGTCCGCGGGCGCCCGGCGCGGGCCGCCCGGCCGGTCCCCCGGCGTCCAGCAGCTCCGCGTCCACGACCTCGGGCAGCGGCACCTGGCGCACCAGGACCTCCTGGCCGCTGTAGGTGTCGAAGGCACGGGTCTCGGCGAACTCGTACTCGTCCGACGGCGGCACCGGCAGGCGGTAACGCTCGGCGAGCACTCTTCCCGCGTACTCGTCCACGACGCCTCCCCAGCGCGCGATTCACGCCGCCTGACCGTCTTTGTCCGGGAGCGCCCGGCCCCACCGGTCACCCGCGGTGGTCAAAACCGGTCGCATTCCCTCCGATTGCGGCTGCGTACGGTCTTCGGGGTCTCACGATACGTGCCGAGGGCGCGGGTTGAGGAGCGCTCCGGCCAACAGCTCCCCCACGACTTCGCCACCGCCCGGCGGCCGGCACCGCGCACACCGCGTCGGCCTGCGCACCTCTGCGGTACGGGCGCCGCGGAAGGTCAGTCCTTCACCTGGAATGTCGCGAAAGCGGTGTCCCTCAGTTGGCGGCACTCCGCCGCGTCCCAGGCGTCCGCCTTGCAGGTGATCATGATCGCGTAGCCGTGCTGGTCGTCGGCGCGGAAGCCGCGGTTGAGCACGCGGACGTCCTGGCCGCCCTGCTTGCGGGTGAACGACCAGTCGGCGACCGTCGGGTAGCCCCGCCAGCCGACCGCCTTGATGTCGATGCGGCGGTAGTTCTCGCTGCTGCGGCTGACGGCGGGCTCCAGGCCGCGCCAGGCGGCCGCCGCGTCGCTGCCGGGCTTGGCGTTGTAGTCGATCTGGACGCGCGGGAAGCCGCCTCCGGCGCTGTAGATGGCGCCGGAGTTCTGGCCGGCCGTGTCGGTCTGCTTCCAGCCGGACGGCAGCCCGACGGAGAAGTGGAACCCGGCGTTCGACACGGTTCCGTACCCCTGCGGCAGGCCCGACTTGTCCTTGCCGCCGCCCGGCTTGCCGCTCTGGCCGCCCGGCTTGCCGTCCGTCGGCTGTGACGCGTTGCCGTCCGCGCCCTTTCCTGAGCCGTCCTCGGAGGGGTCGGCCTGGCCGGTGGCGGCCGTGCCCGCGGCCTTGCCGCCGCCCTTCTCGTCGTCACCGCTCAGCGCGAAGGCCAGCACGGTGCCCAGGACGGCGAGCACCACGACCACCGCGGCGATGACGAGCGTGCGGCGCGGCACGACATCGGTGACGGACGCCTTCGGCGGGCCGGACGGGCGCGTTCCGTCGGACGGCTTGGCCTCCGGCCGGGCCGCGGCGGCAGCGGCGGCCGCCGCCTTGCGCACCGCCTGGAGCGCGTTGCGGACCTTCTCCTTGGCGCTCTCCGACTCGAAGCCCGTGCGCCCGGCGGAACCGACCGCGGTCGGCCAGTTCTTCGGCCCGTTCGTCGAGTCGGTCCGCGACTGCCCGGTGGTGGCCGTGCCGCGGGTCGTCGAGGCGGTGGATGCCTTGGCGGCCGAGCCCGTGCCCGTACGCGAGGTGTCCGTGAGCGGAGCGGACGCGGAGGCCGCGCGGGCGCCCGGGACCCCGGACACGCTGCCGCGGTCCGTCTCCGGCGCGTGTCTCCCGTCCCCCTTCGGGCGCGGCTTCGGCTTCCACTGCGGGCGCGGCGCCGACGGCTTCGAGCGCGCCCGGTCCCGGTCCTGGTCGCGGGCACGGTCCTTGGACCCGACCGCGGGCTCCTCCGGGACGACCGGCAGCGCCATCGCGCGGGTGGCATCCGGAGCGGGCGGTTCCGGTCCGGTGTCCTCCGGCGCGTTGGCCGCGTCCAGCAGCAGCGCCCGCGCGCCCCGGTCGTCGAGCCGGGCCGCCGGGTCCTTCACGAGCAGCCCGTAGATGACCTCTTCCAGCGCACCGGCGCTCTTCGGCGGCTCCAGCGGCTCGGTCATCACCGCGGTCAGCGTGGCGATCGCCGAGCCCTTGTCGTACGGGGGCACGCCCTCGACACAGGCGTACAGCAGGCCGCCCAGCGACCACAGGTCGGCCGGCGGGCCGGGCTTCTGGCCGCGCGCCCGCTCGGGCGATATGTAGGACGGCGCGCCGACCAGCATGCCGGTGGAGGTCAGCGAGGGGTCGCCCTCCACCTGGGCGATGCCGAAGTCGGTGAGCACGACCCGGCCGTCGTCGGACATCAGGACGTTGGAGGGCTTCACGTCGCGGTGCAGGATGCCCTCGCGGTGCGCGGCGCGCAGCACGTCGAGGATGGCGAGGCCGACCTCCGCCGCCCGGCGCGGCGTCAGGGGGCCGTCGTCGCGCACCACCTCGGCCAGCGAGCGGCCCTCGACCAGCTCCATGACGATCCACGGGCGGTCGTCCTCGTCGACCACGTCGTAGACCGTCACCGCGCCGTTGTTGCGGATCCGGGCGATCGCCTTGGCCTCCCGCAGGGTGCGGGTGATCAGCCGGCGCTTCTCGTCCTCCTCGACCCCGCCAGGGAAGCGCAGTTCCTTGACCGCGACCGTACGGCCGAGCACTTCGTCCGTTGCGCGCCAGACCGTACCCATTCCGCCCCGGCCGAGGACTTCGGCGAGCCGGTACCGGCCGGCGAGCAGCCTGCCCTCCTTGCCGTCCATCTCGACCTCGTCGCCCACTGAATCCCCTCTGCAATCCAGCCGAGTTGGCACTCGAACACACGTCGATCACCAAACTGGCCCAACTCGGACAACCCACCCTGGCGGAGCCCTCATTCTCTCTCATCCGCGCCCGTGGGGAAGGCCAGGGTCCACGACTCGGCGCCTGTTGTGCACCCGCCATGATGGCCTGTACGGGCGGCGCTGTCGCCGACGAGGGCGCCGTCGGCGCGGTGCGGCCGGGCTCCGGGAGCCGGACACGAGGGCCGGAAGAGGGGTGGAGACGACGATGTGGCGCCCCCTCAGCGCCACCGTCCGGCGGGCAGGGGCGCCGCCGGACAGGCGTGGGTTCCGCGTCAGAGCGGCACGATGTCCGGCGCCCCCAGCCGCGCCGCGTCGGCCGTCAGATCGTCCGGCTGCCGCTGCGACTCACGCTCCGCCTCGACCCGCTTCTCGTAGTGCTCCACTTCGCGGTCGATCTGGTCCGCGTCCCAGCCCAGCACCGGCGCCATCAGCTCGGCGCACTCCCGCGCGCTGCGGGTGCCCCGGTCGAAGGTCTCGATGGAGATGCGGGTGCGCCGGGTGAGGACGTCGTCGAGGTGCCGCGCCCCTTCGTGGGTGCAGGCGTAGACCACCTCGGCGCGCAGGTAGTCGTCGGCGGCGGCGAGCGGTTCGCCGAGCGCCGGGTCGGCCACGATGAGGTCGAGGAGTTCCTCGGCCAGTGCGCCGTAACGATTCAGCAGGTGCTCGACGCGCACCACGTGCAGGCCGGTACGTGCGGCGGTCTGGGCGCGGGCGTTCCACATCGCCTTGTAGCCCTCGGCCCCGACGAGCGGCGTGTCCTCCGTGACGCACTCGGCCACCCGCCGGTCGAGCGCGTGGACCGCCTCGTCCACCGCGTCCTTGGCCATGACGCGGTACGTCGTGTACTTGCCGCCCGCGACCACCACGACCCCCGGCACCGGGTGCGCGACGGTGTGCTCGCGCGACAGTTTGCTGGTCGCGTCCGACTCGCCGGCCAGCAGCGGGCGCAGGCCCGCGTAGACGCCCTCCACGTCGTCGCGCGTCAGCGGCGTCGCGAGCACCGAGTTCACGTGCTCCAGCAGGTAGTCGATGTCGGCGCTGGACGCGGCCGGGTGCGCCTTGTCCAGGTCCCAGTCCGTGTCGGTCGTGCCGACGATCCAGTGCCGCCCCCAGGGGATGACGAACAGGACGCTCTTCTCCGTGCGCAGGATCAGCCCGGTGGTCGAGTGGATGCGGTCCTTGGGCACGACCAGGTGGATGCCCTTCGACGCCCGCACGTGGAACTGGCCGCGCTCCCCGATCAGGGCCTGCGTGTCGTCGGTCCACACGCCGGTCGCGTTCACCACCTGGCGCGCCCGCACCTCGTACTCGCCGCCCGCCTCGACGTCCTCGACCCGGGCGCCGACGACGCGTTCGCCCTCGCGCAGGAAGCCGACCACCCGGGCCCGGTTGGCGGCCTCCGCGCCGTACAGGGCGGCGGTCCGTACGAGGTTCATCACGAAGCGGGCGTCGTCCACCTGGGCGTCGTAGTACTGCAATGCCCCGACCAGGGCGTCCTTCTTCAGGCAGGGCGCCACTCTGAGGGCGCGCTTGTGCGAGAGGTGCCGGTGCACGGGCAGGCCGCGGCCGTGTCCGGAGGAGACCGACATGCCGTCGTACAGCGCGACGCCGGAGCCCGCGTACCAGCGCTCCCAGCCCTTGTGGGTGAGCGGGTAGAGGAACGGGACCGGCTTGACCAGGTGCGGCGCGAGCCGTTCCAGGAGCAGCCCGCGCTCCTTCAGCGCTTCCCGTACGAGGGCGAAGTCCAGCATCTCCAGATAGCGCAGCCCGCCGTGGATGAGCTTGCTCGACCGGCTCGACGTGCCCGAGGACCAGTCACGCGCCTCGACCAGTCCGGTGTCCAGCCCGCGGGTCGCCGCGTCCAGTGCCGTACCGGCACCGACCACCCCGCCGCCGACCACCAAAACATCCAGCTCCCGTTCCGCCATCCGTGCGAGCGCTTCGGCACGCTGGGCCGGTCCGAGTGTCGCTGTCCTCACCGCTGCCTCCCGCTGTGGTCGGGGTCACACTCCCCGTCCGTCGATTCTGGCCGCGCCACCGGCCCGTATCCACCCTTCGGCGACCGGGCAACACCCGGCCGTCGCAATCCCCATTCTGGGCCAAATGTCCGCTTAGTCTACTTATGCTCTTATGCTTCACCGCCCCATCCGGAACCGCTCGGGAAGGACGGCAGCCAGCCATGCCCGCAGATCTCGCCGTCATCGGACTAGGCCATATCGGTCTCCCCCTCGCCCAGGCCGCCACCGCCGCCGGCGTCCGCACCATCGGCTACGACCCCGGCCCGCCGGCCGCACCCGGCGCGCCCGCGCCCGCGGCGGGGCACCCGCCCGCCGCACAGGGCCCGCTCACCGCGCCCGAGATCCGCCGGCTGCTCGCGGCCGGCTTCCGCACCACCGGCGATCCCGCCGTGCTCGGCCGGGTCCGTACGGCTGTGATCTGCGCCCCCACCCCGCTCGGCGAGGACGGCGCCCTCGACCTGACCGCGGTCGCCGACGCCGCCCGCGTCCTGGCGGCGCACCTGCGCCCGCACACCACGGTGATCCTGGAATCCACCGTCTACCCGGGCACCACCGAGGAATTCCTGCGCCCCCTCCTGGAAGAAGGCTCGGGCCTGACCGCGGGACGCGACTTCCACCTCGCCCACTCCCCCGCCCGCCACGACCCCGGCAGCCGCGCCCACCGCTACGGCAGCACCCCGAAGGTCATCGGCGGCCTGACCCCGGCCTGTACGGAGGCCGCGGCGGCCTTCTACGGACGGCTCACCGACCGGGTCGTCCGCGCGCGCGGACCGCGCGAGGCGGAGACCGCCAAGCTGCTGGAGACCAACTACCGGCACCTGAACATCGCGCTCATGAACGAGATGGCGGTGCTCTGCCACGACATCGGCGTGGACCTGTGGGACGTCATCCGCTGCGCCGAGACGAAGCCGTTCGGCTTCCAGGCGTTCCGCCCCGGCCCCGGCGTCGGCGGCCACACCGCCCCCATCGACCCCAACTACTACTCCTACAAGGGGCGTTCACTGGGCTACCCGCTGCGCCTCGTCGAGCTGGCGCAGGAGGTCAACACCCGGATGCCGCGCTACGTCGTGCAGCGCTGCGCCACCCTGCTCAACGAGCACGGCAAGTCGGCGCGCGGCGCCCGCGTCCTGCTGCTCGGCGTCACCTACAAGCCGGACATCGGCGACGAGGAAGGCTCCCCGGCCCGCGAAATCGCCTCCCGGCTCATGGAGTTGGGCGCCCACATCACGTACCACGACCCGTACGTCCACCAGTGGCAGGTCCTCGGCCGTCCGGTCCCGCGCGCGGACGCGCTCTACGAGGCCGCCGCCGGTGCCGACCTCACGCTGCTCCTCCAGCACCACCGCACATACGACCTCCAGGGCCTGTCGGTGAAGGCCCAGCTGCTGCTGGACACCCGGGGGGCGACGCCGACCGGCGCGGCACACCGGCTCTGAGCTGCGGTTGCGCGCCCCTCCCGGATACCTCCCGGACACTGTTTCTTGTGGACATGTCAGACCGGTCTGTTAATTTGTGACCGCGCAACGCACGTATGCGCGTCCATCACTCCGACCGGTCCCCGGTGCCGCACGGGCACCGCGACGGTCTCTCCCGGGGGAAGAACATGAGCCAGTCCTGGCCGTCCGCGCCTCAGCAGCCGCAGCAGCCCCACCAGCCGCCGCAGGCTCCGTACGGCGCTCCCGCACCGGGCGGCTTCCCGGCACCGATGGCCCCGCCGCCCGCACGCCGCGGCAACGCCGGACTGGCCGTCGTGCTCGGCGTCGTCACCACGCTGGTCGCGGCCGGTGTGTACGGCGCGGTGCTCAAGGCCGTGGACGGCGCCTCGATCGGTTACGCGGCGCTCGCCGTCGGCGCGCTCATCGGCGCCGTACTGGGCAAGGTGGGCGGCCGCAGCGCGGCGCTCCCGGTGGTCGGCGCGGTGCTCGGCCTGGCCGGCCTCTACCTCGGCCAGGTCTTCGGCATCGCCCTGATCACGGCCGACGCCGCGCACGCCACGCTCACCGAGACCGTCTTCAGCCACTTCGACGTGGTCCACGCGGTGTGGAAGGAGTACCTCGGCGCAATCGACGTGGTCTTCTACCTGCTGGCCGGGGCCGGCGGCTTCCAGGTCGCCAAGAAGCTGGGCGGCTGAGCGAACACGGCACGCGAAAGGGCCCGGACCGCGAAACGCGGTCCGGGCCCTTCGGCGTCCGCGGAGCCTCAGCGCTTGTCGTGCTGCGACGGCGCGACCGTCACCTCGACCCGCTGGAACTCCTTCAGCTCGGAGTAGCCGGTGGTCGCCATCGCCCGGCGCAGCGCGCCGAAGAAGTTCATCGAACCGTCCGGCGTGTTCGAGGGACCGCACAGGATCTCCTCGGTGGTGCCGACCGCGCCCAGGTCCATGCGCTTGCCGCGCGGCACGTCCGGGTGGACGGCCTCCATGCCCCAGTGGTGGCCGCGGCCCGGCGCGTCGGTGGCGCGCGCCAGCGGCGAGCCCATCATCACCGCGTCCGCGCCGCAGGCGATGGCCTTGGGCAGGTCGCCCGACCAGCCCACGCCGCCGTCCGCGATCACGTGGACGTACCGGCCGCCGGACTCGTCCATGTAGTCCCGGCGGGCGGCGGCCACATCGGCCACCGCGGTCGCCATCGGCACCTGGATGCCGAGCACGTTGCGGGTGGTGTGCGCGGCACCGCCGCCGAAGCCGACCAGCACGCCCGCCGCGCCGGTGCGCATCAGGTGCAGGGCCGCGGTGTACGTGGCGCAGCCGCCGACGATCACCGGGACGTCCAGCTCGTAGATGAACTGCTTCAGGTTCAGCGGCTCGGCGGCCGAGGAGACGTGCTCGGCGGAGACGGTGGTGCCGCGGATCACGAAGATGTCCACGCCCGCGTCCACGACGGCCTTGGAGAACTCGGCGGTGCGCTGCGGCGAGAGCGCGGCGGCGGTGACCACACCGGAGTCGCGCACCTCCTTGATGCGCTGCCCGATCAGCTCTTCCTTGATCGGCGCCGCGTAGATCTCCTGGAGGCGCTTGGTGGCGGCCGCGCCGTCCAGCTCCGCGATCTCCGCGAGCAGCGGCTCCGGGTCCTCGTAGCGCGTCCAGAGCCCTTCCAGGTTCAGTACGCCCAGGCCGCCCAGCTCACCGATGCGGATGGCGGTCTGCGGGGAGACGACCGAGTCCATCGGGGCCGCCAGGAACGGCAGCTCGAAACGGTAGGCATCGATCTGCCAGGCGATCGAGACCTCCTTCGGGTCGCGGGTGCGCCGACTCGGTACGACGGCGATGTCGTCGAAGGCGTATGCCCGGCGGCCGCGCTTGCCGCGCCCGATCTCGATCTCAGTCACGTGTTGGCCCTTCCATACGATTACGTCCCCAGTATCCCCGACCGGGGACGCCGGGGACGTATCAGGGCTTGATCACTCCACGTTTTCCAGGAGGACCCGCGAGAGGTCCACGACCCGGACCACGAGGACGATCAGCAGGCCCTCGCTGATGACGTACTCGATCGCGATGCCCCGGGTGAGCGCCAGCGACCGGGTGTTCTCGTCCTTCGAGATCGGTACCGAGATACCCGGCCGCGGATCGTCCGCCAGCTTCCTGAGGCCCCGCTCCAGCAAGGCCCTGCGGTCCTCGGGCAGACTGTCGCGGACGTGGGCCGCGCCTTCGCTGTAACTCACCGAGTACAACATCCGACCCCCTCGAACCGGCGCCGCGGAGCCTACCGGCTCACCGCCGCGCGTAGTTCGGCGCCTCGGTCACCATCTGCACGTCGTGCGGGTGGCTCTCCTTCAGGCCCGCCGCGGTGATGCGGACGAAGCGGCCCTTGTCCTTCAGCTCCTCGATGTTCGCGGAGCCGACGTAGCCCATGGAGGCACGCAGGCCGCCGACGAGCTGGTGGGCCACCGAGCCGAGCGGGCCGCGGTAGGGGACCTGGCCCTCGATGCCCTCGGGGACCAGCTTGTCCTCGGACAGGACGTTGTCCTGGAAGTAGCGGTCCTTGGAGAAAGACCTCGCCTGGCCGCGGGACTGCATCGCGCCGAGCGAGCCCATGCCGCGGTACGACTTGAACTGCTTGCCGTTGATGAAGACCATCTCGCCCGGCGACTCCTCGCAGCCGGCCAGCAGCGAGCCCAGCATGACCGTGTCGGCACCGGCCGCGATGGCCTTGGCGATGTCGCCGGAGAACTGCAGGCCGCCGTCGCCGATCAGCGGCACGCCCGCCGCGTTCGCGGCCTGCGCGGCCTCGTAGATCGCGGTGACCTGCGGCACGCCCACACCGGCGACGACGCGGGTGGTGCAGATCGAGCCCGGGCCGACACCGACCTTGATGCCGTCCGCACCGGCGTCGATCAGCGCCTGGGCGCCGTCGCGGGTGGCGACGTTGCCGCCGACCACGTCGACGCGGATGTTGGACTTCACCTTGGCGATCATGTCCAGGATGCCGCGGCTGTGGCCGTGCGCGCTGTCCACGACCAGGAAGTCGGCGCCGGCCTCGACCAGCGCCTGGGCGCGGTCGTACGCCTCGTCGCCGACGCCCACCGCGGCACCGACGACCAGGCGGCCCTCGGAGTCCTTGGCCGCGTTCGGGTACTTCTCGGCCTTCACGAAGTCCTTGACCGTGATCAGGCCCTTGAGCACGCCCGCGTCGTCGACCAGCGGCAGCTTCTCGATCTTGTGGCGGCGCAGCAGCTCGATCGCGTCGTCGCCGGAGATGCCGACCTTGCCGGTGACCAGCGGCATCGGGGTCATGACCTCGCGCACCTGGCGGCTGCGGTCCAGCTCGAAGGCCATGTCGCGGTTGGTGACGATGCCCAGCAGCTTGCCCGCGTCGTCCGTCACCGGCACGCCGCTGATGCGGAACTTCGCGCACAGCGCGTCCGCCTCGGCGAGGGTGGCGTCCGGGCGGACCGTGATCGGGTCGGTGACCATGCCGGACTCGGAGCGCTTGACCAGGTCGACCTGGTTGGCCTGGTCCTCGATGGACAGGTTGCGGTGCAGTACGCCCGCGCCGCCCTGCCGCGCCATGGCGATCGCCATCCGCGCCTCGGTGACCTTGTCCATGGCCGCGGACAGCAGCGGGATGTTCACCCGGACGTTGCGCGAGACCCGGGACGAGGTGTCGACCGCGTTCGGCAGCACCTCGGAGGCGCCGGGCAGCAGCAGCACATCGTCATATGTCAGACCGAGCATCGCGAATTTGGCGGGCATTCCGTCGACGTTGTCAGTCATGACACCTTCCCAAATGGTCTTGCCTCAGCGCGGACACCCATGCTAACGGCCACCACAGGCGTCCCATTCCACCACCGGTGAGGAGCACATCACTTGTGCGTTCCTACGAATGGGTGGCGGTGCGGACGTGCGTTCCTACGGCTGCACGTTTCCTCGACTGTACGTTCCCCCGGGCCGCCGCTCGTCCGGACTCCGGCATCCGCCGAACACCGGGCACCGCGACGGTGACCCCGCCGCCGTACGCCCGCCGCCGCGCCTACTGCTCCGCCAGCGCCCGCAGCCGGCTCAGCGCCCGGTGCTGCGCGACCCGCACCGCACCCGGCGACATCCCCAGCATCTGCCCGGTCTCCTCGGCCGTCAGCCCGACCGCGACCCGCAGCAGCACCAGCTCGCGCTGGTTCTCCGGGAGGTTGGCCAGCAGTTTCTTGGCCCACTCGGCATCGCTGCTGAGCAGCGCCCGCTCCTCGGGGCCCAGCGAGTCGTCCGGCTGCTCGGGCATCTCGTTGGACGGCACGGCCGTGCTGCCCGGGCCGCGCATCGCGGCCCGCTGGAGGTCGGCGACCTTGTGGGCGGCGATGGCGAAGACGAACGCCTCGAAGGGCTTGCCGGTGTCCCGGTAGCGCGGCAGCGCGCAGAGGACCGCGACGCAGACCTCCTGCGCCAGGTCCTCCACGAAGTGGCGCGCGTCACCCGGCAGCCGGGACAGCCGGGTACGGCAGTAGCGCAGCGCGAGCGGATGCACGTGGGCCAGCAGGTCGTGGGTGGCCCGGCGATCCCCTTCCACGGCGCGTGCGACGAGATCGCCGATCTCCTGAATCCCGTCATCGCGCATCGGTCCATGGTGCCTTGGCGCGGCGCGATCCGCGGCATCAGGTCCGTACTTGTGCACCGAAGCGTTATGAGCGGCAGGTGCGCCGGCTGTCATCTCCCGCGCCCTCCCCTCGCACCGGATCGGCCCGTCCCCGAGGAACTCCATACCTCAAGGATGCGGCACCGCGCGCGGAACCGGGATGCCGCTCGGTGACCGGCGCCCGCGAGGCCGCCTGCCGCCCCGCCCGCCGGAGGGCGGGCGGGGACCCTCATTCCCCCGCATCGCTGCACGTCACGGCCGTCCTAGCGGACCAGGCCCCAGCGGAATCCGAGCGCGACCGCGTGGGCCCGGTCGGAGGCGCCGAGCTTCTTGAACAGCCGCCGGGCATGGGTCTTGACCGTGTCCTCGGAGAGGAACAGCTCACGTCCGATCTCCGCGTTGGAGCGGCCGTGACTCATGCCCTCCAGCACCTGGATCTCGCGCGCGGTCAGCGTCGGCGCCGCCCCCATCTCGGCGGACCGCAGCCGGCGCGGGGCGAGCCGCCAGGTGGGATCGGCCAGCGCCTGGGTGACCGTCGCGCGCAGTTCGGCGCGCGAGGCGTCCTTGTGCAGATAGCCGCGGGCGCCGGCGGCGACCGCCAGCGCGACCCCGTCGAGGTCCTCGGCGACCGTGAGCATGATGATGCGGGCGCCCGGATCGGCGGAGAGCAGGCGGCGCACGGTCTCGACGCCCCCCAGTCCGGGCATCCGCACATCCATCAGAATCAGATCGGAGCGATCGGCGCCCCAGCGGCGGAGGACTTCCTCGCCGTTGGCCGCCGTCGTCACACGCTCTACACCGGGCACGGTCGCGACCGCGCGGCGGAGCGCCTCTCGGGCAAGCGGGGAGTCGTCACAGACGAGGACGGATGTCATGACCGCCCTCCGCAGCTGATGCGCGTCACCTTGAGCCTCCAGGCTGGTACGTATCGTCACCTCAGCGATCGACGGCGTCGGACACCTGCCCGAGGACTACCTCCATCAACCGCTTCCGCCCTCTCAACGATGGTCACTCGAAAGAGTTACGGGTTGGCCAGCCGCCTTCGACACTCTACGTGAGGGCCCGGACACGCAGAAGACGGAAGCCTCTCCGCTGCCCCACTTCTCGCATCTATGCCCTATTTGGTGGCTTTTCTTCCGTTTTACCGGTGTCTGTGGCTAGATTCGCAATGAGTCATATTTACATCTACTTAGACATTAGATGTACGGTCGTGAGCACCGAGCCCGAACCGGTACCGCTTCGAGGGGACTAGCAATGGCAGATTTCTCCCGCCTCCCGGGCCCGAACGCAGACCTGTGGGACTGGCAGCTGCTCGCCGCGTGCCGTGGCGTGGACAGTTCGCTCTTCTTCCATCCCGAGGGCGAGCGCGGCGCGGCCCGCAGCGCGCGCGAGACCTCGGCGAAAGAGGTGTGCATGCGCTGTCCGGTGCGCGCCCAGTGCGCGGCACACGCCCTCGCGGTCCGCGAGCCGTACGGGGTCTGGGGCGGACTCACCGAGGACGAGCGCGAAGAGCTGATGGGCCGGGCGCGGCACCGGCTGGTGCCGGCGACGGCCGCGGTCGGGCACCGGAGCACCGGCACCGCCTGAAGAAACGTTTCTTCGAAGATTTCACCCGGACGGCGCAGCGGGGGCGCGACGATCCGGAGCAGGTGACGGCACAGGTGCGGCCCCGGCCCCCGGCCCCGCCTCCCGCCGGCTCCCGTCGCCTGGCGGCCCCCGTCTCCCGCCGCCTGCCGGTTCCCGTCGTCCGCCAGTTCCCGTCGTCTGCCGGCCCCGCTTCCGGCCTTCCGCCCCGCCCCGCCCCGGCCCCGGCCTCCGCCAGTGGCCGCCTCAGCGGCGCACGGCCTCCGCGAGCCGGCCGAGCATCGCCTCGACCGCCGGAACCCGCGCCAGGTCCGGCAGGGTGAGCGCCACGACCTCGCGCTGTACGCACGGCTCCATCGCGACCGTACGCACCCCCTTGGCCCGTACCGACTCCAGCGCCAGCTCCGGCAGCACCGCGACCCCCAGGCCCGCGCCCACCAGACCGATCACCGCCGGGTAGTCGTCCGTCGCGAAGTCGATGCGCGGCGTGAACCCGGTGCCCTCGCAGACCTCGACCAGGTGCCGCCGGCAGCGCGGGCAGCCCGCGATCCACGGCTCGCCGGCCAGGTCGGTGAAGCGCGCCGTACCGGCCCCGGCCAGCGGGTGGCCCTCCGGGACCAAGCCCACCAGCCGGTCGGCCAGGACGGGGCGGACGACCAGGTCGTCCCACTCCGCGTCGGCGGCGGGGTCCGCGCCGCGCACGTCCGGGTAACGGAAGGCGAGCGCGATCTCGCAGTCGCCGTTGCGCAGCATCTCGATGGAGCGCGGCGGCTCGGCCTCGACCAGGGAGACGCGGGTGCCGGGGTGGGCGGCGCGCATGGCGGCCAGCGCGGTGGGCACCAGCGTCGAGCTGCCGGAGGGGAAGGAGACCAGCCGTACCCGCCCGGCGCGCAGGCCCGCGATGGCCGCGACCTCCTCCTCGGCGGCGGTCAGCCCGGCCAGGATGCCGGTGGCGTGCCGCACCAGCGCCTCGCCCGCCTGCGTCAGCCGCATCTCGCGGCCCGTACGGACCAGCAGCGGCGTGCCCGCGGACTGCTCCAGCGCCTTCATCTGCTGGCTGACGGCGGGCTGGGTGCAGCCCAGCTCCCGCGCCGCGGCGGAGAAGGAGCCGGTCCGGGCGACGGCGCGCAGTACGCGCAGATGACGGGCCTCGATCATCCTTCGAGCATAAGCGCACCTTGGAGCAGGCGGGAAATAATCACTCGCGTCTTTGACCCGTCGGCCCCTAGCGTGTCGCCATGGAGCTTCTGTCTGTGAACACGGGACGGTCACGGGACGTCGACTACCGCGGCGCCGAGGACCGTACGGGCATCTTCAAGGAGCCCGTCGAAGGGCCGGTGGCGGTGACCGCGCCCGGCCCCAAGGGCGTCGCCGGCAGCGGCCTGGCCGGTGACGACGTGGTCAACCGCAAGCACCACGGCGGCGACGACCAGGCGGTGTACGCCTACGCCCGCGAGGATCTGGACGCCTGGGAGCGGGAACTGGGCCGTGAACTGCCCGCCGGGACGTTCGGGGAGAACCTCACCACCCGGGGGCTGGACGTCACCCACGCCCGGATCGGCGAACGCTGGCGCGTCGGTCCCCGCCTGCTGCTGGAGGTGACCTCCGCGCGCATCCCCTGCATGACCTTCCAGGGGAAGCTGGGCGAGCCGGGCTGGATCAAGCGCTTCACACAGGCCGGCGTGCCCGGCGCGTACCTGCGCGTGATCGAGCCGGGCGAGATCCGCCGCGGAGACCCGATCACCGTCGAACACCGCCCGGACCACGACGTGACGATCGCGCTCACCTTCCGCGCCATGACCACCCGGCGCGAACTGCTGCCGCGGCTCCTGGAGGCGGGCGCGGCGCTCCACCCCGAGCTGCGGGAGTGGGCGCTCAAGTACATCCGTACGCAAGAGGCTTGAACCCGGGTGAACGGGGCGTCGCGGGCCCGGCCGGGTCGTACCGGCCGGGGCGAGTGACCGGCGCGGATCCGGATAGCGTGCCCGTATGACGACTGCACTGATTACGGGAGCGACGGCGGGCATCGGCGCCGCGTTCGCCCGCCGCCTGGCGGGCGACGGCCACAACCTGGTGCTGGTGGCGCGCAACGAGAAGCGGCTGCGCGAGCAGGCCACCGAACTGCACGACCGGCACGGCGTCGAGGCGTCCGTCCTGGTCGCCGACCTGGCGACGGACGCCGGCATCGGCACGGTCGAGAAGCGGCTCGGCGACCGCACCCACCCGGTGGACCTGCTGGTCAACAACGCGGGCTTCGGCAACAAGGGTGAATTCCTGGAGGTGCCGATGGCCGATGAGCTCAAGATGCTCAAGGTGCACTGCGAGGCGGTGCTGCGGCTGACCTCGGAGGCGGTCAAGGGGATGCGCGAGCGGCGCCGCGGCGGGGTCGTCAACGTGGCCTCGGTGGCGGCGTTCGTGCCGCGCGGCACGTACGGCGCGAGCAAGGCGTGGGTCGTGCAGTTCACCCAGGGCGCGGCGCGCGACCTGGCGGGCGAGAACGTGCGGCTGATGGCGCTGTGCCCCGGTTTCGTGCGGACCGAGTTCCACGAGCGGGCCGGGATGGGGACGGACAACATCCCCGACTGGATGTGGCTGGACGCCGACAAGCTGGTGGACGCGGCGATGAAGGACCTGGCGCGCGGCAAGTCGCTGTCCGTCCCGGACCCGCGCTACAAGGCGCTGATGGGCGTGGCGAAGCTCGCGCCGCGCAACCTCCTCGGCGGCATCACGTCGAAGACGGGGCGCAAGTACGGCCCGCAGTGAGGCGGGCGGCGGTGAGCCGGGGGTCGGCGAGCCGGTGGGCCGGTGAGCCGGGGATCGGTCGGCCGGAGATCGGTCGGCCGGAGATCGGCGAGCCGGGGCGGGATGCGGCGGGGCGGTTCGGGCCGCGGGTGTAGGTGCCCGCGGCCCGTGCGCTACCTGGTGTGCCGTCAGCCTCCGGACGACTCGGGGGAGTCGAGCGAGTCGAGCTGGTCGAGCTGGTCGAGCGACAGGGTGCTGACGGAACCGTCCTCCCAGGTCACATGAAGGGTGTGGCCGTCGCTGACACGTACCTCGGCCAGTTTGTGCACGGGTCCCGGCGCCGCCTCGGCGGTGAGCGAGGCGAGCGAGACGAAGAGGGCGCCGTCGGGAGCGTCGGGCACCGTGCCGTCGAGGCAGGCGGTGCGGGTGTGCTCCCCGAAGGGCGTACTGCCCGTCCGTACGGTCCGCGCGTCCGCGTCGAAGCCGTGTACGGGGTGGAGCTGGGCGGTCGGCCCGTCGTCCGTGACGGCCCAGCCGGTCTGGCGTACGGGGGTGCCGGGCGCGGCCCCGGTGACCAGGTGGGCGCGTACCTCGGCGCGGCCGTGCGCCAGGGTCGCGGACCGGACCCGTACACCGGGGACGTCGGAACCGTCCGCGGTGCACGGGACGTGTGCGGAGGCCGCCCAGCCGGGACCGCCGCCGAGCGCCCGCACGGTGCCGCGGCCGGTGGGCACGCCGTCCACGAGCAGGGCGAAGTGGTTGTCCGGGGTCGGGTTGAGGGTGGTGTCCGAGCCGGGGTTGGCGGAGGTGTCCATGACGGCCGGGGCGTCCTCGGCGGCCGACGGACCCGTACGCGTCGAGTAGGCGAACCGCGCGTAATTCGGGTCGGCCGGTCCGAAGACCGAAGCGCTGCCGTGGTTGTGCAGCCTGACCAGCCCGTCCGCCACGGTGGACTGCACGAGCAGGCCCGGCGCGCGCAGCGTGGTGACGGCGTCCGCGGTCTCGGCGGGCAGCGGCTCCTCGGTCTCCGCCCAGACCGGGTGGCCGGCCGGCAGCAGCAGCCCGGCCAGGCCCTTGGACGCCCAGTACGGGGAGGCGGGCCCCGAGTAGCCCTGGAGCATCGGCGCGTACGGGCCGTACCAGCCGAGCGGCAGCAGCCCCTCGGCGGTCACGGCGCCCCGGTCGAGGAAGTGCCGCAGGGCGCCGGAGGTCAGCCGGCGGGTGGCGCCGGGGCTGAGCGGGGTGTGGCCGGTGAGCGCGCCGAGCCAGGGGGCGGCGAGGGTGGCGAAGCGGTAGGTGAGCGAGCGGCCGAACGGCATCGGGGCGCCGTTGGCGTCGAACATGCGGCGGTAGCCGTCGAGGTGGGCGTGCAGCCGCTCGCCGTACGTGTCGAGCAGGGCGCGGTCGCCGGAGAGATGGGCGTGCAGGACGGGATAGAAGTGCAGCGCCCAGCCGTTGTAGTGGTCGAAGGACCGGTTCGGGCCGTCGCTGTACCACCCCTCGCCGCGGTACCACCCTTCGACGCGCTCCAGCGCGCGGTCCACGGACGCCTGCGCGCGCTCCGTCTCGATGCCCGCGTCCAGGAGGAAGCCGCCGACGGTCAGGCCGAAGAGCCACCAGTTGTTGTCGATGGGCGGCGGGTCGAGGGCGGGCAGCAGCCAGTCGACGGCGCGGGCGCGCACGCCCTCGTCCAGGGTGTCCCACAGCCAGGGGCGGGTCAGGCGCAGGCCCAGGGCGATGGAGGCGGATTCGACGATGGCCTGGCGGGTGCCCGGGATCAGCGGCCAGGCGTCGGGGTGCGCGTCGCCGAGGCCCTGCTCGTCGACCGGGTGCTCGGTGCCCGCGGCGAGGCCTTCGGCGTACCGGGCCAGCAGGCCGTGCGGGTCCTCGCCGCGGCTGCCGGCCACCCGGAAGGCCGCCGCCAGGAACGTGCGGGCGTAGCCTTCGAGGCCGTCGGAGCGCGGACCGGACCAACTCGGGCGCACGCCGGGGAGGTTGATGAGCCCGTTGCGGGGCGAGGCGTAAGGGGCCACCGCCTCCAGAAGGGTGTCCGCCGTGGTTTCCCAGTGGGCGCGGGTCCAGCCGGTGTACGGGCTGCGCTCGCGGTCCTCGGGCGGCAGGGACACGGCCTTCCGGCCGGTGGGGTGCGGTAAGGACGGCACGGTCATGGGCGCTTTCCTCGCGGTCGACGACCCTGGAAATCCTCGGCTTGGGGAGATCGGAGGTCAAGGGAACCCGATCGAATGACCGGTTCTCGTGCTGTTCGATCACGCCGGGGCCGACTGGACTAGGGTGCGTCTTCATCCGTTCCAGGAGCCGTGACCGGGAGCGTGTCCGAGGGTGTTTCGGATGTGCGTGTTTCGGATGTGCGTGTTCCCGGGGCGCTTCGGGTGCGCGCGTTCGGAGGTGATCCGGGGGTGATCCGGGGGTGATCCGGGGGTGATCCGGGTGCGCGTCTGGGGGGCACTTTCGGGGGCGCTTCCGGGTGCGCGTCTGTGGGCGCTTCCGGGTGCGCGTTGTGTGCGCTTTCGGGTGCGCGTCCGGGGCGGAGAAGAAGGACGGACCCGGGGTCGGCCGCAGCCCGGCCGTCACCCGGTCCACCACACCGCGAGGGGGCTGCCGCCGTGCGCGAGCGTGCTGTGCAACGTCATGACCGACTGCTGGCCCTGGTACGGCAACGCGGCTCGGCCCGCGTCACCGACCTGGCCGAGCAGCTCGGCGTCTCGCCCGTCACCGTACGGCGCGATGTCGAGGCGCTGGCCGGGAAAGGGCTGCTGGACCGGGTGCACGGGGCGGTGTCCTGGCCCCGGCAGCGGGGCGTCGGGGGGCGTGCGCCCGTGGGCGAGGGGCGCGTACTGGGACTGCTGGCGCCCTCCGCCACGTACTACTTCGCCGATGTGATCCGCGGTGCCCACGAGGCCGCGGCGCGGGCCGGGGCCCGGCTCGTGCTGCGGATCTCGGACTACCGCCCCGAGGAGGACCCGGCGCGTGCCGAGGGGCTGCTGGCGGCCGGGGCGGAGGGGCTGCTTGTCGCGCCGGGCTGGCGGGGGCCCGGGGACCCGGCCGAGTACGGCGGCTGGGTGGCCGAACTGCCCGTACCCGTCGTGCTGTTGGAGCGCGGCGTGCCGCCGGGCGGCCCGCTGGCCGGGCTGGACCGGGTGTGTTCGGACCATGGCCACGGCGTGCTGCTGGCGCTGCGCCATCTGAGGGGACAGGGGCACGGGGCGCCGCTGCTGGTGGCCCGCGCCGACAGCCCGACGGCGCTCGCGGTGCGCGAGGGGTACGCGGCGGCGCTGCACGCTCTCGGCGTCCCGGCGCCGCGACCGGTGATCGAATCCGTACCGGCCGAGACGGACCCGGAGGGATTCGAGCGGGCCGTACGGGAACTGCACACGGCGGTGGTCTCGGGAGAGGCGACGGCCGCACTGGTGCACAACGACGTGGACGCGATCCAGATGGCGCAGCGGCTGGCGGAGCTGGGCGTGCGGGTGCCGGACGACCTGGCGCTGGTCGCGTACGACGACGAGGTCGCGGCCCTGGCGGACACGCCGCTGACGGCGGTGGCGCCGCCCAAGCGCGAGGTCGGGCGGCAGGCGGCGCGGCTGCTGGTGGAGCGGTTGCGGGAGCGGGGTGGGGGCGCATCCGGGGGTGTTCACGGAGCTGAGGCCGGGGCGGGGGTCGGGGCCCTGGCCGGGGCCGGGGCCGGGGCCGGTCACGAGAGTGCGGCCGATCATGGGGCCGGGGGCACGGCCGACCTCGGCGAACCCGCGCCGCGGCGGCACCTCGCCCTGCTCCCCGCCCTGCGGATACGGGCCTCGTGCGGTGCGTCGCGGGCTGCCGGCACCGTGGCCGACGACCGCTCCCGCTGACCCCCGTACGCCGTACCCGCCTCCCCCATCCTGTTCTTTTTTCGCTCAATCAATCTTCCGCTCTTGACTTCGCTCAGGACCGGCCCAAGGATCGCGGATCGCGGCCATCCCCTACGTGCCGCGCCCCTTCACCGCTCAGGAGCCGCGCCATGAGCACCAGTTGGAGCAGAAGACGCACCACTGCCGCGCTTGCCGGCGGCCTCACCGCACTGACCCTGCTGACCGCCTGCGGTGGCGGCGCCGCCGGGAGCGAAGGCCCCGTGACGCTCACGTACTGGGGCTGGACCAAGGGCACCAAGCAGGCCGTGGACGCGTTCAACGCCGCGCACCGCGACATCACCGTGCGGTTCGAGGAGATCCCCTCGGGCACCGCGGGCGGCTACGCCAAGATCTCGAACGCGGTCAAGGCGGGCAACGCGCCCGACCTGGTCAGTGTGGAGTACCCGACGCTTCCGGAGTTCGTCAGCCAGGGCGCCATCAAGGACATCACCCCGTACGTGACGCCCGAGCTGAAGAAGAAGCTGCTGCCGCAGGCCGTCCGGCTCACCACCCTCGGCGGCCGGAACTGGGCCGTGCCCTTCGACGCCGCGCCGCAGATCTACTACTACCGCAAGGACTTCTTCACCCGGCACAAGATCGAAGTGCCGCGCACCTGGGCCGGCTTCCGCGCCGCCGCGGCCGCGGCCAGGAAGGCCGACCCGAAGGCCCGTATCGGGACGTTCTTTCCCGACGACCCGACCACCTTCGAGGCGATGGTTTGGCAGGCGGGCGCCCGCTGGTTCGCCACCCAGGGCGACTCCTGGAAGCTGGCCACCAACGACCCGGCGACCCGGAAGGTCACCGCCTACTGGCAAGGCCTCCTCAAGGACGGCCTCGTCCACACCCATGTCTCCTTCAGCCCCGGGTGGACCCAGTCGCTCCGCAGCGGCGGCACCGTCGGCTACCTCGGCGCCTCCTGGGGCGCGGGCGTGCTGAAGGGCACGCTGCCGGACCAGAGCGGCGCGTGGGCGGCGGCGCCCGTGCCGACCTGGGACGGCAAGCCCGCCAGCGGCATGCTCGGCGGCTCGACGACGGCCGTGACCAAGGGCAGCCGGCACACCGAGGCCGCCGTACGGTTCGCGGCCTGGATGTCCACCGCCCCCGAGGCGGTCCGGGCCCGGGTCGCCTCCGGCGAGTCCAGCGCCTACCCGGCCGCCACGGCCCTGCGCCCGGTCGCCAAGCGGGCCTTCGACACCACCTACTACAGCGGCCAGGACGTCTACGCCCTCTTCGACGCGGCCGCCGCCTCGGTCAACGACAACTGGGGCTGGGGACCGGCCACCAGCACCACGAACACCACGCTCAAGGACGAGTTCGGCAAGGCGGCGGGCGGCGCGGGCTCGCTGACCGACGCGGTACGCGCCGGCAGCGACGCGACGGTGCGCGAGCTGCGGAAGCGCGGCCTGAAGGTCATGGGCCGGTGAGCGCCAAAGCGCGCGCCGCGGCCGTCCTGCTCACCCCCTTCTTCGCCCTGTTCACCGTGGTCATGGTCGTCCCGATCGGCTACGCGGTCTGGCTCAGCCTCTTCACCGAGCGGCAGTCCGGTCTCGGCTTCGGCGGTACGCACACGGTCTTCAGCGGACTCGGCAACTACGCGGCGGCGCTCGGCGACCCCGCCTTCCGCGACGGCTTCCTCGTCCTCCTCGGCTACTGCGCCCTCTACCTCCCCCTTCTGCTGGCCGGCGCGCTGACGCTGGCCCTGCTGCTGGACTCCGCGCTCGCCCGCGCCCGTCGCTTCTTCCAGCTCGCCCTCTTCCTGCCGCACGCCGTGCCGGGCGTCATCGCCGCCCTGATCTGGGTCTACCTCTACACACCCAGGCTCAGCCCGGTCGTGGCCGCGATGGAGTCCGGCGGCGTCGGCTTCGACTTCCTGTCCCCCTCCGGCGCGCTGCCCTCCGTCGTCAACATCGCGCTGTGGGAGTGGCTCGGCTACAACATGGTCATCTTCTACGCCGCCCTCCAGGCCATCGACCGCTCGGTGATCGAGGCGGCGACCGTGGACGGCGCGGGCGCCTGGCGCGTCGCGACCGCCGTCAAGCTCCCCCTCATCCGCTCCTCGCTGGTCATGGTGGCCCTCTTCACCGTCATCGGTTCGCTCCAGCTCTTCACCGAGCCGCTGATCCTCGACCAGGGCTCCGGCTCCGCCGTCACCTCCTCCTGGACGCCGAACATGTACGCCTACACCGCCGCCTTCGCCCGCAACGACTACGGTCTCGCGGCCGCCTCGTCCGTCCTGCTCGCCCTCGCCGCCGCGCTGCTGTCCTTCTGCGTCACCCGCCTCTCCGGCCGCGCCGCACGCCCCGCGCGCGGCCCCCGCCCCCCGCTCGCCCACCCGAAGGGCAGGCCCTGATGGTGCTCCCGCCCCGCACCGCGGTCACCGGCCCGGCGGCGCCCGCGCCCGTACGCCCGTCCCGCAGCCCTGCCGTACGCGCCGCCGCCCGCCGCCCCCGCGGCCGCTGGCTCTCCCCCGCCGCCGTCAACGCGGCCCTCGCCCTCGCCGTCCTCTACACGCTCTTCCCCCTCGTCTGGCTGGTCACCGCCGCCACCAAGGACGCGGGCGGCCTGCTGGCCGGTGACGCCCTGTCCTTCGAGGGCTTCGACCTGGCCGGCAACCTCACCCGCCTCGCCACGGAGGGCGACGGCATCTACTTCCGGTGGTACGCCAACAGCCTTGTGTACGCGGGCGCCGGGGCCGCGCTGTGCGCACTGATCTGCGTGGCCGCCGGCTACACCTTCGACAAGTACCGATTCCCCGGAAAGGAGGCGCTGTTCGGCACCGTCCTGCTCGGCGTGCTCGTCCCCACGACGGCGCTGGCCCTCCCCCTCTACCTGCTGGCCAGCAGGACCGGCGTGGTCAACACCTACTGGTCGGTGCTGGTGCCCGTGCTCGTCAACCCGTTCGGCGTCTATCTGGCGCGGGTCTTCAGCGCCGGTTACATCCCCGACGAGGCGCTGGAGGCGGCCCGTATCGACGGCGCGGGCGAGCTGCGCGTCTTCTGGTCCATCGGCCTGCGTATGGTCGCGCCCGGCCTGGTGACCGTCTTCCTCTTCCAGTTCACCGCGATCTGGAACAACTTCTTCCTCCCCCTCGTGATGCTCTCCGACCAGCGGCTCTTCCCCGTGAGCCTCGGCCTGTACGCCTGGCACGGCAACGCCCACGGCGAGCCGTCCTTCTACCCCCTCGTCGTCACCGGCTCCCTCCTCGCCGTCCTCCCCCTGATCATCGCCTTCGTGACCCTCCAACGGCACTGGAAGGCCGGACTCGCCGCCGGAAGCGTCCAGTGACGACGCCCCCGGACCAGGAGCACGCTTCCACCATGCACCACACCACTGACAATCGCTCTGACCAGCAGCTTTCCCGCCCCACCCTGCTGCTCGCGATGGAACCGGGGCTCGCCGGGCGGCTGTTCGCGGACCACCACCGCGCCCGTCTCGCGGCCCTCACCCGCACCGACCCCGGCCTGGTCGCCCACGACCTGGCCACGCCGTCCCCGGCGGTGGCCGACGCGCTGGCCGACGCCGAGGTCCTCCTGATCTCGTGGGGCGCCACCCGGCTGACCGCCGCCGTCCTCGACCGGGCCCCGCGCCTGCGCGCCGTCGTCCACGCCGGCGGATCGGTCAAACCGTATATGGGGCAAGCCTGTTGGGACCGCGGCATCGCCGTCGCCTCGGCAGCGGAGGCCAACGCCCGGCCCGTCGCCGAATACACCCTCGCCGCGATCCTCTTCGCCAACAAGCGCGTCCTGCACACCGCGCACCGCTACCGTGCGCTGCGCGCGCCCCACAACTGGCACCCCGACCTGGACGGCGCCGGCAACCACGGCCGCACGGTGGGCGTCATCGGCGCCTCCCGCATCGGCCGCCGCGTCATCGAGCTCCTGCACCCCTTCGACCTGGCGGTCCTCCTCCACGACCCGTACGTGGACGCGTCCGAGGCCGCCCGCCTCGGCGTCACCCTCGCCCCGCTCGACGACCTCTGCGCCGCCTCCGACGTGGTCACCGTCCACGCGCCCGAACTGCCCGCCACCCACCACCTGATCGGCGCACGGCAGTTGGCCCTCATGCCGGACGGCGCCACCCTGATCAACACCGCCCGCGGTGCGCTGGTGGACGAGGCGGCGCTGCTGCCCGAACTCGTCACCGGCCGCCTCAACGCCGTCCTGGACGTGACCGACCCACCCGTCCCGGCCGCCACCTCACCCCTGTACGACCTGCCCAACGTCCTGCTCACCCCGCACATCGCCGGCTCCCTCGGCGGCGAGCTGCACCGCATGGCGGACCAGGCGCTGGACGAGGTCGAGCGTTATGCGCGCGGGGTGCCGTTCGCCGATCCGGTACGGCCGGAGGAGCTTGATCGGTTGGCCTGACGGGGCCTGACGGAGGGCCTGGGATGTCTGGGCGGCCGGGTGTCTGGGCGGCTGCGCGGCCGGGCGGCTGCGCGGCCGGGTGGCTGGGCGGCTGGGCGGCTGGGCGGCCGGGGCACAGGAACACGCCGGCGCCCCGTCAACGGGACGAGGCCCGGCCCCCTCGAAAGGGGACCGGGCCTCGTACGGCTGAGCAGCCTCGGAGCGAGGTGCCTCAGTGGGAGTGGCCGTGACCGTGACCGGCGTCGGCCTCCTCCTCTTCCTTCTTCTCGACGACCAGGGTCTCGGTCGTGAGCAGCAGGGAGGCGATCGACGCGGCGTTCTCCAGCGCCGAGCGGGTGACCTTCACCGGGTCGATGACGCCGGCCTTCACCAGGTCGCCGTACTCGCCGGTGGCGGCGTTGAAGCCCTGGTTCTTGTCCAGCTCCGCCACCTTCGAGGTGATGACGTAGCCCTCAAGACCGGCGTTCTCGGCGATCCAGCGCAGCGGCTCGACGGCGGCGCGGCGGACGACGGCGACACCGGTGGCCTCGTCGCCCTCCTTGCCGAGGTTGCCCTCCAGCACCTTGACGGCGTGCACCAGGGCGGAGCCACCACCGGAGACGATGCCCTCCTCGACCGCGGCGCGGGTCGCGGAGATGGCGTCCTCCAGACGGTGCTTCTTCTCCTTGAGCTCGACCTCGGTGGCCGCACCCACGCGGATCACGCAGACGCCACCGGCCAGCTTCGCCAGACGCTCCTGGAGCTTCTCGCGGTCCCAGTCGGAGTCCGTGGTCTCGATCTCGCCCTTGATCTGGTTGACGCGGCCCTCGACGTCCTCGGACTTGCCGCCACCGTCGACGATGGTGGTGTCGTCCTTGGTGACGGTCACGCGGCGGGCGGTGCCCAGCACGTCCAGACCGGCCTGGTCGAGCTTGAGGCCGACCTCCTCGGCGATGACGGTCGCGCCGGTGAGGGCGGCCATGTCGCCGAGCATCGCCTTGCGGCGGTCACCGAAGCCGGGGGCCTTGACGGCCACCGCGTTGAAGGTGCCGCGGATCTTGTTGACGACCAGCGTCGACAGGGCCTCGCCCTCGACGTCCTCGGCGATGATCAGCAGCGGCTTGGAGGAGCCGGCCTGGATGACCTTCTCCAGCAGCGGCAGCAGGTCCTGGATCGAGGAGATCTTGCCCTGGTGGATGAGGATGTACGGGTCCTCCAGGACGGCTTCCATGCGCTCCTGGTCGGTGACCATGTACGGCGACAGGTAGCCCTTGTCGAAGGCCATGCCCTCGGTGAAGTCGAGCTCCAGACCGAAGGTGTTGGACTCCTCGACGGTGATGACACCGTCCTTGCCGACCTTGTCCATCGCCTCGGCGATCAGCTCGCCGACCTGCTTGTCCTGGGCGGACAGGCCGGCCACGGCGGCGATGTCGGACTTTTCGTCGATCGGGCGGGCGGTCGCGAGCAGGTCGTCGGACACGGCCTTGACCGCGGCGTCGATGCCCTTCTTCAGGGCGGCCGGGGAGGCACCGGCGGCGACGTTGCGCAGACCCTCGCGGACCAGCGCCTGGGCCAGCACGGTGGCGGTGGTGGTGCCGTCACCCGCGATGTCGTTGGTCTTGGTCGCCACCTCCTTCACCAGCTGCGCGCCGAGGTTCTCGTACGGGTCCTCGACCTCGACCTCACGGGCGATGGTCACACCGTCGTTGGTGATGGTCGGGGCGCCGAACTTCTTGTCGATGACGACGTTGCGGCCCTTGGGGCCGATCGTCACCTTCACGGTGTCGGCAAGCTTGTTGACGCCGCGCTCAAGGGCGCGACGGGCGTCCTCGTCGAACTTCAGGATCTTCGCCATGAGTTACGTGTCCTTAGTCGTTCTCTCCAACGAACTGCGCCCCGGGCGACCGGTTGTTTAGACGCGGGAACCAGGGGCGCAGATCAAGGCAATCTTCGGTGAATTACTTCTCGACGATCGCGAGCACGTCGCGCGCCGAGAGAACGAGGTACTCCTCGCCGTTGTACTTCACCTCGGTGCCGCCGTACTTGCTGTAGAGCACGACGTCGCCGACGTTCACGTCGAGCGGAAGACGGTTGCCGTCCTCGAAGCGGCCCGGGCCAACGGCCAGGACGACGCCCTCCTGGGGCTTCTCCTTGGCAGTGTCCGGAATGACCAGGCCCGAAGCCGTGGTCTGCTCGGCGTCGAGCGGCTGGACCACGATGCGGTCCTCAAGCGGCTTGATGGCAACCTTGGAGCTGGCGGTCGTCACGATCCGACCTCCCCCTTCGGAGATCTCACGGGGTTAACTGTCTGAGGTGGCGACCAGGTGGATCCGTCGTCGCGGGTGCCGGACCTGCCCGTCGCTGTGTTTGGCACTCCCCGGTGGAGAGTGCCAGGGCCGAGACTATGACGCGGTTAGCACTCGGTCAAGCGGAGTGCCAATTTGCCTCGCGGCGCGTCTGTGGGGGGACGGCGGGCCGTTGAGCACCTTGCCCGGGGTGGGGCTTGCCCATGCATGCGCTTCGCGCGGGTGGTGGGGGGACTGGACCGCGCTTCGCGCGAGGTTTTGCGCTGTCGCGCGGGATTCGCATTGGTTTGTTGTGGGGCGGGGGCGCACAGGGGGCCATCTCTCCCCCAGCCTCCGGCCGGGGGTGCCCCCACGGCGCCTGGAGTGAACCAGGCTTGGTTGTGGACCGGGGCTACGGTCGTCCTGCGGGGAGTGTCCCCCTGCGCACCCCCTCCCGTCGGATTGGCGAGTGCGGGCCGGTGGGGGGAGGGAAAAGAATGAGCTTGGTGCGCGCCGCCATGTGCTGAAGCTTGCGGCTGTGTGGCGCGCAAAATGGGGCAGACGGCCCACAATGGCCGCATGCGCATACTGGTCGTGGAGGACGAAGAAGGGGTGGCCGACTCCTTGCGGCGGGGGCTGGCGGCCGAGGGGCATTGGGTCGATGTTGCCCGGGACGGGCATCGGGGGCTGGAGCTGGCGCTTTCGCAGGGGTATGACGCGATCGTGCTGGACGTGATGCTGCCGGGGCCCAGCGGGTACGAGATCTGCGGGCGGCTGCGGCGTCGGGACGACTGGACGCCGGTGCTGATGCTGACGGCCAAGGACGGCGAGTACGACGTGGCCGAGGGGCTGGACGCGGGCGCCGACGACTACCTCACCAAGCCGTTCTCCTTCGTTGTGCTGCTCGCCCGGCTGCGCGCCCTCACCCGGCGCGGACGGGCCGCCGAGCGCCCCCGTACGCTCCAGTGCGGCGACCTCACCCTGGACGCCGAGGCGCGCCGTTGCCGCCGTGGCGACACGGACATCGAGCTGACCGCCCGCGAACTGGCCGTGCTGCGTTGCCTCATGACGGGCGACGGTCAGGCGGTCGCCAAGCGGGACATCCTCGACGAGGTCTGGGACTCGCCGGCCGATGTGGATCCCAACATCGTCGAGGTGTACGTCTCGTCCCTCCGCAAGAAGATCGACACCCCGTTCGGCCGCCACTCGATCCGTACCGTGCACGGCACGGGGTACCGGATGGCGCCCGGTGAGGACTGAGGTCCGGCTCCGGCCCGCCTCCATGCGCGGCCGGTCCGCCGCGGCCGCCGCCCTGGCCATGGCTCTCGTGCTGGCCGTCGGCGGCGGCTGGCTCTACGCGTTGCTGCGCGCCAACCTGCTGGACAACACCACCAGCCGTACCGAGGTGGCCGCCCGCAAGGTCGCCGCGCAGGCCGACACCGGCGCGCTTCCCGGGGTGCTGGCGTCGCCCGCCGACGGTGTCGATCTGGTGCTGGTGCTGGACGATGCGGGCCGGGTCGTCGCCAGCAGCCTGCGGTCCGCCGATCCGCTGGCCGCCGAGCTGCGGGGGCTGCGCCCGTCCCCGGGACAGGATTCCGCCGACCGTGTCCTGACCGGCGCCCCGGCCGCGACGGCGGGCGGCTCGCGCGCGGACGTGGTCGTGGTGCGGGCCACGCCGCCGGGCGAGAGCGGCCGGGTGCGGTACGTGTACGCGGTCACCGTGCTCTCGGACGTGGACGACGCCACCCACGCCATCGGCGTCGCCCTGCTCGCCAGCGCCCCGCCGCTGATCGCGCTGGCCGCCGCCATCGCCTGGGCGGTGACCGGGCTGGCGCTGCGCCCGGTCACCGCGATCCGCAGGGAGCTGGCCGCGGTCAGCGAGAGCGAGCTGGACCGGCGGGTGCCGGACCCCGCGGGCGGTGACGAGATCGCGCTGATGGCCCGTACGGTCAACGCCACCCTGGACCGGCTGGAACAGGCCGTCACCCGGCAGCGCCAGTTCGTCGCCGACGCGTCGCACGAGCTGCGGAATCCGATCGCGGCCGTGCGCTCCCGGCTGGAGGTCGCGCTGGCCGCGGCCAACGAGGGGTCCGACCGCTCCTCCGTACGCGCGGCCCTCCGCGACGTCGAGCGCCTCCAGCGGATCGCCGCCGACCTGCTCCTCCTGGCCCGTCTCGACGCGCACGCCCCGCGTGCCGCCGAGCCCGTCGACCTGGCCCTGCTGGCGGCCGAGGAGGCCGCGCGCCGGCCGGGGCGCGGCGGGCCCCGGCTGGTGGTGGTGGCCGACGAGCCGGTACCCGTACGGGGTGACCCTGCGCAGCTGGAGCGCCTGCTCACCAACCTGGTCGACAACGCGCTGCGCCACGCGGCGTCGGAGGTCCGGGTCATCGCGCGGGCCCTGGTGGGCACCGCCGTACCGGACCGGACCGTACTGGAAGTGGTGGACGACGGGCCCGGCATCCCGCCGCCCGCCCGCGAGCGGGTCTTCGAACGCTTCGCCCGCCTCGACGCGGCGCGCGACCGCGAGACCGGCGGTACGGGGCTGGGCCTGGCCATCGCCCGCGACATCGCCCGTGCGCACGGCGGCGATCTGTCCGTACGGGACCGGGAGGACGGGGGGTCCGGCGCGCGCTTCGTGGCCGTCCTGCCCGGAGGCTCCGGGGCTCCCCGGTCCCCCGTTCGCTCCTGAAGTCGCCTTCAGTACCTTCAGGCTTCCTTCAGCCCCGCCCGGCCAGCCTGGTCGGATGAAGCACCGTCGCAGGCCCATCGCCCCGGACGCACCCCGCCCGCAGGGACGCCGGCGCAGACCGCGGCGCCGTGTGCTGCGCGGGCTCCTGCTGTGTGTCTGTGCGCTCCTGCTGTGCGCCGCCGGTGCGGGCTGGTACTTCTACCGGGACCTGGCCGGGCAGATCGGCTCGTCGCGGGCGCTCGGCGACGGCGCGCCGAAGTCGTCCGGCGGGGCGACCAACATCCTGTTGATGGGGCTGGACAGCCGCAAGGACCGCGACGGCAATGATCTGCCGAAGGACGTGCTGGCAAAGCTGCACGCGGGCGCCTCTTCCGACATCGGCGGCTACAACACGAACACGCTGATCCTGCTGCACGTGCCCGCCGACGGCGGGCGGGCCACCGCGTTCTCCATTCCGCGCGACGACCTCGTGGACATACCGGGACACGGCAAGGACAAGATCAAGAAGGCGTACGGGCTGGCCAAGGCCGCCGTGGAGGACCGGCTCGCGCGCCAGGGCGTCACCGACCACGACCGGCTGGAGCGGGAGGGGCGGGAGGCCGGGCGCCGGGCCGAGATCGAGACGGTACGCGCCTTCCTCGGCGTGCCGGTCGACCACTTCGCCGAGGTCAGCCTGGTGGGCTTCCTGCACATCGCGGACGCGCTCGACGGCGTACCGGTGTGTCTGAAGCACCCGGTCAAGGACCGGTACTCGGGCGCCGACTTCCCGGCCGGGCGGCAGACCCTGGACGGGCCGCAGTCGCTGGCGTTCGTACGGCAGCGGCACGGCCTGCCCGCCGGCGACCTGGACCGTACGCGCCGCCAGCAGGCGTTCCTGGCGTCCGCCACGCACAAGCTGAACTCGGCGGGCACCTTCACCGACCCGCTGCGGCTGCTGAGGCTGATGGACGTCGCCAAGCAGGACCTGGTGATCGACGAGGGCTGGGACCTGCTGTCGTTCGTCCGGCAGGCGAAGAACCTTTCGGGCGGTAACGTACGATTCTCCACACTGCCCGTCGAGGGCTTCGCCAAGCACCGCGGCGAAGACGTGAACCTGGTCGATCCGCGGAAGATACGGCGGCTGGTCGCCCGGGAGACGGGCGCCGCGAACGGCGGCTCCGCCGCGCCCGAGGCCTCGGCCGGGTCCGGTGCCGCCTCCGGCGCACCTCGCTCACCTGCGGGAACCCTGCAACCGTCGCCCTCGTCTTCTTCATCGGCGGTGGAGTCCGGTTCCGGGGCGGGAGGTTCCGGGCAGACGGCTCCCATAATCGATGGCGGAGGCATCCCGTGCGTGGACTGACGAGCTCGCTCCGGCCCCCCGAGGGCCCGGAGAGCGACGCCGAGCGCACGATGACGTTCGCCGCCCTGGCCCAGGCCCCCAACCGGCGGCGTACGGAGATGTGGCTGCTGGCCTTCGCCATGCTGATCACGGTCTTCGGCTACACGTACACCGGTCTGTCGATGACCGGCAGGCTGCCTGACGGGCTGCCCGGCTTCGCCGCCGCCATGTTCTTCATGGCGCTCGTGCCGCACCTGGTCGTCCGCCGCTTCGCGCCGCGCGCCGACCCGCTGATCCTGCCGCTCGCCACACTGCTGTCCGGCATCGGCCTGGTGCTGCTGAACCGCCTCGACATCACGTACGCGGCCAAACCGAGCCTGCACATGACCCCGGCGGCGGGCGGGCAGCTGGTGTGGACGGTGATCGGGGTGGCGGTCTGCACGGCCACGCTGATGCTGCTGCGCGACCACCGCTTCCTCCAGCGCTACATCTACCTGACGATGGCCGTCGCGCTGGTGCTGCTGATGGCCCCGGCGTTCTTCACCGCGGACACGTACGGCGCCAAGCGCTGGATATTCGTCGGGCCGCTGTCGCTGCAGCCCGGCGAGTTCGTGAAAATAATGATCGCGGTGTTCTTCGCGGGCTATCTGACCCTGAACCGCGACGCGCTCGCGCTCACCGGACGCCGGGTGATGGGCGTCCAGCTGCCGCCCGGCCGCCAGCTCGGGCCGATCTTCACGATATGGGTCATCAGCCTGCTGGTGCTGGTCTTCGAGCGCGACCTCGGTACGTCGCTGATCTTCTTCGGGCTCTTCGTGATCACGCTCTACATGGCCACCGAGCGCACCAGCTGGGTGCTGTGCGGCCTGGCCATGGCCGTGGTCGGCGCCGCCGTCGTCGGCATGACCGAGCCGCACGTCAAGGGCCGGGTGATGGCCTGGCTGCACCCCATGGACATCTTCCTGCCGGAGAAGGAGCGGCCGCCGGGCCTGATATCCGACCAGGCCGCCCAGGCGCTGTTCAGCTTCGGCAGCGGCGGCATCAGCGGTACGGGCCTGGGCCAGGGCCACCCCGAACTGATCGGCTTCGCGGGCAACAGCGACTTCATCCTCACCACCGTCGGCGAGGAACTGGGCCTGGCCGGCGTGATGGCCGTACTGCTCCTGTACGTCCTGCTCGCGCAGCGCGGCCTGCGGGTGGGGCTCACCGCCCGCGACCCCTTCGGCAAGCTGCTGGCGGTGGGCCTGGCCAGCGCGCTGCTGCTCCAGGTCTTCGTCGTGTCCGGCGGCGTCACCGGGCTGATACCCCTCACCGGCAAGGCCCTGCCGTTCCTGGCCAAGGGCGGATCGTCGCTGGTCGCGAACTGGGTCATGGTGGCGCTGCTCATCCGTATCAGCGACAGCGCGCAGCGGCGGCGCGAGCCGGTGGGCATGCCGGGCGGGCGGGGCGGCGCACGTGGCCGGCGCACGCGGGCGGCCGACCCGGACGCGACACAGGCCACACCGCGCGTGGTGGCGGCGCTGCCGGGTCCGGCCGCCCAGGGAGGCGGCGGCCGCGCGCGGGGGCACGGGCGCCGCGCCCGCCGCGCACGCGGCTAGACCCTCCCGTACGACGCACCGCCCCCGCGTGCCCAGGCCCTCTCGTACAACCCACCACCTTCCGCGCGGCCAAGGCCCTCCCGCACAGCGCACCGCCCCAGCCGCTGACGCGCCGCCCGGACCGGCCGGTCCGCCCCGCCGCTCCCCCGCCCGCCCCCTGGCCCACAATGGACCAGGTGAACCAGGCGAACGACCTCGACTCCTTCTCCGCGCTGCACACGCCCGAAGGGCAGGCGCTGCTGGCCGAGCTGCGCGCTCACGACCCGGCCGACGAGCTGGCGACCGCGACCCGGCTGCGGCGCGACCACCCGGCGTCGCTGGTCTCCGCCGCGCTGGGCCAGGCGCGGCTGCGCCAGCGCGCGGCGGCCAAGTTCGGGGCGGACGCCGCGCACATGTACTTCACGCCCAACGGCGTCGAACAGTCCACCCGCAGCACGGTCGCCGCCCACCGCGCCACCCGCCTCGCCGCCCTCGGCGTCCGCTCGCTCGCCGACCTGTGCTCCGGCATCGGCGGCGACGCCATCGCCCTGGCCCGCGCCGGCATCCACGTGCTGGCCGTCGACCGCGACCCGCTGGCCTGCGCGGCGGCCCGCGCCAACGCCGAGGCGCTGGGGCTGGCCGACCGGATCGAGGTGCGCTGCGCCGATGTCACCGAGGTGGACACCTCGGCGTACGACGCGGTGTTCGTCGACCCGGCGCGGCGGGGCGGGCGCGGCGGCCGGATCTTCGACCCCGAGGCGTACTCGCCGCCGCTGTCCTGGGCCGTACAGGCCGCCCGTACGGCACCGCACGCCGCCCTGAAGATCGCGCCGGGCATCCCGCACGAGATCGTCCCCGACGAGGCGGAGGCGGAGTGGATCTCCGACGGCGGCGACGTGAAGGAGGCCGTCCTGTGGTTCGGCACCGCGCCCGGCGCCCGCCGCGCCACGCTCCTGCCCGCCGGTGACTTCCTGCTCGGCACCGGCCTGCCCGACCCGGAGCCGGGCCCGGTCGGGCGCTGGCTGTACGAACCGGACGGCGCCGTCATCCGCGCCCACCTGGTGGCCGAGGTCGCGCAGCGGGTGGACGGCCGGCTGATCGACCCGACCATCGCCTACATCACCGCGGACGAGCACCGCCCCACCCCGTACGCCACGGCCTACGAGATCACCGACACCCTGCCCTTCAACGTCAAGAAGCTGAAGGCGCTGCTGCGCGAGCGGGGCGTCGGGGTCGCCGTCATCAAGAAGCGCGGTTCGGCGGTCGAGCCCGACGAACTGCGCAAGAAGCTCAAGCTCTCCGGGCCGAACTCCTGCGTGGTGTTCCTGACGCGAGTGGCCGGCGCGCCCACGATGCTGCTGGGCCGCGAGGCGCCCACCGCCTGACGGCCGCCTACGCCCGGTCCGTCAGCTCCTCCGCGTACACCTGCGAGAGGGGCTGCGGGCCGACGTACTGCTGGCAGGTGCACTGCCCCGGCTCGTACGCGACCGGCTTCTTCTCCGCGTCCCAGGCCGTCGGCACCTGGACCGCCTCATGGCACCTGCCCTGCTTGTCGTGCTTGGCGAGATGGTGCGTACACCCGCACACCGGCTCCGGCGGCCGCTGCGCCGCCTCCAGCTCCAGCCGCTCCCGCCGCACCAGCTCCAGGCGCTCCATCTTCCGCTTGTGCCGCGTCTTCAGCGCCTTGCGCCCGGTCTCGGCCACCGTGGCGAAACCCCCCGCCATGAAGAACGCGAACACCCACCAGATCCAGTTCACGGCCTGCCGCCTCCCCGTATGTCTGCATTTTCGGCTTGGCCAGGGTATGACGTGGTGTCACGAACAGGCAGGGCAGGTTTGCGCGGCGGCGCCCTTCGGAGACCGGGGCGCCGTGATCACGGCGCTTCGCCGGCCGCCACGGCGTCGTGCAACAGCGTGATCGAGGCCGTTCGCCCGCTCCCCCTACGAGTACGGGTTGTCCCCGCTCACGAATACAGGTTGTCCTTGCTCAGCTCATGGAAGTGATCGTGATCGTGCGCGTGACCATGACCGTGGTCAGGGCCGTGGCCGTCCCCGTGGTCGTGGTCCGTCCCCGGTACGTGCGGCTCCGTGACCGGGAGGGACGAGTCGGCCGGGAGGTCCCAGGAGGAGGCCGGGCGGTTGCGGGCGACCATTTCGGCGCCGAGGGCGGCGACCATGGCGCCGTTGTCGGTGCAGAGTTTGGGGCGGGGGACGCGGAGGGTGATGCCCGCCTTCTCGCAGCGGTGCTGGGCCATCGCGCGGAGGCGGGAGTTGGCCGCGACGCCGCCGCCGATCATCAGGTGGTCGACGCCGTTGTCCTTGCAGGCGCGCACCGCCTTGCGGGTCAGTACGTCGACGACCGCCTCCTGGAAGGACGCCGCGACGTCCGCGACCGGGACCTCCTCGCCCGCCGCGCGCCTGGCCTCGATCCAGCGGGCGACGGCCGTCTTGAGGCCGGAGAAGGAGAAGTCGTAGATCGGGTCGCGGGAGCCGGTCAGGCCGCGCGGGAAGCGGATGGCTTCCGGGTCGCCCTCGCGTGCGTAGCGGTCGATGACCGGGCCGCCCGGGAAGCCCAGGTTCAGGACGCGCGCGACCTTGTCGAACGCCTCGCCCGCCGCGTCGTCGATGGTCGAGCCGAGGGGGCGGACGTCGGCGGTGATGTCGGGCGCGAGCAGGAGGGAGGAGTGGCCGCCGGAGACCAGCAGGGCCATCGTCGGCTCGGGCAGGGCGCCGTGTTCGAGCTGGTCGACGCAGATGTGCGAGGCGAGGTGGTTGACGCCGTACAGCGGCTTGCCGAGGGCGTAGGCGTACGCCTTGGCCGCCGAGACGCCGACGAGGAGGGCGCCTGCCAGGCCGGGGCCGGCCGTGACGGCGATCCCGTCGAGGTCGGACGCGGCGATCCCGGCCTCCTTCAGGGCGCGCTGGATGGTGGGGACCATCGCCTCCAGGTGCGCGCGCGAGGCCACTTCCGGTACGACGCCGCCGAAGCGCGCGTGCTCGTCGACGCTGGAGGCGACGGCGTCCGCGAGGAGGGTGTGCCCGCGCACGATGCCGACGCCGGTTTCGTCGCAGGAGGTCTCGATGCCGAGGACGAGCGGTTCGTCAGCCATGGGTGGGGGTTCCTTGCGCGGTGGGAGGTTCGGTGGACGGGGAGGGGGTCGCGGCCGGGGTCCCGGCCCCGGAATCGGCCGGAGATTCGGAGGGGGACTGGGTGGTACGGCGCATGACGAGGGCGTCCACGTTGCCCGGCTGGTAGTAGCCGCGCCTGAAGCCGATCGGCTCGAAGCCGAAGCGCTCGTACAGCCGCTGCGCCCGCGTGTTGTCGACGCGTACTTCGAGGAGCACCTCGGCGCACTCGAAGGCGGTCGCGGCGGACAGCAGCTCGGTCAGCAGCCGGGAGCCGAGCCCAGTGCCCCACTGGTCGCGGGCGGTGGCGATGGTCTGGATGTCGCCGGTGCCGTCGACGGCGGCCAGGCCGCCGTAGCCGACCAGGCGGCCGTCGAGTTCGGCGACGACGTAACGGCGGTTGGCGGCCGGTCCGCGGGCGTGTGCCAGCTCGGACCAGAACATGCCTGCCGACCAGGCGTCCTCCGGGAACAGCTCGCGCTCCAGGTCCAGTACGGGGGCGATGTCCCACCAGCGCATCTCACGGAGCACGGCGCCGTCCCGCGCGCCCTGTCCGGAAGCCACCCTCGCGGTCACTTCGGCGTGACCACCTTGTAGTTGGCGGGCACCTGCGCGTCCGGGCGGCGCAGGTACAGCGGCTGCGGCGGCAGCAGTTCCTCGCCGCGCGCCAGCTTCTCGGCGGCGAGCGAGGCGAGCGCGCCCGCGGACTGGTGCTCGGGGCCGCCGGCCCGCAGGCCGGTGAAGGTGTCCGCGTACAGCACCGCGCCCGCGCCGACCGCGGGCACCCCGCCGACCTGGTCCGCGATGTCCGCGGGGCGGTCCACGGCGGGCTCGGTGAGGCGGGTGCGGGCGTCGGCGTAGCGCGCCCAGTAGACCTCCTTGCGGCGCGCGTCGGTCGCCACCACGAACGGTTCGTCGAGCCCGGCGGCGTACGCGATGCCGTCCAGCGTGCACAGGCCGTGGACGGGCACGTCGAGGGCGGCCGCGAAGGTCGCCGCCGTGACGAGCCCGACCCGCAGTCCGGTGTACGGGCCGGGGCCGACGCCGACCACGATGTCGCTGACCGCGTCGAGTTTCACGCCCGCCTCGGCGAGCACCCGGTCGACGGCGGGCAGCAGCAGTTCGCCGTGCCGGCGCGCGTCCACCTGACGCTCCTCGGCGAGTACGCGGGAGCCGTCGTGGACCGCGACGGTGACGGCGGGGGTTGCGGTGTCCAGAGCAAGCAGCAGCACGCCTCCAAGACTACGGCGCGGCCGTGGGTGCCCTGCCGGGTGCTACCGTCACCCGTAGTCACGCGCGTACGAAAGGTGGCACGGCGGTGTCCGGTAAGAGCAGCACGATCGTCACCGCTTTGACCGCGGCCGCGCTCGCCGCCGTCGGCTTCCTGGCCTATCAGGCGTCCGCCTCGGCCCCCGACCACACCACCGCGGGCAAGCGCCCGTCGTCCTCCGCGAGCCCGGCCCCGGGCAAGGGCAAGGACGGCGCGGACCAGCAAAAGGCCGAGGTCCCGGTCCCGCCGGACTCGGGCGAGGGCGAGCGGGTCGTCTACGCGCTGGGCGCCCGGCGGGTGTGGCTGGTCACGGCGGACGGCAAGGTGAAGCGGACGTACGAGGTCACGCCGAGCACGGTGTCCCCGGCGCCGGGGACGTACAAGGTCACCGGGCGGTCGCTGAAGATCCCCGGCTCGGACGGGGTACCGATCGAACACGTGGTGCGCTTCACGGTCGCCGAGGGCGTGGTGATCGGCTTCAGCTCGGCGGTCGACGGCTCGATGCCGGACCCGAACGCGAAGAAGAAGACCGGCGGCATCCGGGAGACCCGCGAGGACGGCACGGCGATGTGGGACTTCGCGCTGCGGGAGACGAAGATCGTCGTCGTTCCCTAGGGCGGGGGTCGTTTCCCGAGGGGCGGCGTGCGCGTCCCCGAGGGACGGTGGCCGAAGGGCGCGGGGACGCCGCCCCTACGCCGCGTCGCGCCTCCCGGCCCTCTGCGTCTCCTGCACGCCGACGACGCGCGTCCCGTCTGTCTCCGCGTCCTCCTCGGCACGCGACGGCGGCTCCGGGGGCGTGGACACCGCGCTGGCCGCGGCGCACGCCGCCAGCAGTTCGTTCATGGTCGGCGACGGCTCGGTCGCGCCGCTGCGGACCCCTGCGGTGACGGGCTGGTGGGCCGACATGGATGCCTCCCGTGGCTCCTGGGCGGGCAAGCGGGCGTAGTTAGGCAGACCTAACCGGCTCTCTCTTCACCCATGTGACCACGTTCGGCGCCGCGCGCGCAACATCTTCCCGACGGCTTGTCGGAAACTACGGTGCGAGGCGCCGCCCGCTCCCCGCCCGGCGCGGCCCCTTCCCGCCTACTCCCCGGCCAGCACCGACAGGTCCACACCCGCCCAGCGCGGCCCGACACCCCGGACGGCGACCTCGCGCACATCGTCCTCGTCGGTCACCACGTCGGAGTGCGCGCCGTCCGGCAGGCCCGGCGCGTCCGCGCCCACCGTGCGCCCGATGACCAGATGCAGCCGGTCCTCGGACAGCTCCTCGACCTTGTCCTCGCCCCACTCCACGACCACCACCGACTCCGGCAGCGACACGTCGAGGTCCAGGTCCTCCATCTCGTCCAGCCCGCCGCCGAGCCGGTACGCGTCCACGTGCACCAGGGCCGGGCCCTCGGCCAGCGGCGGATGCACCCGGGCGATCACGAACGTCGGCGAGGTGACCGCCCCGCGCACGCCCAGGCCCTCGCCCAGGCCGCGGGTCAGGGTCGTCTTGCCCGCTCCCAGCTCCCCGGTCAGCATCACCAGGTCCCCCGGCCGCAGCAGCCCGGCCAGCCGGCGGCCCAACTCCTGCATGCGGGTGGGCGACTTGACGGTTACGTGCACGGTCGTCTCGGTGGCGCTCATGCGCCGATGGTACGGCGCACACAACCGGCATTCCGAACCCGGCGTTCCGGACCCGGCGTCGCTGACCCGCCCGCCGTACCGTCCGCGCGGCGGGCGCCGGGCCGCCGCGCTACGCCCGCGCCGACCGCGCTCCCGCGGCCGCCGCCGCGGCCCGCCCGATCAGCGTCTCCAGATGGCCGGTGACCACCTCGGGGCGCTCCAGCATCACCAGGTGGCCCGCGCCCGGCTCGCACACCGACTCGGCGCCCGGCAGCAGCTCGGCGATGGTGTCGCTGTGGTCGGAGGGGGTGATCAGGTCCCGGTCGCCGGCCAGCACCAGGGCCGGTACGGCGTCGAACGCGGCCAGCGCCTCGGTCTTGTCGTGCACCGCGAAGGCCGGGAAGAACTCGGCGACGACATCGATCGGCGTCGCCTCGATCATCCGCTCGGCGAACCGCGCCACCCCCGGGTCCACCTCTTTCGGCGTACCGAACGAATAGCGCTTGACCAGCCCGGCGAAGAGGTCGGCGGTCGCCCGGCGGCCCTTCTCGACCAGCTCGCTCTGCGCGCCGAGCGCCTTGAGCACGCCCGGCGCCAGCTTGTGGAACGCCTTGACGCCCAGTGACGGCAGCCCGAAGGCGACCTCGCTGAGCCGCCCCGCGGAGGTGCCGATCAGGGCCACCCCGACCACCCGCTCCGCGACGTACTCCGGATACTGGTCGGCCAGCGCCATCACGGTCATACCGCCCATGGAGTGCCCGACCAGCACGATCGGCCCCTCCGGCACGGTGGTGTCCAGCACCGCCTTCAGGTCCCGGCCGAGCAGGTCGATGGTGACCCGCTCGGTGCCCTCGCGCTGGGCCCTGCCGCGCTCCGAGCGGCCGTGGCTGCGCTGGTCCCAGTGGACCGTGCGCACCGCGCCGCGCAGGGCGGCGCGCTGGAAGTGCCAGGAGTCCTGGTTGAGGCAGTAGCCGTGGCAGAAGACGACCGTGAGCGCCTCGGCGCGGCGCCCCAGCAGCTTCAGCAGCCGCTTGCGGCGCGCGCTGCCGGTGCCGCCGCCCTTGGTGCCTCTGCCGTCGCCCGGCTCGTCGATCTCGTAGTGCAGTTCCGTGCCGTCCTCGGCCACGGCCGTGCCCGGCGTGCCGCGCAGCGTGCCGTACGGGCCCGCCGCGTCCAGCGCGAGCCGCGCCTTGCGCCGCATGCCCCGGCCGACCGTCAGCCGCTCGATGGCCACACCCGCGGCGGCGCCCGCCGCCACCACGCCGATCGCCGCTCCGGCGATGCCCGCGTGGCGTCCGGCCCGCGTCCAGCCGCCGACCGCCGTGGCCGCCCCGGCCGCCGCTTCCGCCGCGTCGATCGCGGTGTCGGCGGCCGCCCCCGTCCTGTCGCTCATGTCCCGCTCCCCGTGTCCGCGCGCTCATCAACATAGACGCGTGGCACCCGGGTACCGATCCGCGTGACGATTTCGTACCCGATGGTGCCGGTCGCACGCGCCCAGTCCTCGGCGGTCGGCTCGCCCCGGTCCCCCGGGCCGAACAGCACAGCCACGTCTCCCACCTGGGCCGGGTCCCCGCCAAGATCGACCACAAACTGATCCATCGCGATCCGTCCGGCGACCGTCCGCCATTTGCCCGCGACCAGTACCGGTCCGCTGCCCGACGCATGCCGCGGGATGCCGTCGGCGTAGCCGAGCGGCACCAGGGCGAGGGTGGTCTCGCCGGACGTCGTGTACTGGTGACCGTACGAGACGCCATGGCCACCGGGTACGCGCTTCACCGACGCCAGCGCCGCCTCCAGCGTCATCACCGGCCGCAGTCCGAAGTCCTCCGGCGCGCCCATCTCGGGGCTGGGCGAGAGGCCGTAGACGCCGATCCCGGCGCGCACCAGGTCGAAGTGCGCCCGGGGGAGGCTGAGCAGCGCCGGGGTGTTGGCGTGATGCCGTACCTCGGGGTCCAGACCGGCCTCGCGGACCACCGCGTCGGCCTCGGCGAAGAGCGCCAGCTGTGCGTCGATGGAGGGGTGGCCCGGCTCGTCGGCGCATGCGAAGTGCGACCAGACGCCGGTGACGCGGACCGTGCCCTCGGCCTCGGCGGCGCGCGCGGCGGCGACCAGTGCGGCCCAGTCGGCGGGCTGGCAGCCGTTGCGCCCCAGCCCGGTGTCGACCTTCAGCTGCACCCGGGCGGTACGGCCGCAGGCCCGCGCCGCGTCCATGACCTCGCGCAGCGCCCACATCCCGCTGACCGACACGTCGATGTCCTGCTCGATCGCCTGCCGCCAGGGCCCGCCGGGCGTCCACAGCCAGCACATCAGGCGGCCGGTGTCGCCCGCGTCCCGCAGCGCGAAGGCCTCCTCCGGCAGGGCCGTGCCCAGCCAAGTCGCCCCGGCCTCCCGCGCGGCACGGCCGCAGCGGACGGCGCCGTGGCCGTACCCGTCCGACTTCACCACGGCCATCAGCTCGGCCCGTGGCGCGCGGGCCCGCAGCGCCCGCACATTGGAGCGCACCGCGGCGAGGTCGATGGCCGCACGGGCACGCATGGCTGTGTGGTTCATCCACACAGTGTCTCAGGACGGGGATTGGGGCCCGGCGAGGCAGGTGGAGAAGGAGGGCCCGCCCTCACGACCGGCTGACGTCCCGCCACGCCTCCCCCAGCGCCCCCGCCACGTCCGTCGCCAGGATCGGCGCGCCGTCCGGGGTGGCCGCCAGCCGGGCGGCCAGGCCGTGCAGATACGCGCCCGCGGACGCCGCGTCGCGCGCGGACAGGCCGGTGGCCAGCAGCGATCCGGTCAGGCCGGACAGCACGTCGCCGCTGCCGGCGGTGGCCAGCCAGCCGGTGCCGGTGGGGTTGGCGCGCACGGGGCCGCCCGCCGGGTCGGCGACGAGGGTGGTGGAGCCCTTCAGGAGGGCCGTGGCGCCGTACCGCTCGGCCAGTTCCCGTACGGAGCGCAGGCGGGACGCCTCGACGTCCGCCCGGTCGGCGCCGAGCAGCGCGGCGGCCTCCCCGGCGTGCGGCGTCAGCAGGGTCGGCGCGGCGCGGTCCCGTACCCGCGCGGCGTCCAGGAAGCGCAGCCCGTCGGCGTCCACCAGCACCGGTACGTCGGAGCCGAGCACGTCCGCCACCGCGTCCCCGTCGTCGCCGATGCCGGGGCCGATGACCCAGGACTGGACGCGGCCCGCCTTCGAGGGCGGCCCGGCGTGCACCAGGGTCTCCGGGAACCGCGCCAGCACCTCGTCGGCCGCCGGGCCCACGTACCGTACGGCCCCGGCGCCGCCGCGCAGCGCCCCGGACACGGCCAGCACCGCGGCGCCCGGATAGCGCGCGGACCCCGCGACCACGCCCACCACACCGCGCCGGTACTTGTCGCTCTCCGCCGAGGGGCGGGGCAGCAGGGCCGCCACGTCCGCGTACTGGAGCGCCTCCACCCCGGCGTCCGCGGGCAGATCGAGGCCGATGTCCACCAGCCGCAGCGCGCCCGCGTACTCGCGCGCCGGGTCGATCAGCAGGCCCGGCTTGTACGCGCCGAAGGTCACCGTCACATCGGCCCGTACGGCCTCCCCCGGCACCTCGCCGGAGTCCGCGTCCACGCCGCTCGGCAGGTCGACGGCCACGGTCATGGCCCCACGGGCCGCCTCGGCCAGCCGCGCCGCCTCCGGCCGCAGGCCGCCCTTGCCGCCGATGCCGACGATGCCGTCCACGACGAGATCGGCGCGCGCGATGTCGGCGAGGGCGTCGCCGGACACCCGGCCGCCGGCCGCCCGGAGGGCCGCCAGGCCGCCCGCGTGCGCCCGTTCCGGGGACAGCAGGACGGCGCGTACGCCCGCGCCGCGCCGGGCCAGCCGGGCGCCCGCGTACAGCGCGTCGCCGCCGTTGTCACCGCTGCCCACGAGCAGTACGACCCGGGCCCCGTACACCCGCCCCAGCAGCTCCGCGCAGGCCACCGCCAGCCCGGCGGCGGCCCGTTGCATCAGGGCCCCTTCGGGCAGCCGCGCCATCAGGTCCCGCTCGGCCGCCCGTACGACATCCACGCTGAACGCAGTCCTCATGCACCCAGTCTGACCCCGGGCGGCCCCGGCATTCCTCCCGGCTCGCCCGGCCACGGGTACCGGCGCGTCCGGCCGCGCCCGCCGGCAGCGCTCACCCCTCCGCGATCACCACCGCCGAGGCCACGCCCGCGTCGTGACTGAGCGACACGTGCCAGGACCGCACGCCCAGTTCCGCCGCCCGCTCGGCCACCGTCCCGCGGATCTGGAGCATCGGCTGCCCGGACTCCAGCACCGCCACCTCCGCGTCCGTCCAGCGCAGCCCGCCGGGCGCGCCCAGCGCCTTGGCCACCGCCTCCTTGGCCGCGAACCGGGCGGCGAGCGAGGCGATGCCCCGGCGCTCGCCGCTGGGCAGCGTCAACTCCCGCTCGACGAACAGCCGGTGCGCCATCTCCGGGGTGCGCTCCAGGGCCGCCCCGAAGCGGTCGATCTCGGCGACGTCGATGCCCACCCCGATGATCATTCGACGGTCACCGACTTGGCGAGGTTGCGCGGCTGGTCCACCTCGTTGCCGCGCGCCGTGGCCAGTTCGCAGGCGAACACCTGGAGCGGCACCGAGGAGACCAGCGGCTGGAGCAGGGTGGGCGTGCGCGGGATGCGCACGACGTGGTCCGCGTACGGGACGACCGCCTCGTCGCCCTCCTCCGCGATCACGATGGTGCGCGCGCCGCGGGCCCGGATCTCCTGGATGTTGGAGACGATCTTGCCGTGCAGGACGGACCGGCCGCGCGGCGACGGCACGACCACCACCACCGGCACACCCTCCTCGATCAGCGCGATCGGGCCGTGCTTCAGCTCGCCCGCCGCGAAGCCCTCCGCGTGCATGTACGCGAGTTCCTTGAGCTTCAGCGCGCCCTCCAGGGCGACCGGGTAGCCCACGTGCCGCCCCAGGAACAGCACCGTGTCCTTGTCCGCGAGACCGCGCGCCAGCTCCCGTACCGGCTCCATCGTCCCCAGGACCTGCTCGACCTGCGTGCCGACGCCGGCCAGCTCGCGCACCACGGCCCGGATCTCGTCGCCCCACTGCGTGCCGCGCACCTGCCCCAGGTACAGCGCGAGCAGGTAGCAGGCCACCAGCTGGGTCAGGAACGCCTTGGTGGAGGCGACCGCGACCTCGGGCCCGGCGTGGGTGTAGAGCACCGCGTCCGACTCGCGCGGGATCGTCGAGCCGTTGGTGTTGCAGACCGCGAGGACCTTCGCGCCCTGCTCGCGGGCGTGCCGCACCGCCATCAGGGTGTCCATCGTCTCGCCGGACTGCGAGATGGCGACGACCAGGGTGCGCGGGTCCAGGATCGGGTCCCGGTAGCGGAACTCGCTGGCCAGCTCCACCTCGCAGGGGATACGGGTCCAGTGCTCGATCGCGTACTTGGCGATCATCCCGGCGTGGAAGGCCGTGCCGCAGGCCACTATCACCACCTTGGTGGCCTCGCGCAGCACCGCGTCGTCGATGCGGACCTCGTCCAGCGAGAGCACCCCGGACGCGTCCACCCGGCCCAGCAGCGTGTCCGCGACCGCCTTCGGCTGCTCGGCGATCTCCTTGAGCATGAAGTAGTCGTAGCCGCCCTTCTCGGCGGCCGAGGCGTCCCAGTCCACGTGGTACTCACGGACCTCGCCCGGCGCCCCGTCGAAGTCCGTGACCGTCACCCCGTCCCGGCGCAGCTCCACGACCTGGTCCTGGCCCAGCTCGATCGCCTCACGGGTGTACGCGATGAACGCCGCCACGTCCGACGCGAGGAACGCCTCGTCCTCGCCGACACCCACCACCAGCGGTGAGTTGCGGCGCGCGCCCACCACCACGTCCGGCGCGTCCGCGTGCACCGCGACCAGCGTGAACGCGCCCTCCAGCCGCCGGCACACCTGCCGCATCGCCTCGGCCAGATCGCCGCAGGAGGAGAAGCTCTCCGCCAGCAGATGCCCGACCACCTCGGTGTCCGTCTCGGACGCCAACGTGTGACCGCGCCCGGACAGTTCGGCCCGCAGCGCCGCGAAGTTCTCGATGATGCCGTTGTGGACGACGGCGACCCGCCCGGCGTTGTCCAGGTGCGGATGGGCGTTGGCGTCGGTGGGCGCGCCGTGCGTGGCCCACCGGGTGTGCCCGATCCCGGTCGAGCCGGTCGGCAGCGGACGCTCGGCCAGCTCCTTGTCGAGATTGGCGAGCTTGCCCGCCTTCTTGGCCGCGGCCAGCCCTCCGTCGGCCAGGACGGCCACCCCGGCCGAGTCGTAGCCGCGGTACTCCAGCCGCTTCAGCCCGGCGAGCACGACGTCCAGGGCGGACCGGCCGCCCGTATACCCCACGATTCCGCACATGAGGGCAGCCTACGGGGCGACGTGATCAAAGCCCCCGCTCTATACGGTCAACCCGCGGCGCCGCCGCCCTACGGCGCCGCTCACGGCCCGTCCGCGACACGGACGGCCACAACCCCACCCCGGAGGGAACCGGGCGCCGCGCGCGCGGACAATGGGCGCGTGCCCCTCACCACAGAGCCGACCGAGTCGCAGCACCGCCGCCGCGCCGAGCGCACGCCGTACGTGGACCTGACGCGCGCCGAGTGGAGCGCCCTGCGGGAGAAGACCCCGCTGCCGCTGACCGCCGAGGAGGTCGAGCGGCTGCGCGGCCTGGGCGACGTGATCGACCTGGACGAGGTGCGCGACGTCTACCTGCCGCTGTCCCGGCTGCTCAACCTGTACGTCGGCGCCACCAGCAACCTGCGCGGCGCGCTCAACACCTTCCTCGGCGACGCGGGCGGCGGCCACGGCGCGCAGCCCGGCACACCGTTCGTCATAGGGGTCGCGGGCAGCGTGGCCGTCGGCAAGTCCACCACCGCCCGGCTCCTCCAGGCGCTGCTGGCCCGCTGGCCGGAGCACCCGCGCGTCGAGCTGGTCACCACCGACGGCTTCCTGTTCCCCAACGCCGAACTGCACCGCCGCGGCCTGATGTCGCGCAAGGGCTTCCCCGAGTCCTACGACCGCCGCGCCCTGACCCGCTTCGTCGCCGACGTGAAGTCCGGCAAGTCCGAGGTCAGCGCCCCGGTCTACTCCCACCTGATCTACGACATCGTGCCCGGCGAACGGCTGACCGTGCACCGCCCCGACATCCTGATCGTCGAGGGCCTGAACGTCCTCCAGCCCGCCCTGCCCGGCAAGGACGGCCGCACCCGCCTCGGCCTCGCCGACTTCTTCGACTTCTCGGTCTACGTGGACGCCCGCACCGAGGACATCGAGCAGTGGTACCTGGGCCGCTTCCGCAAACTGCGCGCCACCGCCTTCCAGAACCCGTTCTCGTACTTCCGGAAGTACACCCAGGTTTCCGAGGAAGAAGCCCTCGACTACGCCCGGATGATCTGGCGCACCGTCAACAAGCCCAACCTGGAACAGAACGTCGCACCGACCCGGGGGCGCGCCAACCTCGTGCTGCGCAAGGGGCCGGACCACAAGGTGCAGCGGCTGTCCCTGCGCAAGCTCTGACGACGGCGGGAACCCGCCGCCTTCCACGAGAGGTACACCGTGCTGCACCTGCGCCTGATCGTCCCCGCCGACCGTACGCAGGCCGTGCTGCGCCTGGTGGAGAGCACGGTCGGCACCACCCACCTCGCCGTCCTGGCCGGCGCCGCGCACGATCCGCCGGGCGATGTCGTCCTGTGCGACGTGGCCCGCGAGGCCGCCGACGGCCTGCTGCACGAGCTGCGGGCGCTCGGCATCGACCGGGACGGCGCGATCGCCGTCGAGAACATCGACCTGTCGCTGTCCACCCGCGCGGACCGGGCGGAGAAGGACGCGCCCGGCGAGGGCGCGGACGCCGTGCTGTGGGAGTCGCTGACCGACGCCACCCACGAGGAGTCCACGCTCTCCGTCACCTATCTGGCGTTCCTGACGCTCGCCACGATGCTCGCGGCCTGCGGCGTGGTGCTGGACAACGCGATCCTGATCGTCGGCGCGATGGCCGTCGGCCCGGAGTTCGGCCCGCTGGCCGGCGTCTGCACGGCCCTGGTGCGCCGCGCGCCCGGGCTGGCCTGGCGCTCCCTGCTGGCGCTGGTCGTGGGCTTCGCGGTGGCGATGGCGCTGACGGTGGGGTTCAGCCTGGTCATGGACGCGGTGGGGCTCTTCCACGCCGAGGCGCTTACGGCCGAGCGCCCGAACACGAACTTCATCTACCGGCCGGACTGGTTCTCGTTCGTGGTCGCCGTCCTCGCCGGGATCGCCGGGGTCCTCTCCCTCACCTCGGCGAAGTCCGGCGCCCTGGTCGGCGTGGCGATCTCGGTCACCACCGTCCCGGCCGCCGCGAACGCCGCCGTCGCCTTCGGCTACAGCTCGTACCGGCAGGCGTGGGGCTCCACGGAACAGCTCCTGCTGAACCTCGCCGGCATCGTCATCGCGGGCACGCTGACACTGCTGGCCCAGAAGATCTTCTGGGCCAGCAGGAAGCGCGTACGGGGTTAGCTAGCCCAGCGCCGACTTCACCACGTCGGCCAGCCGTCCGGCGACGGCCCCCGCCTGCTCGATGTCGGCGGCCTCGACCATGACGCGGACCAGCGGCTCGGTGCCGGAGGGGCGCAGCAGTACGCGGCCGGTGGCGCCCAGTTCCTTCTCGGCCTCCGCGACCGCGGTGGTCAGCTCCGGCGAGGTGCCGACCCGCGTCTTGTCGACGTCCGGGACGTTCACCAGCACCTGCGGCAGCCGCTCCATGACGCCGACCAGCTCGGCCAGCGGGCGGCCGGTGTCCGCGACGCGGGCGGCCAGCATCAGGCCGGTGAGGGTGCCGTCGCCGGTCGTGGCGTGGTCCAGCGCGATGACGTGGCCGGACTGCTCGCCGCCGAGCGCGAACCCGCCGGCCTTCATCTCCTCCAGGACGTAGCGGTCGCCGACCGCCGTCTGGACGAAGGTCAGGCCCTCGCGCTCCATGGCCAGCTTGAAGCCCAGGTTGGACATGACGGTCGCCACGACGGTGTTCTTGCGCAGCGTGCCGGCCTCGCGCATGCCGAGCGCCAGGACGGCCAGGATCTGGTCGCCGTCGACCTCGTTGCCCTGGTGGTCCACCGCCAGGCAGCGGTCCGCGTCGCCGTCGTGCGCCACGCCCAGGTCGGCGCCGTGCTCGACGACCGCCGCGCGCAGCTTGGCGATGTGGGTGGAGCCGCAGTCGTCGTTGATGTTCAGGCCGTCGGGCTCGGTGCCGATGGTGACGACCTCGGCGCCGGCCCGCGCGAACGCCTCCGGGGAGACCCGGGAAGCCGCGCCGTGCGCGCCGTCGATGACGATCTTCAGGCCGTCCAGGCGGTTGGGCAGCACGCCCACCAGGTGCGCGACGTAGTTGTCGAAGCCCTGGTCGTAGTCCTTGACCCGGCCGACACCGGCGCCGGTGGGCCGGTCCCACGGCTCGCCGGAGCTGTGCGCCCGGTAGGTGCGCTCGATGCGGTCCTCCAGCTCGTCGGCGAGCTTGTGGCCGCCGCGGGCGAAGAACTTGATGCCGTTGTCGGGCATCGGGTTGTGGCTGGCGGAGAGCATCACGCCCAGGTCGGCGCCGAGCGACCCGGTCAGGTACGCCACGGCCGGGGTCGGCAGCACGCCCACCCGCAGCACGTCCACGCCCGCGCTGGCCAGGCCCGCGACGACCGCGGCCTCCAGGAACTCCCCCGACGCCCGCGGATCGCGCCCGACCACGGCCACGGGCCGGTGGCCCTCAAAGGTGCCGGCTTCCGCGAGCACATGCGCCGCCGCGACCGAGAGACCGAGCGCCAGCTCGGCCGTCAGATCGGCGTTGGCGACACCGCGCACACCGTCCGTGCCGAAGAGTCGTCCCACTGGTGTCCTCCGAGTTGATGTACGTGGACCAGAGCATTGCGTCCAGGTATACGCCGCTGGTCCCGGATAGCCGAACGCCCCGGCAGCACGGATGGTGCCACCGGGGCGTTCGCCAAGAGCCGCGCGAGCAGCCAAGCGGCAATTAGCGCTTGCTGTACTGCGGCGCCTTGCGGGCCTTCTTCAGACCGGCCTTCTTGCGCTCGACCGCACGGTCGTCGCGCTTGAGGAAGCCGGCCTTCTTCAGCGGACCGCGGTTGTTGTCCTCGTCCGCCTCGTTCAGCGCACGGGCCACGCCCAGGCGCAGCGCGCCGGCCTGGCCGGAGATGCCGCCGCCGGAGATGCGGGCCACGACGTCGTAGCGGTTGTCCAGTTCGAGCACCTTGAAGGGCTCGTTGACTTCCTGCTGGTGCACCTTGTTCGGGAAGTAACCCTCAAGGGTGCGGCCGTTGATCTTCCACTGGCCGGTGCCCGGGATGATCCGCACGCGGGCGATGGCGTTCTTGCGACGGCCGAGGCCGGCGGCCGGCTGCGGGTCGCCGAAGCGCGAGGCGAGCGACTCGGAGGTGTACTCGCCCTCCAGCGGGACCTCGGTCTCGGTGGTGTATTCCTCGACCTCGACCTCGTCCAGCGGGGTCTCGGGGGTGGTCTCAGCCACGATGCTCCTCAGATTCTCTTCGTCTTAGGGGGTGGCCGGACTTACTGCGCGACCTGGGTGATCTCGAACGGGACCGGCTGCTGGGCAGCGTGCGGGTGCTCGGGGCCCGCGTAGACCTTCAGCTTCGAGAGCATCTGACGGCCCAGGGTGTTCTTGGGCAGCATGCCCTTGATGGCCTTCTCGACGGCCTTCTCGGGGTTCTTTTCGAGCAGGTCCTCGTAACGGACCGCACGCAGACCGCCCGGGAAACCGGAGTGGCGGTAGGCCATCTTCTGGATGCGCTTGTTGCCGGACAGGTGCACCTTGTCGGCGTTGATGATGACGACGAAGTCGCCGGTGTCGACGTGCGGCGCGTACACCGGCTTGTGCTTACCCCGCAGGAGGGAAGCGGCCTGGGAGGCCAGACGGCCCAGGACGACGTCCTGGGCGTCGATGATGTGCCACTGGCGCTGGACATCGCCGGGCTTGGGGCTGAACGTACGCACGGTTAGCCTTCGCTTCTTCAGTGAATAGGGTCCTGTACTGGTCACCACGATCGATCGCCAGCACTGGCGGCCCCGCGGGTGACGCAACCCGGGTTCCTGCCGCTGGTCATCGGCCCGGTGGACCGGCGTAAGGGCCCCTCACGTGAGATAGAGCAAGCCAATACGCATAACGAACCAGCAGAATACCGGGCCGCCCCCAGCCGGGTCAAAACACGTCCCGAACCGGCGTGCGATCCGCACCCTCGGGTCCCACGGGCATGGTAGCCACCGCCCGCAGCACGCGCGGCCGGACGCAGGTCCACGCCAGCACGGCCGCGACGGTCCACAGCATCGCCGCGTCCCGGAAGGCCCGCCGGTGCAGTGCCTCCAGGTGCGGCCAGGCCAGCCCGCTGACCTGCGGTACGAGGGCGATCCAGAACCAGATCGTACGAGCCGCCGAGCCCGGCAGGGCCACGGAGGCCACCAGCGGCGGCAGCACCACCAGCAGGTAGTGGTCGAAGGACGGCCGGGACACCAGGAACGCCGCGAGCATCAGCATCGCGGCGGTCTCGACGAGCCGCAGCGGGCCCGCGTCACCGCGCCGCCAGCGCGCCCAGGCACACCCGGCCCCGGCCGCCGCCACCACCGCGGCGACCCCGTACGCCGCGGTCTCCGGCACGCCCAGCCGGGTCAGGATCATCCCGAGCGAGGCGTCGAAGGGCCGCGCGAAGCTGTCCTGGCCGTGCAGCAGGAACGGCAGGGTACGGGTGAAGAACATGCCGGGGCGCGGCATCAGCAGCGCCGCCAGCCCGGACGCCACGACGGGCACCGCCACCGCCACCGCGAGGGCCCGCCGGCGCCGCGCCAGGACCAGCAGCAGGAGCAGCGGCGCGAGCAGCGGCTTGAGGGCCAGCGCGAGGCCGAGGACCGCGCCCGCGGCCACCCACCGGGAGCGCAGCGCCAGGAGCAGCACCAGAGGCAGCGCCACCACGGAGGCCAGCGTCCAGTTCCCGATGTTGACCACGTTGCGGAACGGCTCGAAGAACGCCAGGGCCGCCACCCCGAGCACCGCCAGCCTGCTCCGTACGGGCACCCGGAAGATCCGCAGCGCCAGCAGCCAGCCCAGCACCACCGCCCCCACGCCCGCCACCGGCACCAGCAGCCGCAGCTTCCCGGCGGACAGCAGCGCCTCGGGCACCGCGGCCGGCACCGCGCTCGGCAGGTACAGGAACCGCTTGTCGGCGTACGGGGCGTCACCGTCCAGGAGCGCCCGCGCCGCCTTGACGACGAAGTCGTTGTCCATGCCGACGGTGGCACTGTGGCGGTGGATGTTGAAGATCACCGCCACCATCAGGGCGGCGGCCACCGCCCACAGCGGCCAGGGAGCCCGCCTGAGCAGCCATCCGACGACCGGGGAGGCCGCGGCCTCCGCTGCGTCCCCCGCCTCCCCGACGCCCGCTATGCCCGTTTTCTCCGCGCTCATGCGTCCATCTAAGAGCCGCTGCCACGGGCTCACCACCGGACGCGACCCAAGCGGTGACGCGGGCTATCGCTTGCGTTCGACCCTCCGCTCGTCCCACACCGGCTCCGCCGTCTCCCGCACCCGCCCGTCCGAGCCGAAGACCAGGTACCGGTCGAAGGACCGCGCGAACCAGCGGTCGTGCGTCACCGCCAGCACCGTGCCCTCGTACGCCTCCAGCCCCTCCTGGAGCGCCTCGGCGCTCTCCAGGTCGAGGTTGTCGGTCGGCTCGTCCAGCAGCAGGGCGGTGCTCCCCGCCAGCTCCAGCAGCAGGATCTGGAAACGCGCCTGCTGGCCGCCCGACAGGCGGTCGAAGCGCTGCTCGGCCTGGCGCTCCAGCTCGTACCGGCGCAGCGCGCTCATCGCCTTGCCCCGGTCCTTGGCGTGTTCCGTCCAGAGAATGTCCAGAAGGGTGCGGCCCTCCAGCTCCGGGTGGGCGTGCGTCTGCGCGAAATGACCGGGCACGACGCGCGCGCCCAGCTTCCAGCTACCCGTATGCGCGACGTCCTCGCCCGCCAGCAGCCGCAGGAAGTGCGACTTCCCGGAGCCGTTCGACCCGAGCACCGCAACCCGCTCCCCGTAGAAGACCTCCAGGCCGAACGGCTTCATCAGCCCGGTCAGCTCAAGGTTTTCGCAGGTCACCGCCCGCACACCGGTACGCCCGCCACGCAGCCGCATGGTGATCTCCTGCTCGCGCGGCGGCTCCGGCGGCGGCCCGGCCTCCTCGAACTTGCGCAGCCGGGTCTGGGCGGCGTGGTAGCGGGAGGCCAGCTCATGGCTGTTCTCCGCCGCCTGCCGCAGGCTGCGCACCAGCTTCTTCAGCTGCTCGTGCTTCTCGTCCCAGCGCCGCCGCAGCTCCTCGAAGCGCGCGAAGCGCTCCTTGCGTGCCGCGTGGTACGTGTCGAAGCCGCCGCCGTGCACCCATACGTCCGAGCCCGCGGGCCCCGGCTCCACGCTGACGATCTTGTCGGCGGCGCGCGCCAGCAGCTCCCGGTCGTGGCTGACGAAGAGCACGGTCTTCTTCGTCTCGCGCAGCCGCTCCTCCAGCCAGCGCTTGCCCGGAACGTCCAGATAGTTGTCCGGCTCGTCCAGCAGCAGCACCTCGTCGGTGCCGCGCAGCAGCGACTCCAGCACCAGCCGCTTCTGCTCGCCGCCGCTGAGCGTGCGCACCTGCCGCCACTGCGCCTTCTCGTACGGGACGCCCAGCGCGGCCATGGTGCACATGTCCCAGAGCGTCTCGGCCTCGTACCCGCGCGCCTCGGCCCAGTCGCTGAGGGCCTGCGCGTACTGCATCTGCGCGGCCTCGTCATCCACGTCCCCCACTGCCTGAACGGCGCGGGAGGTGCCCCCATACACGGCGTGCTCGGCGGCATCCACGGCCGCCGCCGCTTCCCTGATCCGCGGCGACGCCACCGACACCAGCAGGTCCCGGACCGTGCGCTCATCCCTGACCGACCCCACGAACTGCGGCATCACCCCCAGCCCGCCGCTCACGGTCACCGTGCCCCCGTGCGGCTGGAGCTCCCCCGAGATCAGCCGCAGCAGCGTCGTCTTGCCCGCGCCGTTGGCGCCGACCAGCGCCACCGAGGCGCCCTCACCGACCCGGAAGGAGACGTCCCCCAACAGGACCCGCCCGTCCGGCAGGTAGTACTCCAGATGCCCGGCCTCCACGTGTCCCATGGCCCGGATTCTCGCCGCCCGCCGCGCGTTCCACCAACCGGTTTAGGATGCGCGGCATGAGCTTTGGGCATGGTGGGCCGTTCGGGCCCGGGGGACCGGACTCCTCGACTCCTGACTGGGAGGCGCTCGCCGACGAGAGCGAGTCACGCGAAAAGCGCCGCCGCTGGCTGTTCATCGGCGGCGGCGCCCTCGCGACCGTCGCCGTGGCGGGCATCGTCGCCACCGCCGTGATCACCAGCAACAAGAACGGCAACGACCTGCCGCACGCCCAGAAGCTGCCGGACGAGCCCGACGAGCCCAAACCGTCCTTCTCCGAGGTCTCCGTCCCGCCGCCGCCGAACCCGCGGGACTACATCACCGACCCCAAGAAGGACACCGCGGCCCTCACCCCCGACTCCCTCTTCCCCGACAAGAGCATGGTCATCGACAAGCGGTCCTACCCCCGGGTGACCACCGCCGCCACCGACGACTGCACGGCCGGCACGCACGGCGCGCTCGGCTCGGTGCTCAAGCACAACGGCTGCAAGAAGCTGCTGCGTGCCACGTACTCCAAGGACGGCGTCGCGGTCACCGTCGGCGTCGCGGTCTTCGACTCCAAGGCCGCCGCCTTCAAGGTCAAGGACGCCAACAAGCCCAGCCTCGCGCCGCTGGCCGGCGGCGGCGTCGGCACCTTCTGCGCGGGCACGGCCTGCACGATGTACACCAACGCCACCGGCCGCTACGCCTACTTCACCATCGCCGGCAACCTCGACGGCTCGGCCGTCACCAAGGCGTCCACGAAGGCCCTCCAGATCGGCCGGGACGGCGGCCAGTACGCGTACAACCGCATCTGGCAGCGCGGCACGGACCAGGCGGCCAAGGCCGCCCGCGCCCAGTCCTGACGACGCCCGCGCCGGGGCGGCTCAGCAGCAGCCGCCCCCGGGCAGCGTCCGCTTGTTGCGCGCCTCCTGGTTGCGGGCCATGAGCAGGTCGTCCGCCGGATAGCCGACCTCCTCCAGGGTCAGCCCGTGCGGCCGTACGACATGCACCGCCGAGTCCCGCACCCCGGCCGCCAGCACCTTCCCCGGCCACTCCACCGGCCGGTGCCCGTCCCCCACGAACAGCAGCGCGCCCACCAGCGAACGCACCATGTTGTGGCAGAAGGCGTCCGCCTTCACGGTCGCCGTGACGATCCCGTCGCCGTCCCGCACCCAGCTCAGCTCCTGGAGCGTACGGATCGTCGTCGCGCCCTCGCGCCGCTTGCAGTAGGCGGCGAAGTCGTGCTCCCCCAGCAGGGCCCGCGACGCCTCGTTCATCGCGTCGACGTCCAGGTCCCAGTCGTGCCACAGCACGTGGCCGCGCAGCAGCGGATCGACGCCCCCCGGGTGATCCGTCACCCGGTAGGCGTACCGCCGCCAGATCGCCGAGAACCGCGCGTTGAACCCGTACGGCGCCTCGGCGGCCCGCCACACCCGTACGTCCTTCGGCAGCCGCCCGGCCAGCCGCCGCAGCAGCTTGTCCGCGTGCTCGGCCCACAGCTCCGCCGGCAGGTCCACGTGCGCCACCTGCCCCCGCGCGTGCACCCCGGCGTCGGTCCGCCCCGCCACGGTCAGCTCGTACGTCTCCGCCGACCGCGTCACCGTCCGCAGCGCGGTCTCCAGCTCCTCCTGGACCGTGCGCCGCGCCCGCTGCTTCGCCCAGCCGGAGAAGTCCTTCCCGTCGTACGAAAGGTCCAGCCGCACCCGTACGAACCCGGGCTCCACTTCATCGCTCACCCGTGCATCCTCTCAAGCGGAACGGGCCCGCCCCCCTGAGGGGAGCGGGCCCGTCCGGTGGCCTGTGTCAGGCTCAGGCGTCCTTCGACTCCTCGGCCGGGGCCTCGGCGGCCTCGCCCTTGGTGTCCTCGGCCTTGGCGGCCTCGTCGGACTCCTTCACCGCGCGCTTGGTCGCGGCCTCGGCCTCGGCAACGGTGGCCTTCTTGGCGATCTCGCCCTCGACCAGCTCGATGACCGCCATCGGGGCGTTGTCGCCACGACGGTTGCCGATCTTGGTGATACGGGTGTAACCACCCGGACGCTCCGCGAAGCGCGGCGCGATCTCCGTGAAGAGCGTGTGCACGACGCTCTTGTCCGAGATCAGCTGCATGACCTGGCGGCGGTTGTGAAGGTCGCCCTTCTTCGCCTTGGTCACCAGACGCTCGGCGTACGGACGCAGACGGCGGGCCTTGGCCTCGGTCGTCGTGATGCGGCCGTGCTCGAACAGGTTGCTGGCCAGGTTGCGCAGCATCGCACGCTCGTGCGCAGCGCTGCCGCCCAGACGGGCACCCTTGGCGGGCTTCGGCATGGTATTTCTCCTTCATTGCTGCACCGGCCGTATCAGGTACCGGTGTCAGTTCCCGCGGGGCGGGTGCCCCGCGGAAGATCTTTCGCGCTGGAAGCGGCCGGGTCTCCCCTGCCGCTTCCAGTCTCGGCCAGGCTCGTTCATCCAGCCCGGCCGAAATCAAGCCCGTCCGGCGTTTGAGGACGAGGCCTCAGGGCCGATCAAGCCTGCACTTGAGTACGGCGGGCCGCCGTTACCGGCCGACCCGCCGCAGGCGGGCTCAGTACTGCTCGGTCTCCACGAAACCGGCATCCGCGTCGTCGTCGGCGCCGAACGCGTCAGCCGCAGCGGTCGGGTCGAACCCGGGGGGCGAGTCCTTCAGCGCCAGGCCCATACCGGCCAGCTTCGCCTTGACCTCGTCGATCGACTTCGCACCGAAGTTGCGGATGTCGAGCAGGTCCGCCTCGGAGCGGGCGACGAGCTCGCCCACCGAGTGGATGCCCTCGCGCTTGAGGCAGTTGTACGACCGAACGGTGAGCTCCAGCTCCTCGATCGGCAGCGCCAGGTCGGCGGCCAGGGCGGCGTCCGTGGGGGACGGGCCCATGTCGATGCCCTCGGCGTCGATGTTGAGCTCGCGCGCCAGGCCGAACAGCTCGACCAGGGTCTTGCCGGCCGACGCCATGGCGTCACGGGGACGCATGGCCTGCTTGGTCTCGACGTCGACGATCAGCTTGTCGAAGTCGGTGCGCTGCTCGACACGGGTCGCCTCGACCTTGTAGGTGACCTTGAGGACCGGCGAGTAGATGGAGTCGACCGGGATACGGCCGATCTCCTGGCCCACCTGCTTGTTCTGCACCGCGGAGACGTAGCCGCGACCGCGCTCGACGGTCAGCTCCATCTCCAGCTTGCCCTTGCTGTTCAGCGTGGCGAGGACCAGGTCGGGGTTGTGCACCTCGACACCGGCCGGCGGCGCGATGTCCGCGGCGGTGACCAGGCCGGGGCCCTGCTTGCGCAGGTACATCACGACCGGCTCGTCGTGCTCGGAGGAGACGACCAGCTGCTTGATGTTCAGGATGAGGTCGGTGACGTCCTCCTTGACGCCCGGCACGGTGGTGAACTCGTGCAGGACACCGTCGATGCGGATGGACGTGACCGCCGCACCCGGGATCGAGGAGAGGAGCGTACGACGCAGGGAGTTGCCGAGGGTGTAGCCGAAGCCCGGCTCCAGCGGCTCGATCACGAACCGGGAGCGGTATTCGTCGACGACCTCTTCGGTCAGCGAGGGACGCTGAGCGATCAGCATGAGGTGTTTGCCTTCCAGTCTTGGCACCCGCTATTTGATGCCAGCTGCGCCGGACGGTGGCCCGGCGGTTTCTACAAGGGTACGGGCGGCACGGCGCGACTCCCAGGAGTCGCGGCGTACCGCCCGAAAAGTGCCTGGTGACGGCCCGCGCCGAAGCGCGGACCGGCCGGCGGCGGCCCCGAGGGACCGCCCTGCGTCAGACGCGGCGACGCTTGGGGGGACGGCAGCCGTTGTGCGGCGTGGGGGTGACGTCCTGGATCGAGCCGACCTCCAGGCCGGTGGCCTGGAGCGAGCGGATCGCGGTCTCACGGCCGGAGCCGGGACCCTTGACGAAGACGTCGACCTTGCGCATGCCGTGCTCCTGCGCGCGGCGGGCGGCCGACTCGGCGGCCATCTGCGCGGCGAACGGCGTGGACTTGCGCGAGCCCTTGAAGCCCACGTGGCCCGCCGAGGCCCAGGAGATCACGTTGCCCGTGGGGTCGGTGATCGAAACGATGGTGTTGTTGAACGTGCTCTTGATGTGAGCGTGCCCGTGGGCGACGTTCTTCTTCTCCTTGCGGCGCACCTTCTTGGCGCCGGCCGTACGGCCCTTCGGAGGCATGTATTACTCCCGGTGGAGGTGGTCGGTCCTACAGCGAAGACCGCTGATGAGCGTCCGCTGAGGACTACTTCTTGCCCGGCTTCTTCTTGCCGGCGATCGCGCGACGCGGACCCTTGCGGGTACGGGCGTTCGTGCTGGTGCGCTGACCGTGCACCGGCAGGCCGCGGCGGTGACGCAGACCCTGGTAGCAGCCGATCTCGACCTTGCGGCGGATGTCGGCCTGGATCTCGCGACGGAGGTCACCCTCGGTCTTGAGGTTGTTGTCCACGTACTCGCGGATCTTGACCAGGTCCTCCTCGGCCAGGTCGCGAACGCGGGTGTCCGGGTTCACGCCGGTGGCGGCGAGGGTCTGCTGCGACAGGGTGCGCCCGATGCCGAAGACGTAGGTGAGGGCGACCTCGACGCGCTTGTCGCGCGGGAGATCAACGCCTGCGAGGCGTGCCATTTATTGGCTCCTGAGGTATTCGGAGGTCTTCCGCAGCACCGTTCCCGTAAGACTCTTCGGAATTACGAGCCGGGTCCCCGGCCTCCGAGCCGGGGGTGTCGTCCCCGCGCGACGAACGCGAGGGGTCGGGTGTCTGCGTATGTACGTATTGCTGTGCGTTTGCGTCGCGCGAAGAAACTGCGAAATGCAGAGAGGTCGGCGTGCGTCAGCCCTGGCGCTGCTTGTGGCGCAGGTTGTCGCAGATCACCATGACCCGGCCGTGGCGGCGGATCACCTTGCACTTGTCGCAGATCTTCTTGACGCTCGGCTTGACCTTCATGGGATGTGAGGTTCTCCGGGTCAGTGCCGCCACCCCACGGGAGGGGGCGTCGACAAGATCTACTTGTAGCGGTAGACGATCCGGCCACGCGTCAGGTCGTACGGAGACAGCTCCACGACGACCCGGTCATCCGGGAGGATGCGGATGTAGTGCATCCGCATCTTGCCGCTGATGTGCGCGAGGACCTTGTGACCGTTCTGAAGCTCCACCTTGAACATCGCGTTCGGGAGGGACTCGATCACGGTGCCCTCGATCTCGATGGCACCTTGCTTCTTGGCCACGCTTCGCCCTTCGAATCGGCTACCTTGATCGACTTCGTACGGATGCATACCCGGAAAACAGGCACACGGATGCACGACAGCCGACGCGTCAGTCTACGTCAGCGTTCCCGAAAAGACGAATCCACGATTATTGCCCACGCTCTGTGATCGTTACGCCTCGGGGGTCGGCCAGGTGCCACGCGCCGTACACACGGGCTCAGGCCAGCGGGTCCGGCGCGGCCTCGATGCCCAGCTCGGCCAGCTTCGCCTTGCCGCCGTCCGGAGCGGTCAGCACCAGCGGGCCCTGCTCGGTCAGCGCGACGGAGTGCTCCCAGTGCGAGGACCAGCTGCCGTCGTTCGACTTGACCGTCCAGTCGTCCTCCAGGACGTGGGTCTTGGCCGTGCCCAGGTTGACCATGGGCTCGATGGCGATGCAGAAGCCGGGGACCAGCTTCGGGCCGCGGCCGCGCTTGCGGTCGACGTAGTTCAGCAGGTGCGGGTCCATGTGCATCTCCGAGCCGATGCCGTGGCCGCCGTAGTCCTCGACGATGCCGTACTTGCCGTTCGCCGGGCGCGGCTGCCGGCGGATGTAGCCCTCGATGGCCTTGGAGATGTCGACCAGGCGGTTGCCCTTGCGGACGGCCGCGATGCCGGCCCACATGGACTCCTCGGTGACCCGGCTCAGCTCGACCAGCTCCGGAGAGTGACCGGAGCCCACGAACGCGGTGTAGGCCGCGTCGCCGTGCCAGCCGTCGATGATCGCACCGCAGTCGATCGAGATGATGTCGCCGTCCTTCAGGACGGTCTCGGTGTCGGGGATGCCGTGGACGACGACGTCGTTGACCGAGGTGCAGATCGTCGCGGGGAAGCCGCCGTACCCGAGGAAGTTCGACTTGGCACCGTGCTCGGCCAGCACCTTGCGCGCGGCGTCGTCCAGGTCCTTGGTGGTCGCGCCGGGCACCGCCACCTCCCGGGTGGCCGCGTGGATGGCGGCGACCACCAGCCCCGCCTCGCGCATCTTCGCGATCTGCTCGGGGGTCTTGATCTCCACCATGGTGGCGTACGCCTTCCTGAACCGACTACTACGACGCTGGGGCGGCCCGCGGCCGCCCCATACACGATACGGCCGCGGTCCCGTTCCCGGGCACCGCGGCCGTACGCGTGGATCTTCGTGGAACTACTCGCCCTTGCCCAGCGCGGCCATCGCGCGCTGGGTGACCTCGTCCACCTTGCCGAGGGCCGGGATCGTGACGACCAGGTCCTGCGCCTTGTAGTGGTCGATGATCGGCTCGGTCTCCGTGTGGTAGACCTCCAGCCGCTTGCGGACGGTCTCCTCGCGGTCGTCCTCGCGCTGGTAGAGGTCGCCGCCGCAGATGTCGCAGACGCCCTCGGTCTTCGGCTTGTGGTAGTCCACGTGGAAGACATGGCTGCTGTCGTTGCGGCAGATCCGGCGGCCGGCGATCCGCTTGACCACCTCGTCCTCCGGGACCTCCAGGTCCAGGACGGCGTCCAGCTTCACGCCCTTGCCCTTGAGGTAAGCGTCCAGCGCCTCGGCCTGGCCGATGTTGCGCGGGAAGCCGTCCAGCAGGAAGCCGGCCTCGGCGTCCGGCTGGTCCATCCGGTCCTCGGCCATCGCGATCGTCACCGAGTCGGGCACCAGGTTGCCCGCGTCCATGTAGGACTTCGCCTCTTTGCCGAGGTCCGTGCCCTGGCTGATGTTGGCGCGGAACAGGTCGCCCGTGGAGATGTGCGGGATCGAGAGGTTCTTGGCGAGGTACGCGGCCTGCGTACCCTTGCCTGCCCCAGGAGGCCCGACGAGGACGATTCGCATCAGCGGAGGAACCCTTCGTAATTGCGCTGCTGGAGCTGGCTCTCGATCTGCTTCACGGTCTCCAGACCCACACCCACGATGATCAGGATGCTCGTCCCGCCGAACGGGAAGTTCTGGTTGGCCTTGAACAGCACCAACGCCACTGTTGGCACCAGCGCGATCAGACCCAGGTACAGCGAGCCCGGCCACGTGATCCGGTTGAGCACGTAGCTGAGGTACTCGGCCGTGGGGCGACCAGCCCGGATGCCCGGGATGAAGCCACCATACTTCTTCATGTTGTCGGCAACTTCTTCGGGGTTGAAGGAGATGGCGACGTAGAAGAACGCGAAGAAGACGATCAGCAGGAAGTACGTGACGATGTAGACCGGGTGGTTGCCCTTGGTGAAGTTGGTCTCGATCCAGACCGCCCAGCCCGCCTTGGACCCGCTGAACTGGGCCACCAGGGCCGGGATGTAGAGCAGCGACGAGGCGAAGATGACGGGGATGACACCCGCCTGGTTCACCTTGAGCGGGATGTAGGTCGACGTGCCGCCGTACGAGCGGCGGCCGATCATCCGCTTGGCGTACTGCACGGGGATCCGCCGCTGGGCCTGCTCGACGAAGACCACCAGGGCGACCATCGCCAGGCCCACCACGATGACGGCGAAGAACTCGATCCAGCCGTCGGCCAGCTTGCCGGACAGCTTGATCTGCCACAGCGAGCCGGGGAAGCCGGCCGCGATGCCGACGAACATCAGGATCGACATGCCGTTGCCGATGCCCCGGTCGGTGACCAGCTCACCGAGCCACATGACCATGGCCGTACCGGCGGTCATCGTGATGACCATGGTGATCGTGGTGAAGATCGAGTCGCTCGGCACGATCTGGTTGGCGAGCTGGCAGCCCTGGAACAGCGCGCCGCTCTTGGCGGTGGCGACCAGGCCGGTGCCCTGGAGGACCGCCAGCGCGACGGTCAGGTACCGGGTGTACTGAGTGATCTTCGCCTGTCCGGACTGGCCCTCTTTCTTCAGGGCCTCCAGACGGGGGATGACCACGGTCAGCAGCTGGAGGATGATGCTTGCCGTGATGTACGGCATGATCCCCAGCGCGAAGATCGTGATCTGGAGCAGCGCACCACCGCTGAACATGTTCACCAGGCCGAAGAGACCGCCATTGGCGCCGGCCTGCTTCATGCAGGTGTCGACATTGGAGTAGTTCACCCCCGGCACCGGAACGTGCGCTCCGAGCCGGTAGACGAGCACGATGCCCAATGTGAACAGCAGCTTCTTGCGCAGGTCGGGCGTCTTGAACGCTCGGGCGAACGCGGTGAGCACGGTGCCTCCTGCGCCTCCCGCCTCTGGAGCGAGAGGTGACGGTCTAAAGGATCGACGGATACAAAGCGGCCAAAACCGCGCAGACATTAGCCCACGCGGTGGGGGCCCGGGGGAAGAACCCCCGGAAAATACAGCAACAGTGCACGCCACCTTACCGGCGACCAGGCCCCCCTTGGAACGACCGACCGGGGATGCCCCAATACGTGGGCATCCCCGGTCAGTTGATTCACTGAGCTCAGATGAGCTCGGTGACGCTGCCACCGGCAGCGGTGATCTTCTCCTTGGCGGAGCCGGAAACGGAGTCCACCGTCACCGTCAGCGCCACGGAGATCTCGCCCTGGCCCAGGACCTTGACGAGCTCGTTCTTGCGCACCGCGCCCTTGGCGACCAGGTCGGCCACCGTGACCTCGCCACCCTGCGGGTAGAGCGCGGCCAGCTTGTCCAGGTTCACGACCTGGAACTGCTTGTGGGCGGGGTTCTTGAAGCCCTTCAGCTTCGGGAGGCGCATGTGCAGCGGCATCTGGCCGCCCTCGAAGCGCTCCGGAACCTGGTAACGGGCCTTCGTGCCCTTGGTACCACGACCAGCGGTCTTACCCTTGGACGCCTCACCACGACCCACACGGGTCTTGGCGGTCTTGGCGCCCGGGGCAGGACGGAGGTTGTGGACCTTCAGCGGGTTGTTCTCCGCCATGTCAGTCGACCTCCTCGACCGTCACGAGGTGGCGGACGGTGTGCACCATGCCGCGGTACTCGGGGCGGTCCTCCTTGACAACCACGTCGTTGACCCGCTTGAGGCCGAGCGAACGCAGGGTGTCGCGGTGGTTCTGCTTGCTGCCGATGATGGACTTGGTCTGCGTGATCTTGAGCGAAGCCATTACGCGTTCACCCCGGCACGCGCCCGCAGCAGAGCGGCGGGAGCAACGTCCTCCAGCGGCAGGCCACGACGGGCAGCGATCTCCTCGGGGCGCTGCAGGCCCCGCAGAGCGGCCACCGTGGCGTGCACGATGTTGATCGGGTTCGACGAACCGAGCGACTTGCTCAGCACGTCGTGGATGCCCGCGCACTCCAGGACGGCGCGCACCGGGCCACCGGCGATCACACCGGTACCGGGGGAAGCCGGCTTGAGCAGGACGACGCCCGCAGCCTCTTCGCCCTGGATCGGGTGCGGGATGGTGCCGGCGATACGGGGGACCTTGAAGAAGTGCTTCTTGGCCTCCTCAACACCCTTGGCGATGGCGGCCGGCACCTCCTTGGCCTTGCCGTAACCGACACCCACGGTGCCGTCACCATCGCCCACCACGACCAGCGCGGTGAAGCTGAAGCGACGACCACCCTTCACAACCTTGGCGACGCGGTTGATTGCGACAACCCGCTCGACGTAAGCGGTCTTCTCGGCAGCTGCGCCGCCGTCCCGCCGGTCCTTACGGTCCCGCCGCTCGCCGCCACCGGCACCGCTGCCGCGGCGCTGGGGTCCAGCCATTGGAATTACCTCTCTCTGTTACTCCCTCCGACGCCGTCACCGGCGCTGGAGGGGCCCAGTAGCTACGGAACCGGGACTTAGAACTTCAGTCCGGCTTCGCGGGCTGCATCGGCCAGAGCGGCAATCCGCCCGGCGTACTGCTTACCACCACGGTCGAACACGACGGCCTCGACGCCGGCGGCCTTGGCGCGCTCGGCGACCAGGGAACCCACCTGCTTGGCCAGGTCCGTCTTGTTGCCCTCGCCACCGCGGATCGACGCGTCCAGGGTCGACGCCGACGCCAGGGTGTGACCCTTGATGTCGTCGATGACCTGGGCGGTGATGCCGCGGTTGGACCGCGTCACGACCAGACGCGGACGCTCCGGCGTACCCGAAATCCGCTTGCGGATGCGGATGTGGCGACGCTTGGCGGCGGCGCGCTTGTAGGCGTCACCCTTCGCGACCTTCACACCGTATGCCATGGCTTACTTACCAGCCTTTCCGACCTTGCGGCGGATGACCTCGCCGGCGTACTTGACGCCCTTGGCCTTGTACGGGTCGGGCTTGCGCAGCTTGCGGATGTTCGCGGCGACCTCGCCGACCTTCTGCTTGTCGATGCCCTCGACGCTCAGCTTGGTCGGGGACTCGACCTTGAACGAGATGCCCTCGGGCGCCTCGACCAGGATCGGGTGGCTGTAACCGAGCGAGAACTCCAGGTTGGAGCCCTTCGCCTGGACGCGGTAACCGACACCGCTGATCTCGAGCGCCTTCGTGAATCCCTGGGTCACGCCGGTGATCATGTTCGCCACCAGCGTGCGGGACAGGCCGTGCAGGGCCTTGTTCTGACGCTCGTCGTTCGGGCGGGTGACGTTGATGACGCCGTCCTCACCCTTGGCGACCTCGATGGGCGCGGCGACGGTGTGCTGCAGGGAGCCCTTGGGACCCTTCACCGAAACCGTGCGGCCGTCGATGGTGACGTCCACACCAGCGGGAACCTGGATGGGCAGCTTGCCAATACGCGACATTGGCTATTCCTCCGTTCCCGGTTACCAGACGTAGGCGAGGACTTCCCCACCCACGCCCTTCTTCTGCGCCTGCTGGCCGGTGAGGAGACCGTGCGACGTGGAGATGATCGCCACGCCCAGGCCGCCGAGCACCTTCGGCAGGTTGGTGGACTTTGCGTAGACCCGCAGGCCCGGCTTCGAGATGCGCTTGATGCCGGCGATCGAGCGCTCGCGGTTGGGACCGAACTTCAGCTCGAGGATGAGGTTCTTGCCGACCTCGGCGTCCTCGACCTTCCAGCCGGTGATGTAACCCTCCTGCTGGAGGATCTCCGCGATGTGCGACTTGATCTTGCTGTGCGGCATCACGACGGTGTCGTGGTACGCCGAGTTCGCGTTCCGCAGACGCGTGAGCATGTCTGCGATGGGGTCAGTCATGGTCATGAATTGGCCTTCGGCCTCTCTCGCCGGGGTTTCCTGTATGCGCCATCCCTCTCCCCGATCAGGGTCGGGACGGGTGCGGCGCGGGGACCTTCGGCGTAGTAAGTCGTTCCTGGGCGGCGGGGCGCCCAACCCTTCTACCCTACGGGATCAAAGGGCGGGGCCCCGCCGAACAGATGCTTACCGAGAGACTCCGGAACCACCCACGTGACTCCTGCCGTCCGCCAGGCCGCCCGTGCGGGCGCTGGTCGGACAGACGGGAAGGGGTGTTTACCAGGAGCTCTTGGTCACGCCCGGCAGCTCGCCACGGTGAGCCATCTCACGGAGGCACACGCGGCACAGGCCGAACTTGCGGTACACGGAGTGCGGCCGGCCGCAGCGCTGGCAACGCGTGTACGCGCGCACAGCGAACTTCGGCTTGCGGGCCGCCTTAGCGATCAGAGCCTTCTTCGCCACGGTCAGTTCTCCTTGAACGGGAAGCCGAGGTGACGAAGCAGGGCGCGGCCCTCATCGTCGTTGGACGCCGTGGTGACCACGGTGATGTCCATGCCCCGCTGCCGGTCGATCTTGTCCTGGTCGATCTCGTGGAACATGACCTGCTCCGTGAGACCGAAGGTGTAGTTGCCCCGACCGTCGAACTGCTTCGGGGACAGACCACGGAAGTCGCGGATGCGCGGGAGCGCGAGCGACAGCAGGCGGTCCAGGAACTCCCACATGCGGTCACCGCGGAGGGTGACGTGGGCACCGATCGGCTGGCCCTCGCGCAGCTTGAACTGCGCGATGGACTTACGGGCCTTGGTGACGGCCGGCTTCTGGCCGGTGATCGTGGTGAGGTCCTTGATGGCACCCTCGATCAGCTTGGAGTCGCGGGCGGCGTCGCCCACACCCATGTTGACCACGATCTTGGTCAGACCGGGGATCTGCATGACGTTCTCGTAGGAGAACTCGTCCTTCAGCTTCCCGGCGATCTCTTCGCGGTAGCGCTGCTTGAGGCGCGGCGCGTTGGTGGTGGCAGTCATCAGATGTCCTCACCGGTCCGCTTGGCAACGCGGATCTTGTTGCCTTCGTCGTCGAAGCGGTACCCGACGCGGGTGACGACCTTCTTGCCGTCCTTCTCCACGACGAGCTGCACGTTGCTCACGTGGATCGGGGCCTCGGTCGTCACGATGCCGCCGGTCTTGGAGCCACGAGCGGTCTGACCGGCCTTGGTGTGCTTCTTGACCCGGTTGACACCCTCGACCAGGACACGGTCCTCGCGGGGGAAGGCCGCGATGACCTTGCCCTGCTTGCCCTTGTCCTTGCCGGTGATGATCTGGACCAGGTCGCCCTTCTTGATCTTCATCGGTTACAGCACCTCCGGCGCGAGCGAGATGATCTTCATGAACTTCTTCTCGCGCAGCTCCCGGCCCACGGGGCCGAAGATGCGGGTGCCGCGGGGGTCGCCATCGTTCTTGAGGATGACGGCCGCGTTCTCGTCGAAGCGGATGTACGAGCCGTCCGGACGGCGGCGCTCCTTGACGGTGCGAACGATGACCGCCTTGACGACGTCACCCTTCTTCACGTTGCCACCGGGGATCGCATCCTTGACGGTGGCGACGATGACGTCACCGATGCCCGCGTAGCGGCGGCCCGAACCACCGAGAACACGGATGGTGAGAATTTCCTTCGCACCCGTGTTGTCGGCGACCCGAAGCCGCGACTCCTGCTGGATCACGTCTATCTCCTGATCGTCTGCCGGTTCCCGGCGGGGGCCTCACTGCAGAGGCCCACCGCCGAGCCTGGCGGAACTGACCTGGGGGAAACCCCCCAGGCGGTATCTAGCGGAATTCCCGAACGGGAAGTTCCTTACTTGGCCTTCTCGAGGATCTCGACGATGCGCCAGCGCTTGCTCGCCGAAAGCGGACGCGTCTCCATCAGGAGGACGCGGTCGCCGACACCGGCAGCGTTCTGCTCGTCGTGCGCCTTGAGCTTGTTCGTACGGCGGATGACCTTGCCGTACAGCGCGTGCTTGACACGGTCCTCGACGGCGACGACGACGGTCTTGTCCATCTTGTCGCTGACGACCAGACCCTCGCGGGTCTTGCGGAAACCGCGCTCGTTCGTCTCAGTCACATTCTTCTCGCTCATCAGGCGCTCTCCACCGTCTCGATGCCGAGCTCGCGCTCGCGCATCAGGGTGTAGATCCGGGCGATGTCCTTGCGGACGGCCTTCAGCCGGCCGTGGTTCTCAAGCTGTCCGGTCGCCGCCTGGAAGCGGAGGTTGAACAGCTCCTCCTTGGCCTCACGAAGCTTCCCAACGAGGTCCTCGTTGTTCAGCTCGCGCAGCTCGGTCGCCTTGGTACCGGCCGCCATCACGACTCACCTGCCTCGCGCCGCACGATGCGGCACTTCATCGGAAGCTTGTGGGCGGCGCGGGTCAGCGCCTCCTTCGCAACCTTTTCGTTCGGGAAGGACAGCTCGAACATCACCCGACCGGGCTTGACGTTCGCGACCCACCACTCCGGAGAACCCTTACCGGAACCCATGCGGGTCTCGGCCGGCTTCTTCGTCAGCGGGCGGTCCGGGTAAATGTTGATCCAGACCTTGCCGCCACGCTTGATGTGACGGGTCATGGCGATACGAGCGGACTCGATCTGCCGGTTCGTCACGTAGGCGGGGGTCACGGCCTGAATGCCGTACTCACCGAAGGCAAGCTCGGTGCCACCCTTGGCCATACCGTTGCGCTTCGGGTGGTGCTGCTTGCGGTGCTTGACCCTGCGAGGGATCAGCATGTCGGTCAGCCCTCCGTTCCGGTGCTCTCAGCAGCCGGAGCAGCGGCAGCGGCCTCGGCCTTGGGGACCTCGGCAGCGGCGTTCTGCTGCGGCTTGCGGCCGCCACGGCCGCCACGCTCGCCACCGCGGCGCGGACGGTCGTTGCCACCGCGGGCCGGGCGGTTGCCCGCACGGGCGGCGGCGTTCTCGGCGCGGACCTCGGCGATGTTCTTGACGTCGCCCTTGTAGATCCAGACCTTCACACCGATGCGGCCGAAGGTGGTCTTGGCCTCGAAGAAGCCGTAGTCGACGTTGGCGCGGAGCGTGTGCAGGGGCACGCGGCCCTCGCGGTAGAACTCCGAGCGCGACATCTCGGCGCCGCCGAGACGGCCACCACACTGGATCTTGATGCCCTTGGCGCCGGCCTTCATCGTCGACTGCATGCTCTTGCGCATGGCGCGACGGAAGGAGACGCGGGAGGACAGCTGCTCGGCGACGGCCTGGGCCACGAGCTGAGCATCGGTCTCGGGGTTCTTGACCTCAAGGATGTTCAGCTGGACCTGCTTGCCGGTCAGCTTCTCCAGTTCGCCGCGGATGCGGTCGGCCTCGGCGCCACGGCGGCCGATGACGATGCCCGGACGAGCGGTGTGGATGTCAACGCGGACGCGCTCACGGGTGCGCTCGATCTCCACCTTCGAGATGCCGGCGCGCTCCATGCCCTTCGTCATCATGCGACGAATGGCGACGTCTTCCTTGACGTAGTCCTTGTACAGCTTGTCGGCGTACCAACGCGACTTGAAGTCGGTGGTGATGCCGAGCCGGAACCCGTGCGGGTTTACCTTCTGGCCCATTACCGGGTTCCTTCCTTGCTGCTGACGACCACGGTGATGTGGCTGGTCCGCTTGCGGATCCGGTAGGCACGGCCCTGGGCACGCGGACGGAACCGCTTCAGGGTCGGACCCTCGTCGACGTACGCCTCGCTGATGACCAGCGTGGAGGCGTCCGTGTGGTCGTAGTTGTGCGCGGCGTTGGCAATGGCGCTGTCCAGCACCTTGCCGACGGGCACGCTCGCGGCCTGCGGGGCGAAACGCAGGACCGCCTGAGCCTCCGTGGCATCCATGCCACGGATAAGGTCCACCACGCGGCGGGCCTTCATGGGCGTGACGCGGATGTACCGCGCCTGGGCCCTGGCTTCCATGGTTGTCCCTTCGGTGTCAGTCATTGGTCTTCGCACTCCGGTCGATCAGCGACGACGCGACTTGCGGTCGTCCTTCTCGTGGCCGCGGAAGGTGCGGGTCGGCGCAAACTCGCCGAGCTTGTGGCCGACCATCGACTCGGTGACGAACACCGGGACGTGCTTGCGGCCGTCGTGCACCGCGATCGTGTGGCCCAGCATGGCCGGGACGATCATCGAGCGGCGGGACCAGGTCTTGATGACGTTCTTGGTGCCGGCTTCGTTCTGAGCATCCACCTTCTTGGCGAGGTGGTCGTCGACGAAGGGCCCCTTCTTGAGACTACGCGGCATCTAAACCCGCTCCTAGCGCTTCTTGTTCGTCTTGCGGCGGCGGACGATGTACTTGTTCGAAGCCTTCTTCGGCGAACGCGTACGACCCTCCTTCTGGCCCCAGGGCGAGACCGGGTGGCGACCACCGGAGGTCTTGCCCTCACCACCACCGTGCGGGTGGTCGACCGGGTTCATCACGACACCACGCACGGTCGGGCGGACGCCCTTCCAGCGCATACGGCCGGCCTTGCCCCAGTTGATGTTCGACTGCTCGGCGTTGCCGACCTCGCCGACGGTGGCGCGGCAGCGCACGTCGACCAGGCGGATCTCACCGGACGGCATACGAAGGTGGGCCATGGAGCCCTCCTTCGCCAGCAGCTGCACGGAGGCACCCGCGGAGCGGGCGAACTTCGCGCCGCCGCCGGGCCGCAGCTCGATGGCGTGGATCGTCGTACCGACCGGGATGTGGCGCAGCGGCAGGTTGTTGCCCGGCTTGATGTCGGCCCCGGGGCCGTTCTCGATGCGGGCGCCCTGCACCAGGCCACGGGGGGCGATGATGTAGCGCTTCTCGCCGTCCGCGTAGTGCAGCAGCGCGATGCGAGCGGTGCGGTTCGGGTCGTACTCGATGTGCGCGACCTTGGCCGGCACGCCGTCCTTGTCGTGACGACGGAAGTCGATCACGCGGTAGGCGCGCTTGTGGCCACCGCCCTGGTGGCGAACGGTCACACGACCGGCGTTGTTACGGCCGCCCTTGCTGTGCAGCGGGCGGACCAGCGACTTCTCCGGCGTGGACCGCGTGATCTCGACAAAGTCGGCGACGCTGGAGCCACGACGGCCCGGGGTCGTCGGCTTGTACTTGCGGATACCCATTTCTCAGTCCTCGTCCGATTCCGGACGACTCGGACTCCGTTAGGAGACCGGGCCGCCGAAGATGTCGATACGGTCGCCCTCGGCGAGGGTCACGATGGCGCGCTTGGTGTTGGCGCGCTTGCCGAAACCGGTGCGGGTGCGCTTGCGCTTGCCCTGCCGGTTGATCGTGTTGACCCCGGTGACCTTGACCGAGAAGACCGCCTCGACGGCCTGCTTGATCTGGGTCTTGTTCGCACGCGGGTCGACGACGAACGTGTACTTGTTCTCGTCCAGCAGCGCGTAGCTCTTCTCGGACACGACCGGCTTGACGAGAATGTCGCGCGGGTCCGTGAAGGACTTGCTGGTAACGGTCGCCTCAGCCATCAGGCGGCGCTCCCTTCGGTCTCAACGGCCTTGGGGCCAGACACGAAGGACTCGAAGGCGGCCTTGGTGAAGACCACGTCGTCGGAGACGAGCACGTCGTACGTGTTCAGCTGGCCCGGCTCCAGGATGTGGACCTGGGGCAGGTTGCGGGCGGACAGCCACGCGGCCTCGTCGGCGCGCTCGGCGACCAGCAGCACGTGCTTGCGCTCGCTGATCCTGCCGAGGAGAGCCTTGGCGGCCTTGGTGGAGATCTCGCCCTCGACCACGCCGGAGACGACGTGGATGCGGCTGTTGCGGGCCCGGTCGGTGAGGGCACCGCGCAGGGCGGCGGCCTTCATCTTCTTCGGGGTCCGCTGGCTGTAGTCACGCGGCACGGGGCCGTGGACGACGCCACCGCCGGCGAACTGCGGAGCGCGGGTCGAACCCTGACGCGCGCGGCCGGTGCCCTTCTGGCGGTACGGCTTCTTGCCGCCGCCGCGGACCTCGCCACGGGTCTTGGTCTTGTGCGTGCCCTGACGGGCCGCGGCCAGCTGCGCGACGACGACCTGGTGGATCAGCGGGATGCTGACCTTCGCGTCGAAGATCTCCGCGGGGAGCTCGACGGTCCCGGCCTTGTCGCCTGCCGGCGAAAGGATGTCAATGGTGCTCATCGGTTACCTCAGGCCCCCTTGGCCGCGGTACGGACCAGGACGAGGCCGCCGTTCGGACCAGGAACTGCGCCCTTGATGAGCAGCAGACCCTTCTCCGCGTCAACGGCATGGACGGTCAGGTTCTGGGTGGTGACCCGCTCGTTGCCCATACGGCCGGCCATCCGCATGCCCTTGAACACGCGGCCCGGGGTGGCGCAGCCACCGATGGAGCCCGGCTTGCGGTGCACGCGGTGGGCACCGTGCGAAGCCTTGCCGCCGTGGAAGCCGTGACGCTTCATGACACCGGCGAAGCCCTTGCCCTTGCTCTTGCCGGTCACGTCCACCTTGACGCCCGACTCGAAGGTCTCGGCGGTCAGCTCCTGGCCGAGGGTGTACTCGCTGGCGTCAGCGGTACGGACCTCGACGAGGTGGCGGCGGGGGGTGACGTCGGCCTTCGCGAAGTGGCCCTTGAGGGGCTTGTTCACCTTGCGCGGGTCGATCTCGCCGAAGGCGATCTGGACGGAGTCGTAGCCGTCCGTGTCGTTGGTGCGCACCTGGGTCACGACGCAGGGGCCGGCCTTCACCACGGTCACCGGGACGACACGGTTGTTCTCGTCCCAGACCTGGGTCATGCCGAGCTTCTCGCCCAGGATGCCCTTGATCTGCTTAGCCATTCTCAGATCACCGACCCTCAGAGCTTGATCTCGATGTCGACACCGGCCGGGAGGTCGAGTCGCATCAGGGAGTCAACGGTCTTCGGCGTCGGGTCGAGGATGTCGATCAGGCGCTTGTGCGTGCGCATCTCGAAGTGCTCGCGCGAGTCCTTGTACTTGTGCGGCGACTTGATGACGCAGTACACGTTCTTTTCGGTGGGGAGCGGCACCGGGCCCGCGACCGACGCACCAGTACGGGTCACCGTCTCGACGATCTTCTTCGCCGACGTGTCGATGACCTCGTGGTCGTAGGCCTTGAGCCGGATGCGGATCTTCTGTCCCGCCATGGCTACTTCGTAGTCCTGTCTCTCGTAACGCTCTGGGACCCGGTACGTTGCCGTTCATCCACCGACCCACGCGGTCGGGCGTGTCGCGCTCTTCCCCGTAGATCTCCGCAGGGGCGATCCTTCGAGAAGGAGAACGTGGGGGATGAACACCCACCGGGCGCCTGGCTGAGGCACCCCGCTGACGCTTCCCGGAAGATTCCCGTACTTCCGCCCCTGATAAGAGGCGACGAATACCTAGGACTCGCTTCCAGTCCTCCCGGCGGGAGGCGCGCAGCATCGGCACTCAACCGAGCAACCTGGACAGTGTGCCATACGAGCGGCGAACGCCGCCAATCAAGCCCGAGATCGTACACCGCCCCGTGCCCCGCCATGACACGACCCCGCCCACGACACGCCGGATCCGGCCGGTGCGGGCCGCGTCGCCGCAGGCCGGAGCGGGTGCACGCGTGACGTCACGCCGCGATCGCCATCTGCCACTGGATGCGGGCGGGTTCCTCCGTACGGCGGTCCCCGGTCTCCATGGTGAAGGCGGCGCGCGGGTGGTCGCGGACCAGGCGGAGCCACTCCGCGACCGTGGCCGCGGCCGGTACGGGCACCACGCGGCCGGAGCGGGCCGGGCCGCGGCTGGACAGCACGGTGACGGTGAACCGGTCCGTCTCGGTGACCAGCACCGCGTCGTGCGGGAAGCGCGCCACGCATTCCATCACGCCGCGCGCGGGCTCCTGCCCGTCGGCCACGACCAGGACGTGGTCGCCGTGCTCGTCCGTCGTCCCGTCGAGCCCCGCCAGCAGCGTCAGGAAGCGGCTTATGTGGCGGCTGCTCAGCTCGTCGATGACGCGCTGGCGCCCGTCCTTGAAGCCCGGGGTGGTGGCGAACCGGAAGGTCAGCGAGATCCGGCCGGCCAGCGCCACGTCGATCTGCGCCATCTCCTCGCGCGTGGGGTACGCGGCGCCGTCGTCCAGGCCGTACGCGGCGAGCCAGCGGTTGACCTCGGACCACAGCCACGCCTGGGACCGGCCGACGGTCCCCTCCGGGGCCGGGAAGGGCGCGCCCCGGGCCTTGCGCGCCCCGGCGGCCCACTGGGCGACGTTCTGCCGCGAGCGCCCCGTGCGCTCGGCGATCTCGTGTATGCCGACCAGGTCGCGGTCCAGGCGGCACACCCGCAGGCGCGGCACGGCGGCCCGTATCGCGGACGCGGCTTCGAGCGCGGCCTGCACCGCGCAGTCACCGGACCGGGCGACGCTGACCAGGTCGACGCCGCCGGCCCGCGCCAGGAGGGCGTCACAGGTCTCGCGCAGCGCGTCGACGGCGTCCTGGTCGTCGACGGTCGCGCCCGTGACGACGAAGGTGAAGTCGTAATCCATGGCGGCGGCCCCCTAGTCCTCCGGCAGGGTCCCAGAGTGTGTTGTCGTTCGTCAACAGACAAAGCATGACAAAACCCATCACATCCCGCTCGGGCAACTGCCGCAAAACGCACGCACACCGACGGCCCACCTCAGTTGACGCAGCGGTCACGCCTCGTCGCGCGGCATGCCCGTCAGACTGCGGTTCGGCGCCTCGCCGGGCAGCGGGCACCGGGCCGCCATCCGGTCGATCACACGGGCGTGCGCGCTCGGACTGCGCGGTGTGCCCGCCACGGGAATGACCGTGCAGCGGCTCTCGCACGGGCAGTACAGGCGCCCCCAGTGCCCGTCCTTGCGCAGCACCCAGCCCCGGGCGGCCCACTTCTCCAGGACGCGCCGTACGTCCTTCTTGGGGTGATCGGAGGGCCTGATCTCGCTGCCGACCATCCGCTCACCGCCCGTCGGCGGATACGGCCGACTCCCGGACCCCGCGACGCGCGGGCGCCTTCGGGACGGCGGTGGGGCCGGCGCTGCGCGCGGCAGGGGCGACGGGGTGAGCAAATACCACGAGAGGCTGACTCCTCTGGTGCCGACGGGACTTCTTGTGGCGACGCCTGGTCCCCCTCGGCGCGCGCCGCCCCTCCCCGGGCCGTCACGCTCCGACATCAGTACGTTACTCCAAATGACGGACGGCATTCGGCAATGGGCGCACGCCACACCCCGCGACCCGATCTTCCGCGGACGCACGCCCCGCTCCCCCGCACTCCGATTCACCACCGTGCGCTCCCCGGCACCCGCGACCGCCGAGCGTGAAAATACCGCCGCCGCGACGGAAAGCACGCGGCATTCGATTTGCCGCAAAATCCTATAGCTCACAAGAAATGGAAGCCGTCCGAATGAAGCTGGGGAGCCGGTGACTGAAGGCCCCCGCCAAGGGAATCCTGTTTCCCGTGCCGAGGGGCCCGAATAGGAGGGGCCTTCACGACCTCTCCTGGGACCGGGGCCTCCGGGCCGGCTCCGGCACGTACGGCCCACACGGCCCCCGGCGACGGCCCGGACCCGGCGCCGTAAACATGAACCCGCCTCCCGCGGCGGAATTCTTCGTGCTCCCCGCCGCGCCGATTTCCGCACGGCGGTACGACCGGAACCTGCCGCCCTACCCCACGCGTGCCCTGCCGGTCCCGTAAGACCGGCCGGCGGCTCATCGGTATATCCCGCACCTACGTCCCGTACCGAGGAATCACCCACCCGCCTATGCACACAACCACGCCGAAATCCCCCGCCAGGACTTTCCACCACCGGAGGAAGTGCCATGCCCCTGAACCCGCCACCCGAAAACGGCCCGTCGGCGCCGCCCCGTGTGATCGCGGTCAGCGGCCCGGCCCACGTGGGGAAGAGCACCCAGTTGCGGCTGCTGGCCCGCCGTACGCCGCGGCTCGACGTCTGCCACCCCGCGGAGGAGCACGCCCCCCAGTGGCCGGCCCTCCTCGGTACGGACCGCACCGGCTGGTGGCTCCGGGACGTCTCCTACCAGGAGCTGGCGGATGTGCTCGCCGCCTCCTTCCTGACCCGCGCGCGGCAGCCCAACGCGGGTGGCCTGCGCTGCGTACGGCAGGGCCTGCCCATGCTGGAAGCGACGCTGGCGGCGGTGGCCGCGGTGCGCGAGGCGCGCACGACGGCGCGCGCGGCCGATGTCGCCCGGGCCGCGCTCGCCCCGTACCGCGCCGCTCTGTGCGCCGCCGAGGAGAGCGAGTACGGCGTCGTCCTGCTGCACGACGAGGACCCCGCGCAGGGCCTGGCACGCGGTCTGGCCCGGTCACCGGCCCCGAGCGGGCTTCTGGAGAACTACCAGCGCCGCCTCCACGAACAGATTCACCGCCTCGTCGACGAAGGGCGGTTCGACACGGCCGTCGTCGTCGGCGACCGGCCGGTCATCGACATCCAGCACGAACTCCGGCAGCACCTCCACCGGCGGTACCCGGCGGTCCCGGAGTGTGCGCTCTCCCGCGTACGGGTGGTGGCGCTGGGCGGCGACAGCGACCCGGAGCGCGAGGCCGCGGGTGAATACCTGCGCACCCGGCGCGGCTATGCCCGCCTGGATGCCGCGCACCTCGCCGGTGGGACGGCAGCCGATGACGTGACCTGGGCCGAATGCCTCACCGACGGCCTCGACCGGTACTGCGCCGCGCATCCCTTCCTCGATCGGGTGAGTATCGAGCCCGTACGTGCCCCCGGCGCGCTCGCGGAGCTGCGCAAGATCTTCGGCGACCGGCTGCGGGTCCGGAACGGGCCGCCCGCCGGGCGGGCCGCCACCGCTCCCTGGGCCCGGCTGGCGCTTCAGCGCGATCTCGACCGCCTGGCCTTCGACTCGGCCTGGACGTTCCGGCCGCCGAAGCCCGTCTCCGTCCACAGCCTGGGGTTGCCGCCGTGCCTCGGCGTCCACCTGCGCGCGCTGCGCGAGCGGCTCACCCGGCCGTTTCCCGTCGTGGACCTGATCGCGGTGACCGGCAGCGCGGCCCGGGGAACGTACGAGCACGGCCGGAGCGACCTGGACGTCCTCGTGCTGACGCCGCAGGAGCGGCTCTCCGGGCTCCGTCGGGTGTGCGCGGACCTGGCACCCGGACTGGCCGGGGCGCGGCTGACGATGACGGTCCTGACCGAGGACGAGTTCCGCGCGGGCGCCCTGCCGCCGCGGCTGCTGCACGTCCTCACCCTGAGCGGGGCGGGCGCGCTCGCGCCCCTGTGGTGCGCCCCCGGCCTCGCCCTGCCCGTACCGGACGCCGTGACGTACGCGGAGGGCAGCCTGCGCGACGGCGTGCGGGCCGCCGTCGCCATCCGCAGGCAGCTCCTGCTGGAGGACCCGGACCCGTACGCGCTCCACAAGGCCACCGCCCTCCTGGCGAAGATCATGCTCCGGGTGGAGTGCGGTGCCGAGTACCCGGCCGACGACCAGGCCATCGAGGCCTTCCGCCGGCGGCAGGGCGACGGCGGTGGTGACGGGCCCGACGACGTACGGCACGACCGGGCCGGGGTCGAACGGACGGCCGGGGACGTGCTGCGCGGCTGGCTGGCGACGTGCGCCGCCGGACCGGCGGGCGCCGCACCGGAGACCGGGTTCCCGGGCACCGGTGCTCCCGGACACCGCTGACCGCGTACGGCCGAAAAGCGCCCCCCGAACCGGTCGAGCCGCCCTCACGCGAGTAGGCGACCGCGCCGGTCACCCCACCGGCCGCGCAGCCACCGCCCCGGGGCTCCGCCGCACGTCCCCGCCCGGCACCGGCTCCGAGGCGTCCGCGCCCACACCGACGATGCGGTTGTCCGCGTCGACGTGCACCACGCGCGGCCGCAGCGTACGGGCCTCGGCGTCGTCCACCTGCGCGTAGCTGATGAGGATCACCAGGTCGCCGGGGTGTACGAGGTGGGCGGCGGCGCCGTTGATGCCCAGCACGCCGGAGCCGCGCTCGCCCTCGATGATGTACGTCTCCAGGCGGGCGCCGTTGGTGATGTCGACGATGTGGACCAGCTCGCCGGGGAGCAGATCGGCGGCGTCCAGCAGGTCGGCGTCGACCGTCACCGAGCCGACGTAGTGCAGGTCCGCCTGGGTGACGGTGGCCCGGTGGATCTTGGACTTGAACATGGTGCGCAGCATGCGTCACTCCTGGAAGCAGGGTCGCGTCCTCCGGTGAGGTACGCGCCGACCCGCACATGCTAGGCAGCCCGCGACGGAAGCAGAAGGCCTCCCAGGCCGTCGGCGGGCGGCGACAGGCGCCCGGAAACAGCGAGAAGCCCCGCTCACCCGAAGGTGAGCGGGGCTTCCCTGAGCGCTCGGAAGAGCTGCCGGGTCTCCCCGACCGTCAGGAATTACTTGACGATCTTGGTGACCTGGCCGGCGCCGACGGTCCGGCCACCCTCACGGATGGCGAACTTCAGGCCCTCCTCCATGGCGACCGGCTGGATCAGCTGGACGGACATGGAGGTGTTGTCGCCCGGCATGACCATCTCGGTGCCCTCGGGGAGGGTCACGACGCCGGTCACGTCCGTGGTACGGAAGTAGAACTGCGGGCGGTAGTTGTTGAAGAACGGGGTGTGGCGGCCACCCTCGTCCTTCGACAGGATGTACGCCTGCGCCTCGAACTCCGTGTGCGGGGTGACCGAGCCCGGCTTGATGATGACCTGGCCGCGCTCGACGTCCTCGCGCTTGATGCCACGGAGCAGCAGACCGACGTTCTCACCGGCCTGGCCCTCGTCGAGCAGCTTGCGGAACATCTCGATGCCGGTGACCGTGGTGGTGGTCTTCTCGGTCTTGATGCCGATGATGTCGACGGTCTCGTTGACCTTGAGGACACCACGCTCGATACGACCGGTGACAACGGTGCCACGGCCGGTGATCGTGAAGACGTCCTCGATCGGCATCAGGAACGGCTTGTCGGTGTCGCGCTCCGGCGAGGGGATGGCCTCATCGACGGCGTTCATCAGGTTCAGGACCGACTGGCCCCACTCCTTGTCGCCCTCCAGCGCCTTGAGCGCCGAGACCTTGACGACCGGAACGTCGTCGCCCGGGAACTCGTACTCCGAGAGGAGCTCACGGACCTCGAGCTCGACGAGCTCCAGGATCTCCTCGTCGTCCACCATGTCGGCCTTGTTCAGGGCGACGACGATGTACGGAACGCCGACCTGGCGGGCCAGGAGCACGTGCTCCTTGGTCTGCGGCATCGGACCGTCGGTCGCGGCGACCACGAGGATCGCGCCGTCCATCTGGGCGGCACCGGTGATCATGTTCTTGATGTAGTCCGCGTGACCCGGGCAGTCGACGTGGGCGTAGTGACGGTTCTCCGTCTGGTACTCGACGTGCGCGATCGAGATGGTGATACCGCGCTGGCGCTCCTCGGGAGCCTTGTCGATCTGGTCGAAGGCCGAGGCCTCGTTCAGGTCCGGGTACGCGTCGTGCAGCACCTTGGTAATGGCGGCCGTGAGGGTCGTCTTACCGTGGTCGATGTGACCGATGGTGCCGATGTTGACGTGCGGCTTAGTCCGCTCGAACTTCGCCTTCGCCACTGGGGTCCTCCTGTGGAGTGGTTCTGTACGCCTTACTCATCGGCGCCAGGTGATCTTTGCTGGGGTGCCGGCTGCCGGGCCCACCCCGCGGGTGGCGGGGACGGGCCCCGGCAGACGGTGTCAAGCCTAAAGCGTGTTCCGACTCGGGGGAGCCGGGACTACTCGCCCTTGGCCTTCGCGATGATCTCCTCGGCGACGTTCCGCGGAACCTCGGCGTAGGAGTCGAACTGCATCGAGTAGCTTGCGCGACCCGAGGTCTTGCTGCGGAGGTCTCCGACGTAGCCGAACATCTCCGAGAGCGGAACCAGGCCCGTGACGAGCTTGGCGCCGGCGCGGTCCTCCATGGACTGGATCTGACCACGGCGCGAGTTGATGTCGCCGATGACGTCACCCATGTAGTCCTCGGGCGTCGTCACCTCGACCTTCATCATCGGCTCCAGCAGGGCCGGGCTGGCCTTGCGGGCGGCCTCCTTGAAGGCCATCGAACCGGCGATCTTGAAGGCCATCTCCGAGGAGTCGACCTCGTGGAACGCACCGTCGAGGAGCACGACCTTGACGCCGGTCAGCGGGTAGCCGGCGAGCACGCCGAACTCCATGGCCTCCTGGCAGCCCGCGTCCACGGACGGGATGTACTCCCGCGGGATGCGGCCACCGGTGACCTTGTTCTCGAACTCGTACCCGTCGCCCTCAAGCGGCTCCAGCGCGATCTGCACCTTCGCGAACTGACCGGAACCACCGGTCTGCTTCTTGTGGGTGTAGTCGTAGCGCTCGACCGCCTTGCGCAGCGTCTCACGGTAGGCGACCTGCGGCTTGCCGACGTTGGCCTCGACCTTGAACTCACGCTTCATACGGTCGACCAGCACGTCGAGGTGCAGCTCGCCCATACCCGCGATGATGGTCTGGCCGGTCTCCTCGTCCGTGTGGACCTGGAAGGACGGGTCCTCCTCGGCGAGGCGCTGGATGGCGACACCCAGCTTCTCCTGGTCGCCCTTGGACTTGGGCTCGATGGCGACCTGGATGACCGGGGCCGGGAACTCCATCGACTCCAGGATGACCTGGTTCGACGGGTCGCAGAGGGTCTCACCGGTGGTGGTCTGCTTCAGACCCATGACGGCGACGATGTCACCGGCACCCACCGACTCGATCTCCTCACGCTTGTTCGCGTGCATCCGGTAGATCTTGCCGATGCGCTCCTTCTTGCCCTTCACCGAGTTGGTGACCTGCGAGCCGGCCTCAAGGCGGCCCGAGTACACCCGGATGAAGGTGAGCTTGCCCAGGTGGGGGTCGCTCGCGATCTTGAAGGCCAGCGCGGCCAGCGGCTCGTCCTCGGAGGGACGGCGCTTGATGACCTCGTCCGCGTCGTTGACGGCGTGGCCCTCGATGGCCTCGACGTCCAGCGGCGACGGCAGGTAGCGCACGACGGCGTCGAGCAGGGGCTGCACGCCCTTGTTCTTGAACGCGGTGCCGCAGAAGACCGGGGTGACGGTGGTGTCGCCGCCCTTGCCGGAGTTGATGGTGATGCGGCGGATCGCCGCGTGCAGCTGCTCCTCGGTGGGCTCCTGGCCCTCCAGGTACAGCTCCATCATCTCTTCGTCGTTCTCGGCGACGGCCTCAAGGAGCTTGCCGCGCCACTCGTCGGCGGCCTCGGCGTGCGTGGCCGGGATGTCGATCGTGTCGTACATCTCGCCCTTGGCGGCCTCGGCCGACCAGACCAGCGCCTTCATGGAGACGAGGTCGATGACGCCCTTGAAGTCCGCCTCGGTGCCGATCGGCAGCTGCATCACGATCGGGGTCGCGCCCAGGCGGTCCACGATCATGTCGACGCAGCGGTGGAACTCCGCACCGGTGCGGTCGAGCTTGTTGACGAAGCAGATACGCGGCACGCCGTAGCGGTCCGCCTGGCGCCAGACGGTCTCGGACTGCGGCTCAACACCGGCAACGCCGTCGAACACCGTCACGGCACCGTCGAGCACGCGCAGCGAGCGCTCCACCTCGACGGTGAAGTCGACGTGGCCCGGGGTGTCGATGATGTTGATGGTGTGGTCGACGTTGTTCAGCGGCCAGTGGCAGGTCGTCGCGGCAGACGTGATCGTGATGCCGCGCTCCTGCTCCTGCTCCATCCAGTCCATCGTGGCAGCGCCGTCGTGGACTTCACCGATCTTGTAGGAGACACCGGTGTAGAACAGGATCCGCTCGGTGGTGGTCGTCTTGCCCGCGTCGATGTGGGCCATGATCCCAATGTTGCGGACCTTGGCCAGGTCAAGCGAAGTGGTAGCCATAGTGGCTCAATCTTCTCTCGGTCTCGATGTGGGTAGCGACTACCAGCGGTAGTGCGCGAAGGCCTTGTTGGACTCGGCCATCTTGTGCGTGTCCTCGCGCTTCTTGACCGAAGCACCGAGGCCGTTCGAGGCGTCCAGCAGCTCGTTCATGAGGCGCTCGGTCATGGTCTTCTCACGACGGGCGCGGGAGTAGCCCACGAGCCAGCGCAGCGAGAGCGTGGCGGCACGGCCGGGCTTGACCTCGACGGGGACCTGGTAGGTCGCGCCACCGACACGGCGGGACTTGACCTCAAGGGTCGGCTTGATGTTCTCCAGCGCGCGCTTCAGCGTGATGACCGGGTCGTTGCCGGTCTTCTCACGCAGACCCTCCATGGCGCCGTAGACGATGCGCTCGGCGGTGGAGCGCTTGCCGTTCAGCAGCACCTTGTTGATGAGGGAGGTCACCAGAGGAGAGCCGTAGACCGGGTCGATGATGACCGGGCGCTTCGGGGCGGGGCCCTTACGAGGCATTCTTACTTCTCCTTCTTGGCGCCGTAGCGGCTGCGAGCCTGCTTGCGGTTCTTGACGCCCTGCGTGTCGAGGGAGCCGCGGATGATCTTGTACCGAACACCCGGCAGGTCCTTCACACGGCCGCCGCGCACGAGCACGATCGAGTGCTCCTGCAGGTTGTGGCCCTCACCCGGAATGTAAGCGGTGACCTCGATGCCGCTGGTCAGACGCACACGCGCGACCTTACGCAGGGCCGAGTTCGGCTTCTTCGGGGTGGTCGTGAAAACACGCGTGCAGACGCCGCGGCGCTGGGGCGAACCCTCCAGTGCGGGCGTCTTGTTCTTCTCGACCTTGTCCTGCCGGCCCTTGCGGACCAGCTGCTGGATCGTAGGCACCGTTTCTCCGGTTTCTGTGTGCCAGTCTCGGTAAAGCTAACCTGGAACAGCCCCCGACCCACGCGGTCGGGTGTGTCGAATACTGCAGACCCCTCGCTGGGACGAGGACGGCGGCAGATTGCGGTGTCGAGACCCGGCTTCCGTGCGGACGAGTGCACGCACGGCAGCCCGAGGACACCCCAGGCACAAGGTCAGAGCGTACCTACCGCATGGGCTGCGGTCAAAACAAATGCACACGCGAAGGACACGCCGGACTCCTCCGGCGCTGCGGCCACCGTAGTGCGATCAGGAGCCGTACGGAAGAAGGCTCCACCACCGCTCCGCGGGCCGATCGGGCCGCCGGATGGGCCATACGGGTGGGCCGGGGACCGTCCCGCCGGCTTGTACCACGCCGGCGCCGGCTTCGCGCGAGTGACGTTCTTCCTAGGCGCGTACCAGCACCGCCAGCATCATCATCAAGAGGAAGAACGCCCACCCGCCGATGCTCAGCCAGCCCATGACCAGCCCGGCGAGCGCCTGGCCGTCCCCGCGCTCCCCGGACCGGCGGATCTCGGCCCGCGCCTTGTGGCCCAGGATCACCGCGGGTATCCCGGTCAGGCCCCCCGTCGCCATGGTGAGGATGCCGCAGACCAGCGCGCCGGTCGCGGTGCCGTTCGTGGGCATCGGCGGCGGCATCGGCGCCGGCATGAAGGTCTGCGGCACCGCCGGAGGAGGCGCGAACTGCGCCTGCGGCACCGGGCCCTGCGGCAGGTCCGCGACCAGCATCTGCAGCTCGCCATGGGTCTGGGCCTGGTACGCGCGGCCGATCCGCTGCTCGTACTCGTGCTGCGGAAGCCGGCCCTCGGCGAACCCGGCCTTCAGCACGTCGACCGCACGCTCACGGTCGGCGTGCGAGGCGCGCATCGTCGGCGCCTGTCCCGGCACCTGGGCCGGCGGCTGGCCGCCTTGCCACTTCGCCGGCTGCCCGCCCTGCCACGGCTGGTACGCCACTGGAGCACCTCCCCCATATTGAGCAGTACACCCATCATTCAGTACGCACCAGGAGATCGCACGGTTCCCCCGGACGAATCCGCGCGGCGCGCCGGCCCGCCGTCCGGCCATGGTGCGCGGGGCGGGAACGCCGCAGGGCGGCCACCCCCGGAGGGATGACCGCCCTGCCGCTACAGCGCGTGTCCGGTGAGCCGGCCGCGGCCTGCGGGACTTACTGGTTGTACGGACCGTAGTCGTAGTCCTCCAGCGGGACCGCCTGGCCGGAGCCGGTGCCGAAGGGCGAGTAGTCGATGTCGTCGTAACCGACGGCCGAGTACATCGCGGCCTTGGCCTCCTCGGTGGGCTCCACCCGGATGTTGCGGTAACGGGACAGGCCCGTACCGGCCGGGATGAGCTTACCGATGATGACGTTCTCCTTGAGGCCGATCAGGGAGTCCGACTTGGCGTTGATCGCCGCGTCGGTGAGCACCCGGGTCGTCTCCTGGAAGGACGCCGCCGACAGCCAGGACTCGGTGGCCAGCGAAGCCTTGGTGATACCCATCAGCTGCGGACGGCCGGAGGCCGGGTGGCCGCCTTCCTGGACCACACGACGGTTCTCGCTCTCGAACTTCGTACGCTCCACCAGCTCGCCCGGCAGCAGCTCCGCGTCGCCGGACTCGATGATCGTCACACGGCGCAGCATCTGCCGGATGATGATCTCGATGTGCTTGTCGTGGATCGCCACGCCCTGGTTGTTGTAGACCTTCTGGACCTCGCCGACCAGGTGGACCTGGACGGCCCGCTGGCCCAGGATGCGCAGCACGTCGTGCGGGTTGACGGCACCCACGGTCAGCGGCTGGCCGACCTCGACGTGGTCACCCTCGCCCACCAGCAGACGGGCACGCTTGGAGACGCCGTAAGCCGTCTCGTCGCTGCCGTCGTCCGGCGTGACGATGACCTTCTTGGTCTTCTCGGTCTCCTCGATCCGCACGCGGCCGGCGGCCTCGGAGATCGGGGCGACACCCTTGGGCGTACGGGCCTCGAAGAGCTCGACGACACGCGGCAGACCCAGGGTGATGTCGTCACCGGCCACACCACCGGTGTGGAAGGTACGCATCGTCAGCTGGGTACCGGGCTCACCGATGGACTGGGCGGCGATGATGCCGACCGCCTCACCGATGTCGACCAGCTTGCCGGTGGCCAGCGAGCGGCCGTAGCAGAAGGCGCAGGTGCCGACCGCGGACTCACAGGTCAGGACCGAGCGGGTCTTGACCTCCTCCACGCCGTGCGCGATCAGCTGGTCGATGAGCACGTCACCGAGGTCGACGTTGGCCGACGCGACGACCTTGCCGTCCACCACGACGTCCTCGGCCAGCATCCGCGCGTACACGGAGGACTCGACGTCGTCCGCCTTGCGCAGCACGCCGGAGGCGTCCTTGCTGGCGATCCGCAGCTTGAGGCCGCGCTCGGTGCCGCAGTCCTCCTCGCGGATGATGACGTCCTGGGAGACGTCCACGAGACGACGGGTGAGGTAACCCGAGTCGGCGGTACGCAGCGCGGTGTCCGCGAGACCCTTACGGGCACCGTGGGTGGAGATGAAGTACTCCAGCACGGACAGACCCTCACGGAACGACGCCTTGATCGGACGCGGGATGGTCTCGTTCTTCGCGTTCGACACCAGACCACGCATACCGGCGATCTGCCGCATCTGCATCATGTTTCCTCGGGCACCCGAGTCAACCATCATGAAGATGGGGTTCGTCTTGGGGAAGTTGTCGTTCATCGCCTCGGCGACCTCGTTGGTCGCCTTGGTCCAGATGTTGATCAGTTCCTGAGTGCGCTCGTCCTTGGTGATCAGACCGCGCTCGTACTGCTTCTGGACCTTCTCGTCCTGGGCCTCGTAGCCCGCGACGATGGACTTCTTGGCTTCCGGCACGACGATGTCGGAGACCGCGACGGTGACACCGGAACGGGTCGCCCAGTGGAAACCGGCCGCCTTCAGGTTGTCCAGCGTCGCCGCCACGACGACCTTCGGGTAGCGCTCGGCCAGGTCGTTGACGATCGCGGAGAGCTGCTTCTTGCCCACCGAGTAGTCGACGAACGGGTAGTCCTCGGGCAGCAGCTCGTTGAAGAGCGCGCGGCCCAGGGTCGTCCGCAGCCGGAAGCTGTCACCCTGCTGCCACTCCGGCTCGCCCTCCTCCTGCGCCGGCGGGGTCCAGCCGCGCGGCGGGACGGTGCCGATCGGGAAGCGGATGTCGACCTTCGCCTGGAGCGACAGCTCCCGGTTGTCGAAGGCCATGATCGCCTCGGCGACCGAGCCGAAGGACCGGCCCTCACCGATGACCTCGCGCTCCGCCTCGTCGGTGGTGAGGAAGAACAGGCCCAGCACCATGTCCTGGGTCGGCATGGTGACCGGACGGCCGTCGGCCGGCTTGAGGATGTTGTTCGAGGACAGCATCAGGATGCGGGCCTCGGCCTGCGCCTCCGCGGACAGCGGCAGGTGCACGGCCATCTGGTCACCGTCGAAGTCCGCGTTGAACGCGGTGCACACGAGCGGGTGAATCTGAATGGCCTTGCCCTCGACCAGCTGCGGCTCGAAGGCCTGGATGCCGAGGCGGTGCAGCGTGGGCGCACGGTTCAGCAGAACCGGGTGCTCCGCGATGACCTCTTCGAGGACGTCGTAGACGACCGTGCGGCCGCGCTCGACCATCCGCTTGGCGCTCTTGATGTTCTGCGCGTGGTTCAGGTCGACCAGGCGCTTCATCACGAACGGCTTGAAGAGCTCCAGCGCCATGGCCTTCGGCAGGCCGCACTGGTGCAGCTTCAGCTGCGGACCGACGACGATCACGGAACGCGCGGAGTAGTCCACACGCTTGCCGAGCAGGTTCTGACGGAACCGGCCCTGCTTGCCCTTGAGCATGTCGGACAGCGACTTCAGCGGACGGTTGCCGGGGCCCGTGACCGGGCGGCCGCGGCGGCCGTTGTCGAAGAGCGCGTCGACGGCCTCCTGGAGCATGCGCTTCTCGTTGTTCACGATGATCTCGGGCGCGCCGAGGTCGAGAAGCCGCTTCAGGCGGTTGTTGCGGTTGATCACACGGCGGTACAGGTCGTTCAGGTCGGAGGTCGCGAAGCGGCCACCGTCCAGCTGCACCATCGGACGCAGGTCCGGCGGGATGACCGGGATGCAGTCCAGCACCATGCCGTTGGGGCTGTTGCGGGTCTGCAGGAACGCGGAGACGACCTTCAGGCGCTTGAGCGCGCGGGTCTTCTTCTGGCCCTTGCCGGTACGGATGATCTCGCGGAGCTTCTCAGCCTCTTCGTCGAGGTCGAAGGACTCCAGGCGCTTCTGCAGCGCGGCCGCGCCCATGCCGCCCATGAAGTACGTGCCGAAGCGGTCACGCAGCTCGCGGTAGAGCAGCTCGTCGCCCTCCAGGTCCTGGACCTTGAGGTTCTTGAAGCGGCTCCACACCTCGTCGAGGCGGTCGATCTCGCGCTGCGCGCGGTCGCGCAGCTGCTTCATCTCACGCTCGGCACCCTCGCGCACCTTGCGGCGCACGTCGGCCTTGGCGCCCTCGGCCTCCAGCTCGGCGAGGTCGGTCTCCAGCTTCTTGGCGCGGGCCTCCAGGTCCGCGTCGCGGCGCTGCTCGATCTGCTGGCGCTCGACGGAGACGTGCGCCTCCAGCGAGGGCAGGTCGCGCGTACGGCGCTCCTCGTCCACCCACGTGATCATGTAGGCGGCGAAGTAGATGACCTTCTCCAGGTCCTTCGGGGCGAGGTCGAGCAGGTAGCCCAGCCGCGACGGAACGCCCTTGAAGTACCAGATGTGCGTGACCGGGGCGGCCAGCTCGATGTGGCCCATCCGCTCACGGCGCACCTTGGCGCGAGTGACCTCGACGCCGCAGCGCTCACAGATGATGCCCTTGAAGCGGACACGCTTGTACTTGCCGCAGTAGCACTCCCAGTCCCGGGTGGGGCCGAAGATCTTCTCGCAGAAGAGGCCGTCCTTCTCGGGCTTGAGGGTGCGGTAGTTGATGGTCTCCGGCTTCTTGACCTCGCCGTGGGACCACTGTCGGATGTCGTCCGCGGTCGCCAGGCCGATCCGCAGCTCGTCGAAGAAGTTGACGTCGAGCACTGTCGTCAATCCCTCTTTCAGGGTCGAGTCTCAATCATGGTCTGAGGGGGTCCGGGGTGGGGCCGGGACCTCGCTGGGAGGTCCCGGCCAGACCCGTCAGACCTCTTCGACGCTGCTCGGCTCGCGCCGGGACAGGTCGATGCCGAGCTCCTCCGCGGCGCGGAAGACATCCTCGTCCGTGTCGCGCATCTCGATGGACATGCCGTCCGAGGACAGCACCTCCACGTTGAGGCACAGCGACTGCATTTCCTTGATGAGGACCTTGAAGGACTCGGGAATGCCGGGCTCGGGGATGTTCTCGCCCTTGACGATGGCCTCGTAGACCTTCACGCGGCCGGTCACGTCGTCGGACTTGATGGTCAGCAGTTCCTGGAGGGCGTACGCGGCGCCGTAAGCCTCCAGCGCCCACACCTCCATCTCACCGAAGCGCTGGCCACCGAACTGGGCCTTACCACCCAGCGGCTGCTGGGTGATCATCGAGTACGGGCCGGTCGAGCGGGCGTGCAGCTTGTCGTCGACCAGGTGGTGGAGCTTCAGGATGTACATGTACCCGACCGAGATCGGGTCCGGGAACGGCTCACCGGAACGGCCGTCGAACATCCGGGCCTTGCCGGAGTTCTTGACCATCCGCTCGCCGTCGCGGTTGGGGAGCGTCGCGTCGAACAGACCGGCGAGCTCGTCCTCGCGCGCACCGTCGAAGACCGGGGTCGCGACGTTGGTGCGCGGCGCGACGTCGTCGGCGCCGATCGCCTGGAGGCGCTTCTGCCAGTCCTCGTCGCCCTCGACCTTCCAGCCCTGGCTGGCGAGCCAGCCGAGGTGGATCTCCAGGACCTGTCCCGGGTTCATTCGGGACGGGACACCCAGCGGGTTGAGGATGATGTCGACCGGGGTGCCGTCCTCCAGGAACGGCATGTCCTCGACCGGCAGGATCTTGGAGATGACGCCCTTGTTGCCGTGGCGGCCGGCGAGCTTGTCACCGTCGGTGATCTTGCGCTTCTGCGCCACGTAGACGCGGACCAGCTGGTTCACGCCCGGGGGCAGCTCGTCGCCCTCCTCGCGGTCGAAGACGCGGACGCCGATGACCTTGCCGATCTCGCCGTGCGGGACCTTCAGCGAGGTGTCACGGACCTCACGGGCCTTCTCACCGAAGATCGCGCGCAGCAGGCGCTCCTCGGGGGTCAGCTCGGTCTCACCCTTGGGCGTGACCTTGCCGACGAGGATGTCGCCGGCGACGACCTCGGCACCGATCCGGATGATGCCGCGCTCGTCGAGGTCCGAGAGGACCTCCTCGGAGACGTTCGGGATGTCCCGGGTGATCTCCTCGGGGCCGAGCTTGGTGTCCCGGGCGTCGACCTCGTGCTCCTCGATGTGGATCGAGGACAGGACGTCGTCCTGCACGAGGCGCTGCGACAGGATGATCGCGTCCTCGTAGTTGTGGCCCTCCCACGGCATGAACGCCACGAGGAGGTTCTTGCCGAGCGCCATCTCGCCCTGGTCCGTGGACGGACCGTCGGCGAGCACCTGGCCCACGACCACACGGGCGCCCTCGTCCACGACGACCTTCTGGTTGAAGGAGGTGCCCTGGTTCGAGCGGGTGAACTTGGCGACGCGGTACGTGGTGTACGTGCCGTCGTCGTTGGCGACGGTGATGTAGTCCGCGGAGACCTCCTGGACCACACCGTCCTTCTCCGCCTTGATGACGTCGCCGGCGTCGACCGCGCAGCGGTACTCCATGCCGGTGCCGACCAGCGGGGCCTCCGCCTTGATCAGCGGCACGGCCTGGCGCATCATGTTCGATCCCATGAGCGCGCGGTTGGCGTCGTCGTGCTCCAGGAAGGGGATCATGGCGGTCGCGGCCGACACCATCTGGCGCGGCGAGACGTCCATGTAGTCCACGTCCTCGCGGGCGGCGAGGTCGACCTCACCACCGCGGCGGCGGCACATCACACGGCCCTCGGCGAACTGCATGTCCTCGGTGAGGGGCGCGTTCGCCTGGGCGATCAGGAAGCGGTCTTCCTCGTCGGCGGTCAGGTAGTCGACCTGCTCGGTGACCCGGCCGTCGACGACCTTGCGGTACGGCGTCTCGATGAAGCCGAAGACGTTGACCCGGCCGTACGAGGCGAGCGAACCGATCAGACCGATGTTCGGGCCTTCGGGCGTCTCGATCGGGCACATGCGGCCGTAGTGCGAGGGGTGCACGTCACGGACGTCCAGGCCGGCCCGCTCACGGGAGAGACCACCGGGGCCCAGCGCCGACAGACGGCGCTTGTGGGTCAGGCCCGACAGCGGGTTGGTCTGGTCCATGAACTGGGACAGCTGGCTGGTGCCGAAGAACTCCTTGATGGAGGCGACGACCGGCCGGATGTTGATCAGGGTCTGCGGCGTGATCGCCTCGACGTCCTGGGTGGTCATGCGCTCGCGCACGACGCGCTCCATACGGGCGAGACCCGTACGGACCTGGTTCTGGATCAGCTCGCCGACGTTGCGCAGACGGCGGTTGCCGAAGTGGTCGATGTCGTCGGTCTCGACGACGATCTCCGTGCCGTTCTCGCCGATCGTCTCGGTCTCGCCCGCGTGGAGCTTCACCAGGTACTTGATCGTGGCGATGATGTCGTCGGTGGTCAGCACACCCGCGTCGAGCGGCTCGTCCCCGCCGAGCTTCTTGTTGACCTTGTAGCGGCCGACCTTCGCCAGGTCGTAGCGCTTGGGGTTGAAGTAGAGGTTCTCCAGCAGCGTCTGCGCGGCCTCGCGCGTCGGCGGCTCGCCCGGACGCAGCTTGCGGTAGATGTCGAGCAGCGCGTCGTCCTGGCCCTGGGTGTGATCCTTCTCCAGGGTGGCGCGCATGGACTCGTACTCGCCGAACTCCTCCAGGATCTGCTCGGTCGTCCAGCCGAGGGCCTTGAGGAGGACGGTCACGGACTGCTTGCGCTTGCGGTCGATGCGCACGCCGACCATGTCGCGCTTGTCGATCTCCATCTCCAGCCAGGCACCCCGGGACGGGATGATCTTGGCGGTGAAGATGTCCTTGTCGGACGTCTTGTCGATCTGGCTGTCGAAGTAGACGCCCGGCGAGCGGACCAGCTGCGAGACGACGACACGCTCGGTGCCGTTGATGCAGAAGGTGCCCTTGTTGGTCATGAGCGGGAAGTCGCCCATGAAGACCGTCTGGGACTTGATCTCCCCGGTCTCGTTGTTGGTGAACTCAGCCGTGACGAAGAGCGGGGCCGCGTACGTGAAGTCGCGCTCCTTGCACTCGTCGATGGAGTTCTTCGGGGGCTCGAATCGGTGGTCGCGGAACGTCAGCGACATCGACCCGGAGAAGTCCTCGATCGGGGAGATCTCTTCGAAGATCTCCTCCAGACCGGACTTGGTGGGGACGTCCTGACCACTTTCCAGCGCAGCCTCGACGCGACCCTTCCATGCGGCATTGCCGAGCAGCCAGTCGAAGCTTTCGGTCTGCAGCGCAAGGAGGTTCGGAACCCCGAGGGGCTCCTTGATCTTCGCAAAAGAGATGCGCAGCGGGGCGGTGCTGTCGCCGTTGTTCGTATTGGCAGTCGAGGCGTTGCGCGAGGCGGCCAAGAGGGGGTCCTTCCGAGGGCTCGGACTCACTACGCGCGTACCGGTCCCGGACCGAACACAGCCGGAGGAAAGGCCCAGGTCAGGGCGGTTCGGTCGGCATTGCTCGGGCTCGGGTATGCCCCTGGTGACGGGCAGGGAGCAGCTAACAGGCAGCGCAAAGGGTCAGTGTAGCCACTCGGCACACTGATGTCCAGAGCGAGTTTCCGGAGACCGGTCCAGCACTGTGATACCGATCTTCTCCCTCCGGGAGGCGGCACCCTCCGTGACGGAGGTACCCCTCTTTGTTCTTCTCAACGCCCAACGTCTCATGCCTGCCGCAAGCCATGCGCCAAGAGGCGCACTCCGATGCTTCCCTCTTCGCCGGCGATCCATGCCTCGAACCCGGATCGCTTCTGGCGTCGCGTCCTGAGAATTGCGCGCTGCGTGCGGTTCGTCAAGGCCCCCCACCCGCTGGAAGATCGTCACGGGGCGCGGAGCCGCGGGGCAACGAAGATCACCATACTCGCACGGAAGGGCGGGTCCGCGCAGCCGCGGCCCGAACGCCCGAAGGCGACCACCCGCATGGGTGATCGCCTTCAGGTGTGTGAAGAGTCGGCAGACTCGTCAGGTCACTTGACCTCGACGGAGGCGCCGGCGCCCTTGAGGGCCTCGGCGGCCTTGTCCGCGGCGTCCTTGGCGACCTTCTCGAGGACCGGCTTCGGGGTGCCGTCGACGAGGTCCTTGGCCTCCTTCAGACCCAGCGAGGTCAGCTCACGCACGACCTTGATGACCTGGATCTTCTTGTCGCCCGCACCGGTCAGGATGACGTCGAACTCGTCCTGCTCCTCGGCGGCGGCGGCCTCGCCACCACCCTGGCCCGGGGCGGCAACGGCGACGGCGGCCGGAGCGGCAGCCTCGACCTCGAACTTCTCCTCGAACGCCTTCACGAACCCGGAGAGCTCGATGAGGGTCATGTCCTCGAACTGGGCGAGCAGTTCTTCCTGGGTGAGCTTCGCCATGATGGCGGTCCTTCCACTAAATCGGCTGGTGCCGGATGTACATTGCGGCGGGCGTGCTGAGCAGACGTGCCCGCAGGACTGCGGAGTGGTTACTCCGCGGCCTCGGCGGGAGCCGGCTCACCGGCACCGCCCTGCTCGACCTTGCTGCGAAGAGCTTCCGCGGTGCGGACCATCTTCGTGAGCGGGGCCTGGAAGGTCGCCGCGGCCTTGGCCATGGACGCCTTCATGCCACCCGCCAGCTTGGCGAGCAGAACCTCGCGGGACTCAAGGTCCGCAAGCTTCTTGATCTCGTCGGCGGACAGCGCCTTGCCTTCAAGGACACCGCCCTTGATGACGAGAGAGGGGTTCTCCTTGGCGAAGTCACGAAGACCCTTCGCCGCCTGGACCGGGTCACCGGTCACGAAGGCGACCGCCGTCGAGCCCTTGAGGTGCTCGTCCAGCGTGATCCCGGCCTCATTGGCCGCAATCTTGGTCAGCGTGTTCTTCACCACACGGTACTGAGCGTTGTCACCGAGCGAACGGCGCAGCTCCTTGAGCTGAGCGACGGACAGTCCGGTGTACGCGGTCACAACAGCGGCGTTGGAGTTACGGAGCTTCTCCGTGATCTCCTCGACGGCTGCGACCTTGTCGGGCCTCGCCATGAGCCTCGGCCTCCTTCCGGGTGATGAGGACCGCGCAGAAGGGGCTGGGCAAAACAAACGCCCCGGCGCAAGCGCACGGGGCATGGCTCAACCGGGAGAAACGGAGTTCTTCCGGGAGATCTTCCTCGTCCACCTGCGCAGGCCGTCCGCAGCTAGCGGATCCTTCGGTTCCGTACGCCCATACAGGCGCGCGGAGACAACCAGCGGTCTTTGGCTTCCTCGCTACGGTACGCGAACGGCCCAGGCGCAGGCAAATCCGTCCCCGGGCACGGCAGCGCGCGGCGCGCCGGGCCCGGGAACGGCGGTTCTCGGCGGCGTCAGCCCGCCAGGCCGCCGCCCATGGCACCGGCCGCGTCGGTGACCTGCGAGGCCGGCGGCTCCTCGACGGAGACCTTGGTGCCGTAGTCCGAGTAGAAGACGGTGCTCTCGAAGCCGCCCTGGTTGTTCTGCATCTTCTCGGTCTTCTTGACGAGCAGGTCGTCGGGGCCGATCCACAGGTCGATGGTCTCGTTCTTCGTGCCGCTCTTCCTGAGCGACTCCTCCATCGACTTCATGTCCTTCTCGCTGAAGTCCTTGGACGCCTGCATGCGGGTCAGCTCGGCCACGTCGAAGGTGGCGGTGTAGTGGGTCGCCTTGACGCCGCGCACGTCCTCCGTACCGACCTTCTCGGCCTTGCCCGTGGCGAGAACCAGGCCCACGGACCGCGACGGGTTGTTGTTCTGCATCTGGTCCTTGAGCAGCGCGAACACCGGGCTCTTCTTGGCCATGGCGTTGTAGTCGTACTTCATCCAGGGCTTGCCGCCGAGCCCGAGGTTGAGGTACATCGCCTCGGGCGTGTACAGGGCCTTCATGGGCTTGCCGCCGCCCAGGCCGCCCTGGCCGGTCGTCTCGACGTTCATCCGCATGCCCTGGGACCAGTCCATCGCGCCCTTCATGGACTGGGTGGTCTGCCCCGTCTTGGTCGTGCTCTCGACCTTGGCCGACTTCTCCGAGCCGGTCTTCTCGGACGCCGTCCGCAGGGCCGCGGCGGCGGCCTGGACCGGCGAGCCGCCGCCCGCCTTGTTGCCGCCGTCCTTGCCGCCGCAGGCGGTCAGTCCGGCCAGCATGACGACGCCGGCGGCCGCGGCCGCGGTGATCCGCGCAGTACGCACTGTGCTCTCCCCGTTGTAGATCAGCTTTACGACTGCGAGTGAGCGTAGTGCAGGGGGCTGACAGCGCCCGCCGCCGGGCCCGCGGGCGTCCCAAACGCCCGGTGACACCCCGTACGCCCGGCGACGCCCCGTACGGGCCCGGTGTCCGCGCCACGGCCGCCCCACGCCGTCGCACACCGCCCCGGCCGTCCGCCGCCGCCCGGACATGCGTCGGGCCCCGCACCTCGGTGAGGTACGGGGCCCGACGTACGCGTACGCGCGGCGTCGTCAGTGTCAGACGGCGGCCGGGTCCTCCTCGGTGAGGAGGTTGCGGGTGCGGTTGGCGTCGACCTGGACACCGGGGCCCATCGTGGTGGTGATGGTGGCCTTCTTGATGTACCGGCCCTTGGCGGCGGACGGCTTGAGACGGTTGATCTCTTCCAGCGCCGCGGCGTAGTTCTCCACCAGCTTGGTGTCGTCGAAGGACACCTTGCCGATGATGAAGTGGAGGTTCGCGTGCTTGTCCACGCGGAACTCGATCTTGCCGCCCTTGATGTCGGTGACAGCCTTGGCGACATCCGGGGTGACGGTGCCGGTCTTCGGGTTCGGCATCAGACCACGGGGACCGAGCACGCGGCCGAGGCGGCCGACCTTGCCCATGAGGTCCGGCGTGGCGACGACGGCGTCGAAGTCCAGACGGCCCTTGGAGACCTCGTCGATCAGTTCGTCGGAGCCGACGATGTCGGCGCCCGCGGCTTCCGCGGCCGCAGCACGGTCGCCGGTCGCGAAGACCAGGACCCGGGCGGTCTTACCGGTGCCGTGCGGAAGGTTCACGGTGCCACGGACCATCTGGTCGGCCTTGCGCGGGTCGACACCCAGACGCATGGCGACCTCGACGGTCGCGTCGAACTTGGCCGTGGAGGTCTCCTTGGCCAGACGGACGGCCTCGAGCGGGGCGTACAGACGCTCCCGGTCGACCTTCGCGTCCGCGTTGCGAAGATTCTTGCTGCGCTTCACTGCTGCTCCTGAATGATGGCGATGGAGTCGTGGTGCGGGCCAGCGCCTGGCCCTGCCACGTGCCCCTGGCTGCGGCGGGTGCCGCGGGGCGGGTGCGGGGTGGCTGTCAGCCCTCGACCGTGATGCCCATGGAACGGGCGGTGCCGGCGATGATCTTCGACGCGGCGTCCAGGTCGTTGGCGTTCAGGTCGGGCATCTTGGTGGTGGCGATCTCGCGAACCTGGTCGGCCGTGATCTTGGCGACCTTGTTCTTGTGCGGCTCGCCGGAGCCCTTCTCCACGCCCGCGGCCTTCAGGATCATCTTCGAGGCCGGCGGGGTCTTGGTGATGAAGGTGAAGGAACGGTCCTCGTAGACCGTGATCTCCACCGGGATGACCCAGCCGCGCTGCGACTCGGTCGCGGCGTTGTAGGCCTTGCAGAACTCCATGATGTTGACGCCGTGCTGACCCAGCGCGGGGCCGACCGGCGGAGCCGGGTTCGCGGCACCGGCCTGGATCTGGAGCTTGATGAGCCCCGTGACCTTCTTCTTCTTGGGAGGCATGCTCTCTCCGGGTCCTAGTGAGAGGTTTTTCGCCAGTCCATCCGGTCATCCGGATGGAGGCATACCGCACCACGATAACGGGTATGGCAGTACGGCCAAAAACCGAGCAGGTCAGACGGTCCCCGGAGGGTCCGCCCGACCTGTTCGGAAGCTGGTGTCCTGAAGAGCGTCAGTTCTTCTGGATCTGGTCGAAGCTCAGCTCGACCGGGGTCTCGCGGCCGAAGATCTCGACGAGGCCCTTGACCTTCTTCGAGTCGGCGTTGATCTCGTTGATCGTGGCCTGGAGCGTGGCGAACGGGCCGTCGGTGACGGTGACCGAGTCGCCCACCTCGAAGTCCAGCACCTGGACCTCGACCTTGCGGGACGGGGCCGGCTTGCCCTCGGCCTCGGCGGCCTCCTTGGCGGCCTTCTCCTCGGCCTCCGGGGCGAGCATCTTGACGATCTCGTCCAGGGTGAGCGGGTACGGGTCGTAGGCGTTGCCCACGAAGCCGGTGACGCCCGGCGTGTTGCGCACGACGCCCCAGGACTCGTTCGTCAGGTCCATGCGCACGAGCACGTAACCCGGGAGCTTGTTCTGGCGGACGTTCTTGCGCTCGCCGTTCTTGATCTGGACGATCTCTTCCTCGGGGACCTCGGCCTGGTAGATGAAGTCCTCGACGTTGAGCGAGACGGCGCGCTGCTCCAGGTTGGCCTTCACGCGCTTCTCGTAGCCCGCGTAGGTGTGGATCACGTACCACTCGCCCGGCAGGGTGCGCAGCTCCTCGCGCAGCGCGGCGATCGGGTCGGCCGGCTCGTCCTCGCCCTCGGCCGCCGCGTCCTCGGCGGTCTCGGCACCCTCGGCGGCGTCCTCGTCCTCGGCGGTGACCGCGGCCTCCTCGGCGGCCTCGCCCGCCTCGGCCTCCTCGGTGTCGAGCTCGTCGGCCGCGTCGGCGCCCTCGACGATCTCGCGGGCGGCCTCTTCGCCGGCGCTCGCCGCAGCGTCGCCCTCGACCTCGGCCGAGGCAGCCGCGTCAACGTCGGCCGCTGCCGTCTCGACGGAGTCGGCGGCGTCGTTCAGGTTCGGGTCAGACACGGTGGCTGCTTCTTCCTGGCTTCAAGGGGTTGAACATGCAAAGGGGCGCCCGCAAAGGCGCCCTTCGCGGGATCAGCCGAAGACGTACTTGACGGCCTGGTTGAATCCCAAGTCAATCACGGTTACGAGACCGATGACGATGACGACGAAGATGATCACCACAGTGGTGTACGTCGAAAGCTGGCCCCGCGTGGGCCAGACGACCTTGCGGAGCTCCGCGATGATCTGCCGGTAGAAGAGCGCCAGCCGGGCGAAGGGGCCCTTCTTGCCGCGCTTGCCGCCGCGACGGGGCTTCTTCGACTCCGAGGCCTCGCCTTCGGAACGACCGCGCTCAGGCATGTCGATGGAGCCCAGGGCGTCCGTCACTCGTCCTCACCTGAATCCGGGTCGTTGGCCGTGCCGCGCCCGGTAGAGCCGCACGGCGGTGCATTTCAGTACGTACGCGTGCACGCGACTCGGTGAAGAGTGCGTGTAGCAGGGCCGGAGGGACTTGAACCCCCAACCGCTGGTTTTGGAGACCAGTGCTCTACCAATTGAGCTACGACCCTTTGTGGTTCCCCCAACCTACCGCATCCCGACCACTGCACCAGGTGCGAGGTCGCCGACGGCCTGTTGGGAGCCAACGGTCAGCGAGTGTACGTGCTTCGCGGCCGGGCGTCGAACAGAAAGCCCCGAGGTGGCGCCTCCAAACCCGTGTGCCCGCCTCCCGGGCGGTCTGGGAACATGCAGTACATGAGCGCTACTCCTCCCGCACAGTCCCCCACCGACCGTCGGGTGTCGGCCCGCGTCGGGGCGATCTCCGAGTCCGCGACCCTCGCCGTGGACGCCAAGGCCAAGGCCCTCAAGGCCGCCGGGCGCCCGGTGATCGGCTTCGGCGCCGGCGAGCCCGACTTCCCCACGCCCGGCTACATCGTCGAGGCCGCCGTCGAGGCCTGCCGCGACCCGAAGTACCACCGGTACACCCCGGCCGGCGGCCTGCCCGAGCTGAAGGCCGCGATCGCCGCGAAGACGCTGCGCGACTCCGGGTACGAGGTCGAGGCGGCGAACGTTCTCGTCACCAACGGTGGCAAGCAGGCGATCTACGAGGCGTTCGCGGCGATCCTGGACCCGGGCGACGAGGTCATCGTGCCCGCCCCGTACTGGACCACCTACCCGGAGTCGATCCGGCTGGCGGGCGGCGTGCCGGTGGAGGTGGTGGCCGACGAGACCACCGGTTACCGGGTCTCCGTGGAGCAGCTGGAGGCGGCCCGTACGGACCGTACGAAGGTGCTGCTGTTCGTCTCGCCGTCCAACCCGACCGGCGCGGTCTACACCCGCGAGCAGGTCGAGGCGGTGGGCCGCTGGGCCGCCGAGCACGGTCTGTGGGTGCTCACCGACGAGATCTACGAGCACCTGGTCTACGGCGACGCGACGTTCTGCTCGCTGCCCGTGGTCGTGCCGGAGCTGCGCGAGAAGTGCATCATCGTCAACGGTGTGGCGAAGACGTACGCGATGACCGGCTGGCGGGTGGGCTGGGCCATCGGCCCGAAGGACGTGATCAAGGCCGCGGCGAACCTCCAGTCGCACGCCACCTCCAACGTCTCCAACGTGGCGCAGGCCGCGGCCATCGCGGCGGTCTCGGGCGACCTGACGGCCGTCGAGGAGATGAAGACCGCCTTCGACCGCCGCCGCCGGACGATGGTGCGGATGCTCAACGAGATCGACGGCGTGCTGTGCCCGGAGCCGGAGGGCGCGTTCTACGCGTACCCGTCGGTCAAGGGCCTGCTCGGCAAGGAGATCCGCGGCAAGCGCCCGCGGACCAGCGTGGAGCTGGCCGAGCTGATCCTGGAGGAGGCCGAGGTCGCGGTGGTCCCGGGCGAGGCGTTCGGCACACCGGGCTACCTGCGCCTGTCGTACGCGCTCGGCGACGAGGACCTGGTCGAGGGCATCACGCGCGTCCAGAACCTGCTGGCCGAGGCGAAGTAGCGCACGGCCGGACGCATGCGGGCCCCGGGGTTTCCCCGGGGCCCGCATCTGCTTTCGGGCGGGCGCTCGTTCGGGAAAGGGCCTACCGGCACGTCGGGCCCGTACGGCAAGATCCTGGGATGGAACGTGTACGCGATGTCCGGGCCCTGCCCAAGGCCCACCTGCACCTGCACTTCACCGGATCGATGCGGCCCGCGACCCTGCTGGACCTCGCCGACAAGTACGGCGTGCACCTGCCGGAGGCCCTGAAGGGCGGCGAGCCGCCGAAGCTGCGGGCGACGGACGAGCGCGGCTGGTTCCGCTTCCAGCGGCTGTACGACATCGCCCGGTCCTGTCTGCGCTCCCCCGAGGACATCCGGCGGCTGGTCCGCGAGACCGCCGAGGAGGACGTGCGGGACGGCTCCGGGTGGCTGGAGATCCAGGTCGACCCGACCTCGTACGCGCCGCGGCTGGGCGGGCTGATCCCCGCGCTGGAGATCATCCTGGACGCGGTGCGCGCCGCCTCCCGGGAGACCGGCCTCGGGATACGCGTCCTGGTGGCCGCGAACCGCATGAAGCACCCCCTGGACGCCCGTACGCTCGCCCGGCTCGCGGTCCGCTACGCCGACCAGGGCGTGATCGGTTTCGGCCTCTCCAACGACGAGCGGCGGGGCTTCGCGCGCGACTTCGACCGGGCCTTCGCCATCGCGCGCGACGGCGGGCTGCTGGCGGCGCCGCACGGCGGCGAGCTGTCCGGCCCGGCGAGCGTGCGGGACTGCCTGGACGACCTGCACGCGGCGCGGGTCGGCCACGGCGTACGCGCCGCGGAGGACCCGGCGCTGCTGCGGCGGCTGGCCGAGCGGGGCGTGACCTGCGAGGTCTGTCCGGCGTCGAACGTGGCCCTGGGTGTCTACGAGAAGCCCGAGGACGTGCCGCTGCGGACCTTCTACGACGCCGGCGTCCCGATGGCGCTGGGCGCCGACGACCCGCTGCTGTTCGGCTCCCGGCTGGCGGCCCAGTACGAGATCGCCCGCACCGCGCACGGCTTCTCGGACGCCGAACTGGCCGAGCTGGCCCGCCAGTCGATCCAGGGCTCGCGGGCGCCGGAGGACGTGCGGCGGAAGCTGCTGGCGGGGGTGGACGCCTGGCTGGGGGCGGACTGACGCGTCCTAAAGGGTGACGCCGACCGTCACCGGCTCGTTGACCAGGGTGATGCCGAAGGCCGCGCGGACGCCCTCGCGGACCTCCCGGGCCAGCGCGAGCAGGTCCTCGGTGGTGGCCCGGCCGCGGTTGGTCAGGGCGAGGGTGTGCTTGGTGGAGATGCGGGCCGGGCCGTCGCCGTAGCCCTTGGTGAAGCCCGCGCGGTCGATGAGCCAGGCGGCGGAGGTCTTCACGCGGCCCTCCCCCGCCGGGAAGGCGGGCGGCGTGACGTCCGCGCCGAGCCGCTCGTGGACGCGGGCGAGGAAGTCGGCGTGCTGCGCCTCGGTGAGGACGGGGTTGGTGAAGAAGGACCCCGCCGACCAGGTGTCGTGGTCCTCCGGGTCCAGGACCATGCCCTTGCCGGCCCGCAGCTTGAGCACGGTCTCGCGGGCGGTGGCGGCCGGCACCCGCTCGCCGGCCTCGACACCGAGGGTGCGCGCGGTCTCCGCGTACTTGATCGGCGCGGACAGCCCGCCCGCGTCCTCCAGGGCGAAGCGCACCCGCAGCACGACGAAGCGGTCGGGGTGCTCCTTGAAGCGGCTGTGCCGGTACGAGAACGCGCACTCGGCGTTCGAGAGAGTCACGGTCTCGCCCGCTATGCGGTCGTACGCAACCACTTCGGTGATCGTGGAGGACACTTCCTGTCCGTACGCGCCCACGTTCTGGATGGGCGTGGCACCGGCCGAGCCGGGGATGCCGGCCAGGCACTCGATGCCCGCGAGCCCGGCCCCGACCGTACGGGCCACCGCGTCGGACCAGTTCTCGCCCGCGGCCAGCGTCAGGTCGGTGCCGTCGAGGGCGAAGCCGCGGGTGGCGATGCGCAGCGCGGTGCCCTCGAAGCCCTTGTCGCCGATGACCAGGTTGCTGCCGCCGCCGATGACGAGCAGCGGTGTGCCGGAGGCGTCGGCCTCGCGGACGGCGGCGATCACTTCGTCGTCCGTGGTGGCGGTGAGCAGCCGGGTGGCCGGTCCGCCGAGACGGAAGGTGGTCAGCGGGGCGAGGGGCGCGTCGTGGAGTTCCTGCACGGGCTCAAGAGTACGGGGGCGGCCCCGGCACCCGGGCCGGGCCGCCCCCGTGCGGCTACGCGCGCGCTTTTCAGGCGAGCTTGACCACCGCGCGCGACATCCCGAGCACCTTCCGGCCGTCGCTGGTCGCGGTCAGGTCGACACGGACCGTACGGGCCTCGTCGTCCAGCTTGGCCGCGACCTTGCCGCTGACCTCGATGACCGCGCCCTTGTCGTCGTTGGGGACCACGACGGGCTTGGTGAAGCGCACGCCGTACTCGACGACCGCGCCCGGGTCGCCGGTCCAGTCGGTGACCACGCGGACCGCCTCGGCCATGGTGAACATGCCGTGCGCGATCACGTCGGGGAGGCCGACCTCCTTGGCGAACTTCTCGTTCCAGTGGATCGGGTTGAAGTCGCCGGAGGCGCCCGCGTAGCGCACGAGCGTGTCACGGGTCACGGGAAAGGTCTGCGCCGGGAGTTCGGTGCCGGCCTCGACGTCGTCGTAAGAGATCTTCGCGGTCATCGGGTCAGCCCTCCTGTCCGGCGGCGCGCGCCACCAGCTTGGTGAAAGCGGTCACCACGTGTTCGCCCGCTTCGTCGTGCACCTCGCCACGGATATCGAGAATGTCGTTTCCCGCCATGGATTTGATCGCCTCGATGGTCGAGGTGACGGTCAGCCGGTCACCGGCGCGCACCGGGCGGGTGTAGACGAATTTCTGGTCGCCGTGCACCACCCGGCTGTAATCGAGACCCAGCTGCGGGTCCTCGACGACCTGGCCCGCGGCGCGGAAGGTGATGGAGAACACAAAAGTCGGCGGGGCGATCACATCGGGGTGCCCGAGCGCCCTGGCGGCCTCGGCGTCGGTGTACGCCGGGGCGGCGTCCCCGATCGCCTCGGCGAATTCGCGGATCTTCTCCCGGCCGACCTCATAAGGAGCGGTGGCCGGGTAGCTCCGCCCGACGAAGGACTGGTCGAGCGCCATGGGCTCGCAACCTCCCTGAACTGGTCCCTGTAACGGTCCCTGACCTTGTCATACCGGTGCGCGGGCCCGGCGCCGCGCCGCGCGCCCCGGGCACCACAACGCCGCGAGGCCGCCCCCATGGTCTGGGGACGGCCTCGCGGTCGAGCCTGGTGTTATCGCGTCTCGCGGTGCGCGGTGTGCGCGTTGCAACGCGGGCAGTGCTTCTTCATCTCAAGACGGTCCGGGTCGTTGCGCCGGTTCTTCTTGGTGATGTAGTTCCGCTCCTTGCACTCCACGCAGGCCAGCGTGATCTTCGGGCGGACGTCGGTGGCAGCCACGTGAGTGCTCCTTGACGGACGGATGGACGGGTGAACGCATGAAGAGTAGCCGATCGGGAGACCGACCCCACAATCGGCTACTGTATGTAGCGGTGACCGGACTTGAACCGGTGACACAGCGATTATGAGCCGCTTGCTCTACCGACTGAGCTACACCGCTGCGATGCGAGCGGACCCCGCCCGAAGGCGGGATACCTCACACATCAGAGCCCCAATACGGAATCGAACCGTAGACCTTCTCCTTACCATGGAGACGCTCTGCCGACTGAGCTATTGGGGCGAGCGATGAAGACATTACACGGCCTGCCGCCAAAGGTGAAATCCGTATCCGGCGACCGCCCCCGCCCGCCCCTCGCACCACACCGGTACGACTATTTCGCGCCTCCGCGAAGCCTCCCGGACCGCCCCCTAGGCTCGGACCACGCTGCGTGATCTTGCACGCCCGGTCCTTCGAGGAGCGCGATGTCCGAGAGCAGTCAGCCGCAGCCGGGTCCCGAGAAGGCCTCCGGCGGCGATGGCACCGGCGCCGCGGCGGGCACCCTGGTGCTCTGCGACGCCCGGCTCGCCGACGGCCGCGTGGTGGACGTACGGCTCAGCGGCGGGCGCATCGAGGCGGTCGGCACGGCGGGCAGCCTCGCCCCGCAGGGCACCCGTATCGACCTCGGCGGCTATCTGCTGCTCCCGGCCCCCGCCGAGCCGCACGCGCACTGCGACACCGCGCTGACCGCGGACGCCACCGGGCCCGCCACCGACACCCTCGAAGACGTGCAGCGCCGCACCACGGAGGCGGCCCTCCTGCAACTGGGCCACGGCGCGACGGCGCTGCGCACCCACGTGCGCATCGGCGACGTCCAGGCGCTGCGTTCGCTGGAGGCCGTCCTCCAGGCGGGCCGGTCGCTGCGCGGGCTGGCCGAGCTGACGGCGGTGGCCGTGCCGCGGATGCTCACCGGGGCGGCCGGGGCGGACGGGCTGGCGATGCTGCGGGACGCCGTGAAGATGGGCGCCACGGTCATCGGCGGCTGCCCGGACCTCGACCCCGACCCGGCCGGGTACGTCGAGACCGTCCTGGAGGTCGCGGCCGAGCACGGCTGCGCGGTGGACCTCCACACGGACGGCGACGACCCCGCGCGGCTGGCCCGGTTCGCCGCGGTGGCGGGCGGGCTGCGGCCCGGGGTGGCGATCGGACCGTGCGCGGGCCTGTCGGCGCTGCCGCCGGAGGTGGCGGCCCGCACCGCCGAGCACCTCGCGGCGGCCGGCGTCACGGTCGTGTGCCTGCCGCAGGGCGGCTGCGCGGCCCTGGAGCGGCGTGGCGCGGCCCGGCCGGGGTCCGGCAGGGCGGCGGCCCCGGCGGCCCGTCAGGCGCCCGTACGGCTGCTGCGCGCGGCCGGGGTGCGGGTGGCGGCCGGCAGCGGCGCCCTGCGCGACGCCGCGAACCCGGTGGGCCGCGGCGATCCCCTGGAAGCCGCGTACCTCCTGGCCTCCCTGGGGGAGGCGAGCCCCGAGACCGCCTACGAGATGGTCGGCACGGCCGCCCGCGCGACGCTGGGCCTGCCGGAGGTCCGCGTCGAGGCGGGCTTCCCCGCCGAGCTCCTGGCCGTGCGCGGCGGCAGCCTCGCCGGGGTACTGTCCCTCGCGTACAGCCGGATCGTGGTGCACAAGGGACGCGTGGTGGCCCGGACGAGCGCGGTGCGCGAGTACTGCGACTCGGCGGCGGTGGTCGCGCTGGAGCTGCCGCGGCAGTCGCAGCGCTGAGCGGCCGGGCGCCCCGGTGGCGTCGGGGTGTCGCGCTCTGACGGGGTGACAGGCGTACGGTCGGGATCATGCGCATTGTCATCGCAGGTGGACATGGTCAGATCGCGCTGCGGCTGGAACGGCTGCTGCACGCGCGCGGGGACGAGGTGGCGGGGATCATCCGGCGGCCCGAACAGGCCGGGGACCTGCTCGCCGCCGGGGCCGAGCCGGTCGTCTGCGACCTGGAGGCGGCCATGGTCGACGACGTCGCCCGGCATCTCGAAGGGGCGGACGCGGCGGTCTTCGCGGCGGGCGCCGGGCCGGGCAGCGGCGTCGCACGCAAGGAGACGGTGGACCGCGCCGCCGCGTCCCTGTTCGCGGACGCGGCGGAGGCGGCCGGTGTACGGCGCTTCGTCGTCGTCTCGTCGATGGGCGCCGACAAGGAGCCGCCCGAGGGCACCGACCCGGTCTTCGCCGCGTACCTGCGCGCCAAGGGCGCCGCGGACGCCGACGTACGGTCCCGGTCCGGCCTCGACTGGACGATCCTGCGCCCCGGCCGCCTGACGGACGACCCGGGCACCGGTCTGGTCCGGCTCGCCGAGTCGACCGGCCGCAGCGAGATCCCCCGCGACGACGTCGCGGCCGTGCTCGCCGCCCTCCTGAGCGAACCGGCCACGGCCGGCCGCACGCTGGAACTGATCGGCGGCGACACCCCGGTCGAGGACGCGGTCCGCGCGTACGGCGGACGGCCGACCGGGTAGGTGTGAGCCGTACGACACGGATGCCGGCACGAACAAACGGATACCGACACGAAGAAGAGGCCCCGATCCGCTTGCACGGATCGGGGCCTCTTCGGACCGGTGGCGGCGCCAGGATTCGAACCTGGGAAGGCTGAGCCGGCAGATTTACAGTCTGCTCCCTTTGGCCGCTCGGGCACACCGCCTGGGTCTGCTGCCGGGAGATCCGCCCGTCGGGCGTCGCTCCGTGGCAACGACGTAAACCATACCCGATGGCCGGGGGTGGTTCGCCACCCGGTTCTTCCCGGATCGATCATGCGCGGGGTGACTAGGCTTGCACAGCGGTCCGGACCGGGCCGTACCCCTGACGGATCTACGTACGAGGAGCCAACTCAAGATGGCCGACTCCAGTTTCGACATCGTCTCGAAGGTCGAGCGGCAGGAGGTCGACAACGCCCTCAACCAGGCCGCCAAGGAGATCTCGCAGCGCTACGACTTCAAGGGCGTGGACGCGTCGATCAAGTGGTCGGGCGAGAAGATCGAGATGCGGGCCAACGCCGAGGAGCGGGTGAAGGCTGTCCTCGACATCTTCCAGTCCAAGCTGATCAAGCGCGGGATCTCGCTGAAGGCGCTGGACGCGGGCGAGCCGGAGCCCTCCGGCAAGGAGTACAAGATCTTCGCCTCCCTCCAGGAGGGCATCACGCAGGAGAACGCGAAGAAGGTTGCCAAGATCATCCGCGACGAGGGCCCCAAGGGCGTCAAGGCGCAGGTGCAGGGCGACGAGCTGCGGGTCAGCTCGAAGAGCCGGGACGACCTCCAGGCGGTGCAGCAGCTGCTCAAGGGCAAGGACCTGGACTTCGCGATCCAGTTCGTGAACTACCGGTAGGTCTGTCGGCAGGCCTATCGGCAGGAGCGGTTCCGGGCTGCGGCCCAAGGTGGTCCGGTGGGGCGGTACGCGGGTGCGTACCGCCCCACCGGCGTGTACGGGGGTGTGACCTGGAACCGGGCTCCGGGAAGTCGTGCAGTCCGGGCCTTGACCTCAAGTTTGGTTGAGGTCGGAGAGTGTGCGCATGACTTCGGAAACGGAAAACCAGCAGGCCACGCACGCCCCGACCACGGTCCCGGGGTTCCAGGACCCGGCACGCTTCCTCGTGGACACGCTGCCCGAGATACGGCGACCCGGCGTCGGGCCCGTGCTGATCAGCGAGTGGGACGCGGAGGACACCGAGCGGCAGCAGGCCATGATCGAGGGGGCCGCGCGGGCGCTGGCGGCGGCGCCGGTGCCGGACGGGCTGGTGTCGCAGGTGTTCCTGGCCGGGACGGACGGCCGTACCGTGCTCGGCTTCGGGCAGTGGGAGGAGGGGGCCGCCGGCGCTCCCCTGCGGGCCGTCGGGGAAGGCGGGGCGCGGCGCTACCGCTACTACCGCAGCCTGCTCCCCCAGGGCGAGCCGCCGGAGCCGGGGTGCATCGTGACCGTCCGCTTCGAGACGACGGGGCACGAGGCCGCCCGGCAGCTGGTCGACGGCCTGGTGGACATGATGAACGGCCTCCAGCCGGGCGCCGCCGACGGCTCCCGGACGCCGTCCGGCGGGATCTCCTCGAACTTCCACATCAGCGAGGACGGCACCCGGGTCTTCAACTACAGCGAGTGGACGGACGAGGCCGCGCACCAGCACATGGTCGAGACGTCGCTCCAGCGGGGCGGTGCGGTGATGCGGTTCGTGGAGAGCGTCCCGGGCGTCACGCCGCTCGGGTTCAAGCGGTACGTGGCGCCCCGGGGGCTCGTACGGCGGTGAGGGAGCGGGGCGCCGGGAGGGGCGGGCGGCGGGCGCCCGCCCTGCTCAGTAGCGCGCCGCGAACGGCTGGTCCGTGGGGACGATCTCGCGGCCGAGCGGGAGGAGCGAGATCGGCACCATCTTGAAGTTGGCGATGCCGAACGGGATGCCGATGATCGTCACACACAGCAGGAGCCCGGTGACGATATGGCCGAGCGCCAGCCACCAGCCCGCGAAGATCACCCAGATGACGTTGCCGATGACCGATCCGGCGCCCGCGTCGCGGCGCTCCACGGTCGTACGGCCGAAGGGCCACAGCGCGTAGCCGGCGATGCGGAACGAGGCGATGCCGAAGGGGATCGTGATGATCAGGACACAGCAGATGATGCCCGCGAACACGTAGCCGATGGCCATCCACAGGCCGCTGAGGACCAGCCAGATGACGTTGAGGATGAGCTTCATGCGCGGCAGCCTTCCGTGCACCCGAGTAGTGCGGTGGTCGAGTCTTACCTCCAGGTAGACGCAGGGACGGCGCGAATCGTTGCAGGCGCCGCGGGGGCGCCGCGGGGCCGGGCCTCAGGAGTGGCGGCGTCCCTCAGAAGTGGCGACGCCCTCAGGAGTGGCGGCCCGCCATCTGTTCCAGGCGGGTGATGCGCTCGCGCATCGGCGGGTGGGTCGAGAACAGCTTGGTCAGCCCGTCACCGGGCCGGAACGGGTTGGCGATCATCATGTGGCTCGCCGTCTCCAGCCGGGGCTCGGCCGGCAGCGGGAGCTGCTGGGTGCCCGCCTCCAGCTTGCGCAGCGCGGAGGCGAGGGCGAGCGGGTCGCCGGTGAGCTGGGCGCCGGAGGCGTCGGCCTGGTACTCGCGGGAGCGGCTGACGGCCAGCTGGATCACGGAGGCCGCCACCGGGCCGAGGATCATGATCAGCAGCATGCCCAGGATGCCGGGGCCCTCCTCGTCGTCGGAGCGGCCCGTGGGGATCAGCCAGGCGAAGTTGACCAGGAACATCACGACCGAGGCCAGCGCCCCGGCCACGGAGGAGATGAGGATGTCGCGGTTGTAGACGTGGCTGAGCTCGTGGCCGATGACGCCGCGCAGTTCGCGTTCGTCCAGGAGGTGCAGGATGCCTTCCGTACAGCAGACGGCGGCGTTGCGCGGGTTGCGGCCGGTGGCGAAGGCGTTGGGGGCCTGGGTCGGGGAGATGTACAGGCGGGGCATGGGCTGGCGCGCCGCCGTGGACAGCTCGCGGACCATCCGGTAGAGCTGCGGGGCCTCGAATTCGCTCACCGGGCGGGCGCGCATGGCCCGCAGGGCGAGCTTGTCGCTGTTCCAGTACGCGTAGGCGTTGGTTCCGAGGGCCACCAGGACCGCGACGATCAGGCCCGTACGGCCGAAAAAGCCGCCGATGACGATGATGAGCGCGGACAGTCCCCCGAGGAGTACGGCGGTCCTGAGCCCGTTGTGCCTGCGGTGCACGGTGCGCCCTCCAGGTGGTACGGCAGGGGAACCCTTTGCTGACGTTTCCTCCACTTTTCAGTGGACCCTTTCTGTCTGGTCAACGCCAGATGAAGGGTGCTGGTTCCCTTGTGCGCGCGAAGGCGGCGTACGGCCGTACGAGTGTGCCCCCGGCCGGGTGCCTCGCGTACGCGCTCCGGTAGGGGTGACGGCCGGGCGGATTCCGGCCAGGCGGGGGTGCCGGGCCGGTGACTTCCGGCCACGTGGAGGGCGGGAGCGGACGGGGCGGGTCAGGTCGCCGGGCCGGTTGGCCGCCGGGCCTTGTCAGGCGCCGGGCTGGTCGGACGACCGCCGGTCAGACGGCTGCCGGGCAGCGCTCGCGCGGCGCGCTCAGAGGAGCGCGCCGGAGGCGAAGCGGAGGACCAGCTGCGGCGCGCCGGACAGGACGATGCCCAGTACGGCGGCCAGGGCGATGGCGGCGGTGAGCGGGACGGTCCGCGTCCCGGCCACGGTCACGCCTCCGGCAGTCCCGGCCCCGGTACCGCCGGTGTCGGCTCCGGTCTCCGCTCCGGTGCCGGCCGCGCCCTCGGCCGGCTCCTCCGCCGTACGGAAGAGCACCGCCGTCCACTGGAGGTAGTAGTAGAGCGCGATCACCACATTGACGGCCATGACGACGGCGAGCCACGCCAGGCCCGCGTCCACCGCCGCCGAGAAGACCGTGACCTTGGCGAACAGGCCGATGATGCCGGGCGGCAGGCCCGCGAGGCAGAGCAGGAAGAAACCGAGGGCGAGCGCGGCCAGCGGGCGGCGTGCGTAGAGGCCGCGGTAGTCGCTGACGCGGTTGGCGGGGCTCGTACGGGCCACGAGGGCGGCGACCCCGAAGGCGCCGAGGTTCACGGCCGCGTACATCAGCGCGTACGCGACGGTGGACCCGATGGCGTGCGCGGCGTCGTCGGCGTACCCGGCGGCGGCGATCGGCACCAGGAGGTAGCCGGCCTGGCCCACCGAGGACCAGGCGAGCAGGCGTACGGCGCTGTGCGCGCGGTCCGGGGCCTGGCGCAGCGCGGCGACGTTGCCGACGGTCATGGTCAGGGCGGCAAGTACGGCGACGGCCGGGCCCCAGACGTTCGCGTACGAGGGGAAGCCCTGGACCGCGACCAGGATCAGGCCGGAGAAGCCGACGGCCTTGCCGACCACGGAGAGGTACGCGGCGACCGGCAGCGGCGCGCCCACGTAGGTGTCGGGCACCCAGAAGTGGAACGGCACGGCGGCGGTCTTGAAGGCGAAGCCGACGAGGGTCAGCGCGACGCCCGCCGTGGCCAGAGTGGCCAGCTGCGGGTCGGGCAGGTGCGTGAGGGCGTCGGCGACGCGGCTCAGGTGCAGGCTGCCGGTCGCCGCGTAGACGAAGCTGACGCCCAGGAGCATGACCGCGGTGGCCGCCACCGAGGACAGGAAGAACTTCAGGGCCGCCTCCGAGGAGAGGCGGTTCGCGCGCTTGAGCCCCACGAGGGCGAAGGCGGGCAGCGAGGCCACTTCGAGGGCGATGACGAGCGTCGCCAGGTCCCGGGAGGCGGGCAGCAGGGCCGCGCCCGCCGCCGAGGACAGCAGCAGGAACCAGAACTCGCCCGCGGGCAGCCGGTGGTCCTCGATGGCGGTGACCGACAGCAGGGCGGTGAGCAGCGCGCCGGCCAGGACCAGGAACTGGATGACGACGGCGAAGTGGTCGGCCGCGTAGCTGCAGACGCCGGGGTCGGTGGTCAGGCAGAAGGTGCGGCGGTCCCCCGCCACCAGGGGGAGCAGGGAGAGCGCGGCCAGGGCGAGGCCGCCGATCGCGCACCAGCCGAGGACCGGCTTGCGGTGCCCGGGGACGAAGAGGTCGGCGACCAGGACGGCCAGGGCGACGACGGCGGTGATCGTGGGCGGTGCGACGGCGAGCCAGTCGACGGACTGGACCAGGGAGGTCACGGAACTCATCACTTACCGCCTCCGAGGAGCTGCTGGACGGCCGGGTCGGTGAGGCCGAGGAGGGCCGCGGGCCACAGGCCGGCGAGGACGGTGAGGGCGGCGAGGGGTGACCAGGCCGCGTATTCGTAGCGGGCCAGGTCGGGGATGACGGGGGCGGTGCGGGTGGCGCCGGACTCCTCGGAGTCCGCGGCCGCGAGGGCACCGGGCTTCTCGGAGCCGGCGGTCGCGAGGGCACCGGGCTCCTCGGCAGCCGCGGTTCCGGCGGCTTCGGCCGGGCCTCCCTCGGCCGTCTCCCTGCTCCCCATGCACACCCGTCGTACGACGATCAGCAGGTACGCGGCGGTGAGCAGCGTGCCGAGGCCGGCCAGCGCCATGAAGGTCAGGAACGCCGGTCGGCTGAGGCCCGCGGCGGGCCTGAAGGCGCCGAACATGGCGAGCATCTCGCCCCAGAATCCGGCGAGGCCGGGCAGGCCGAGGGAGGCGATGGCGCCGAAGGCCAGCAGGCCGCCGAAGCGCGGGGCGCGTCCGTACAGGGCCGCGCCGGCGCGGCCCGCGAGCCGGTCCAGGTCGGTGGTGCCGTACCGGTCCTTGAGGGCGCCGACCAGGAAGAACAGGAGGCCGGTGATCAGGCCGTGCGCGATGTTGGCGAACAGGGCGCCGTTCAGGCCGGTCGGTGTCATGGTCGCGATGCCGAGCAGGACGAAGCCCATGTGGCCGACCGAGCTGTACGCGATCAGCCGCTTGAGGTCGCCCTTGGCGCCGCGCCGGGCGAGCGCCAGGCAGGCGAGCGAACCGTAGACGATGCCGACGGCGGCGAACGCGGCGAGGTACGGGGCGAAGGTGTGCATGCCGTCGGGCGCGATGGGCAGCGCGATGCGCACGAAGCCGTACGTGCCCATCTTCAGCAGCACGCCCGCCAGCAGCACCGAGCCGACGGTGGGGGCGGCGGTGTGCGCGTCGGGCAGCCAGCTGTGCAGCGGCCACATCGGCGCCTTGACGGCCAGTCCGATGCCGATCGCGAGCACCGCCAGCAGCTGGACGGTGTGGCTGAGCTGGGCTTTCGGCCCGTTGTCAGTGGCGAGTGCCACCATGTCGAACGTGCCGGACTTCACGCCGATGAGCAGGAGGCCCAGCAGCATCACGACCGAGCCGAGGAGGGTGTAGAGGATGAACTTCCACGCCGCGTACTGCCGTTGCGCACCGCCCCACCGGGCGATGAGGAAGTACATCGGGATGAGGACCATCTCGAAGGCGAGGAAGAACAGCACGAGGTCCAGGACGGCGAAGGTGGCGAGGGTGCCGGCCTCCAGGACCAGGAGCAGGGCCACGAATGCCTTGGGGGACGGGCCCACGGGCATGCGGAAGTAGCTGTAGAGCGCGCAGAGGAAGGTCAGCAGCGCGGTCATCACGAGGAGGGGGAGCGAGATGCCGTCGATGCCGAGATGGATCCGGATGCCGAGCGCCTGGATCCAGCTGATGTCGGTGGTGGCCTGCATCCGGGCCGGGTGGTCGTGGTCGAAGCCGACGGCCAGGGCGACGGCCGCGGCCAGCACCACGCCGGTGACGGTCACACCGTGGCGCAGTACGGCCTGGCCGGGGTCGCGGCCCTTGAGGCCGGGCGGGGCCGGGAGCAGTGCGGCGACCGCGCCCAGCAGGGGGAGGACGACGACGGCCGCGAGGAGAAGCTGCATAGCGGTGTGATTCACGGTCAGGCTCCCGTGCCCGTAGCGACGAGGACGACGGCGACGGCCAGGACGAGCGAGCCCGCGAGCAGCGCGCCCAGGTAGGTCTGCACATTGCCGGTCTGGGCACGGCGGACGACGGCTCCCAGCCACCGGGAGGCGGTGCCCGCGCCGTGCACGTACGCGTCGACGACCTCGCGGTCGACGAAGCGCACGAGCCGGGCCCCGGCCCGCACCGGCCGTACGAACAGGGCGGTGTAGACGGCGTCGAGGTGGAAGCCGACGGCGGCGGGGCGGTGCAGCGGGCCCAGCAGGAGCCGGCCGGGGTCGGCGGGGTCCGGGGCGCCGACGTTGTCGCCGTAGGCGGCGGCGTGGGTGGCGATGGCGCTCTCCTCGGAGTCCGCGGGGGCGGCGTCCGGGGCCACGGCGACCGCGCCGAGCGGGACGCGGGCCGCGAGGGCGGTGGTGTGCCGCCAGGCTCCGTAGGTGACCAGGGCGCCGACGAGGGCGATACCGGTGCCCAGGACGGAGGTGGTCAGGGTCGGGGTCAGCGAGCGGCCGTCGAACCAGTCGGGCAGGGCGGGGGTGGCCAGGCCCAGCGCGAGGGTGGGGACGAACAGCACCCACAGCACGGCGTTCATGACGATCGGCTGCTTGCCGTGGTCGGGGGCGGTTTCCGGGCCCTTGCCGTGGAAGGCCAGCAGCCACAGCCGGGTCGCGTACCCGGCGGTGAGGAAGGCGGTGACGAGTCCGGCGAGCAGGACGGTCCAGCCGACCGCCGTGGGGACGGCGGCGAGCGTGCCGGAGGCCGTCGCGTGGCCGGAGGCGGCGTGTTCGGCGGCACCGAGGACGGCTTCCTTGGAGAAGAAGCCGGCGAACGGGGGGATGGCGGCCAGGGCGAGCAGCGCGACCGTCATCGTCCAGTAGGCGTCGGGGATGCGCTGGGCCAGGCCGCGCATCCGCGACATGGCGGCCAGCGAGTTGGTGCCGGCGGCGTGGATGACCACACCGGCGGCGAGGAAGAGCAGGGCCTTGAACGCGCCGTGCGACAGGAGGTGGAAGACGGCGGCGCCGCGGTCGCCGACGGCCAGCGCGCCGGTCATGTAGCCGAGCTGGCCGACCGTCGAATAGGCCAGGACGCGCTTGATGTCGTCCTGCGCCAGGGCGGCGAGTCCGGAGCCGACCATGGTCACCGCAGCCATGACGGCGAGCACGACCATCGCGGCGGCGGAGGCCGCGAAGACGGGGAGGAGACGGGCAACGAAGTAGACACCGGCGGCGACCATGGTGGCCGCGTGGATGAGGGCGGAGACCGGGGTCGGGCCGGCCATCGCGTCGGGCAGCCAGGTGTGCAGCGGGAACTGCGCCGACTTGCCCGCGACACCGGCCAGGAGCAGCAGCGCGATGAGCGTGGGGTGGTCCAGGCCGCCGACGGCCACGGTCTTGAGGATGCCGGTGATGCGGAACGTACCGGCGTCGGCGGCGAGCGCGAAGATGCCGAAGAGGAAGGGGACGTCGCCCAGCTTGGTGACGAGGAACGCCTTGAGGGAGGCGGAGCGGGCGGCTTCGGTCTCCCAGTAGTGGCCGACCAGGAAGTACGAGCAGATGCCCATGATCTCCCAGCCCACCAGCAGCACCATCAGGTCGCCGGAGTAGACGACCAGCAGCATCGCGGCGGTGAAGAGGGAGACCAGGGCGGCGTAGGAGGGGTAGCGGGGGTCGTCGCGCAGGTAGCCGGTCGAGTAGAGCTGCACGCAGCAGGCGACGACCGCCACGAGCACGGCGACGAGGGCGGCGAAGCCGTCGATGTGCAGGGCGAGGTCGATGGGGACGGAGCCGGTCGGGGTGAGCCGGGTCGCGGCGTCCACCGGGGCCTTCCCCGCACCGGCGCCACCGCCCTGCGCGACGGCCACGACGACGGCCAGGGCGGCCGCGGCGACGGTCGGCAGGATGGCCAGCGGGCGCACGAACCCGGGCGCCCGGCGGCCGAGGAAGAGGCCCGCGAGGGCGCCGAGGAAGGGGAGGAGGGGTACGAGTACGGCGGTGGTCGTGGTCGTCACGCGGCGGCCTCCGCCTGCTGGTCCGGCCGCGGCCGGCCGGCGGCGTCCGCGCCGCCGGTGAGGTCATCGTTCGGGTCCGTGCCGTCCGGGCGTTCGACGAGGTCGCGGAGGCGGTCCACGTCCGAGCTGCCGCGGTTGCGGTAGACGAGCAGGACGATCGCCAGGCCGATACCGATCTCGGCGGCGGCCACGGCGATGGTGAAGAGGGTGAGCGCCTGGCCGGCGTGCAGCTTGTCGCGCAGCCAGACGTCGAACGCCACCAGGTTGAGGTTGACGGCGTTGAGCATCAGCTCGACGGACATCAGGACCAGGATCGCGTTGCGCCGGGCCAGCACGCCGTACAGGCCGACGCAGAACAGGAGGACGGCGAGGACGGCGGGATAGGCGAGATGCATCAGCCTTGGTCCTCTCTGGGACGTGCGCGGTCACCGGGCTGTGCGCGCGAGCCGGACCGTTCGCGGAAGCCGGGCTGCTGACGGGAGCCGGTCTGCTTGGCGCCGCCGGTCGCCTTGCCACCGCCGGTCTGCTCGCCGCCGTCGGCCTGCTCGCGGTCGCCGTTCCTGCGGGAGAGCACGATCGCGCCGACGAGGGCGGCGAGGAGGAGTACGGAGAGCGCTTCGAACGGCAGCACCCAGTACTGGAACAGACTGCGCCCGGAGGCTTCGGTGGAGCCCTGGACCGCGCCGTCCAGGTCGATCCAGGTCGTACGGAACGCGTCCGTGACGACCCAGACGAGCGCGGCGGCGGAGGCGACGGCCACGGTGAGCGCGGCCCAGCGGTTGCCCGAGTCGGCGTCCGGGGAGCGGCCGATGGGCGCCTTGGTGAGCATCAGTCCGAAGAGGAGGAGGACGACGACGGACCCCACGTAGATCAGGACCTGCACCCAGGCGATGAACTCGGCGGTCAGCAGCAGGTACTCGACGGCGATGCCGCCGAGGGTGACCACCAGCCACAGGGCGGCGTGCACCAGCTGCCGGGTGGTGACGGTGACCACGGCCGCGCCGAGGGTGACCAGCCCGACGAGGAGGAAGGCGATCTCGACCCCGGTCGGGGAGAGGAAGCCGTGGCTTGCGGCGGCGAGCGTCACGCTTCTCCCTCCTGTTCCTGGGCGGTGCCCGGGGCTGCTCCCCGGGCTGCTTCCTGTTCCGCCTGCCGCTCGGCGGCTTCCTGCGCGGCGAGTTTGTCGGCGGCCTTGCGGGCGGCGGCGATCTCCTTGGGCTCCTCGGCCGCGGGGTCGAGGGCCGGCGGTTCCGGGACCGTCCACATCCACTCGCGGAGTTTGTCCCGCTCGTGGGTCAGGTTGTGGATGTCGGTCTCCGCGTACTCGAACTCCGGCGACCAGAACAGCGCGTCGAAAGGACACACCTCGATGCAGATACCGCAGTACATGCACAGCGAGAAGTCGATGGCGAAGCGGTCCAGCACGTTGCGGCTGCGTTCGCGACCGCCGGGGGCGGCGGGCGGCACCGTCTCCTTGTGGGAGTCGATGTAGATGCACCAGTCCGGGCACTCGCGCGCGCACAGCATGCAGACCGTGCAGTTCTCCTCGAACAGCCCGATCACACCGCGGGTGCGGGGCGCCAGTTCGGGCTGGACGTCCGGGTACTGCTCGGTGACCGAACGCTTCGTCATCGTCCGCAGCGTCACGGCCAGGCCCTTGGCGAGGCCGCTGCCGGGCCAGCCGGACTTCTTCCGCGGGGTCTCCGGGGCCATTACGAGATCACCACCTTGACGACGCCGGTGAGGGCGATCTGGGCGAGGGCCAGCGGGATCAGCACCGTCCAGGCCAGCTTCTGCAACTGGTCCTCACGCAGCCGCGGGTAGCTGACGCGCAGCCAGATCACGCCGAAGGCGAGGATCGCGGTCTTCAGGAGCGTCCACAGCCAGCCGAGGCCGTCGGCGCCGAACGGCCCGTGCCAGCCGCCGAGGAAGAGCACGGAGGTCAGGGCGCACAGCACGACGATGCCGGCGTACTCGGCGAGCAGGAACAGCGCGAAGCGCAGCCCGGTGTACTCGGTGTACGCGCCGAAGATGATCTCGGAGTCGGCGACCGGCATGTCGAACGGCGGCCGCTGGAGCTCGGCCAGCCCCGCCGTGAAGAAGACCAGGCCGCCGACGATCTGCCAGGGCACCCACCACCAGTGGAAGGCGTCGAGGATGCCGGGCAGCGAGAGCGTGCCGGCGGCCATCGCGACGGAGGCGGCGGCGAGCAGCATCGGCAGCTCGTACGCCAGCAGCTGGGCGGCCGTACGCAACCCGCCGAGCAGCGAGAACTTGTTGGCCGACGCCCAGCCCGCCATCAGCGAGCCCAGCACGCCCACGCCCATGACGGCGAGAACGAAGAAGACGCCCGCGTCCAGCGACTGCCCGACCGCGTTGTGCGGGCCGATCGGGATGGCGATCAGGACCAGCAGGTACGGCAGCAGGGCGACGGCGGGCGCGAGCTGGAAGATGCGCCGGTCGGCCCCGGCCGGTACGACGTCCTCCTTCTGCGCGAACTTCACGCCGTCGGCGACGAGCTGGGCCCAGCCGTGGAAACCGCCCGCGTACATGGGCCCGAGGCGGCCCTGCATATGGGCCATGACCTTGTGCTCGGTCTGGCCGATGACCAGCGGGAAGACCAGGAAGGCGACGAAGACGGCGATCAGGCGCAGGGCGATGTCGAGGGCGTCGCTCATGGTCTGGTCCCGCCTTCTTCTGTCGCGGTGCCGGGGGCGGCGTCGGGGTCGGTGCCGGGGGCTTCGCCGGGGTCGGCCGCTGCGCCGGGGTCGGGGGTGGTGGTTTCGCCGGGGTCGGAGTCGGGGGTGGTGGCTTCGCCGGCCTTGGGCTTGGGGGTGGGCTTCGGGTCGGGTTTCCGCTCAGACTTCGGCTCGGGCTTCGGTTCGGGTTTCGGCTCGGGCTTCGGTTCGGGTTTCGGCTCGTCCTCGAAGGCGGGGCGGGCATGGTGCCACGGGGCGTCGGAGGACGCCGGGGTGACGGGCGCCTTACGGGCAGCCGGTTCCTGACCGGACTCCTTGCCGGGCTCCCGGCCTGCCGCTTCCTGACCGGCCGCTTCCTGGCCGCCCGCCGCCTGATCAGCTGCTTCCTGACCAGCCGAGCCTTGACTGACCGAACCCTGGCTGACCGAGCCCTGGCTGGCGCTGCGCATCCGGCGGGCGGGGCGCTCCGGACGGGCGGGACGTTCCGGCCTGGCGGGACGTTCCGGCCGGGCGGCCGGGGCCGACGGCTCGGTGGCAGCCGACGCGTCGGCTGCCGGTGGCTGCGTCGCATCCGTAGCGGCGCTCGGCTGCTGGCTCGCCGATCCGGCGCTCGCCGTACGCGTACGACGGACCGGCCGCTCCCCCGCGGCCCCACCGGCCGCACGGGCACCACCGGCCGCACGCGCACCGCGGGCCGGACGGGCCGGGGCGGGCGGCAGCTGGCCCTTCAGCGGGCCCCACTCGTTCGGGTCGGGCACGCCGGGCGGCAGCATCTGGCGGCGCTTGGGCCCGCCGTGCTCCGACTCACCCGGCTCCTTCGCGCCCGGCCACGCCTTGGCGACCCGCGCCGCGAGCACGAAGTCCTTGCGCAGCGGGTGGCCCTCGAAGTTCTCCGGGAGCAGCAGGGGCTCCAGGTACGGGTGGCCGGTGAAGTCGACGCCGAACATCTCGTGCGTCTCGCGCTCGTGCCAGCCCGCGCCCGCGTACACGCCGGTGGCGGTGGGCAGTACGGCCGCGTCGTGCGGGACGGTGGTGCGCAGCACCAGGCGCCGTACGGTGCCGGGCCGGGCGATGTCGGCGAGGTGCGCGCAGACGCGGAAGCCCGTACCGGGCTCGTCGACCGCGCTCAGCCAGTCGAAGTAGCTGCATCCGAGGTCGTCGCGGGCGGCGGTCAGCGCCGGGATCCAGGCCTCGGCGGGCACGTCAACGGTGAGCAGGTCGTAGGCCTCTTCGGCGGTCGCACCGGCGCCGAACAGTTCGGTGGCGGGCCCGGGCAGCCAGCCGACGGCCGGCTCGGCAACCGGGGGCTCAGCGGCGCGCGTCTCCTCGGCCGCCGGCTCCTCGCTCTGCGGGCCCGGGGCCTGTTCGTCGCTCACTGCTCCCCCGCTCCCTTCGGCTTCTCGCCGTCGCCGGCACCTGCATCAGCATCTGCACCGGTACCGGCACCGGCACCGGTGCCGGTACCGGTGCCGGCTTCCGCATCAGCCTCAGCCGACGCGCCCGACGTCTTGGGCTCCGGCGGCGCGACCAGCCCGCTGCGCAGCGCGGCGGCCGACGGCCCGGCCGGACCGGCCGCGCCGGCACCGTTGCCGCCGTTCACGGGCGACTGATCGCCGTTCACGGACGGCTGATCACCGTTCCCGTACCGCTCCCCCAGCGACTCGCGGGCGATCTTCTCCTGGAGCTTGAGGATGCCCTGGAGCAGCGCCTCGGGCCGGGGCGGGCAGCCCGGGACGTACACGTCGACGGGGATGATCTGGTCGACGCCCTTGGTGACCGCGTACGAGTCCCAGTACGGGCCTCCGCAGTTCGAGCACGCGCCGAAGGAGATGACGTACTTCGGCTCCGGCATCTGCTCGTACAGCCGCTTGACCGCGGGCGCCATCTTGTCCGTCACCGTGCCGGATACGATCATGAGGTCGGCCTGCCGCGGACCCGGCGCGAACGGGATCACACCGAGCCGGATGAAGTCGTGCCGGGCCATCGACGCGGCGATGAACTCGATCGCGCAACAGGCGAGCCCGAAGTTGAACACCCACAGGCTGTAGCGGCGGCCCCAGTTGAGGACCACCTTCATGGGTTCGGGGGCGAGCCGGGCGAGCGGGCCCAGCCGGCGCCGTTCGACGGCACCGCCGGCGGACACGACGGGCAGCTCGGCACCCGCCGTCGCGGTCGGCTTGGCGTTCGTCACGTCCATTCCAGGACGCCCTTCTTCCATGCGTAGAGCAGGCCGACGGCGAGGAAGCCGAGGAAGATGAACATCTCCACCAGCGTGGCGCCGCCGAAACCGGGGGCGGCGAAGACCGTCGCCCAGGGGAACAGGAAGATCGAGTCGACGGCGAAGATCACGTACAGGAAGGCGTAGACGTAGTAGCGGACCTGGGTGTGCGCCCAGCCCTCGCCGACCGGATCCACGCCGCATTCGTAGGTGAGCAGTTTTTCCGGGGTGGGCACCACGGGCCGCAGCAGCCGCCCGGCACCGAAGGCCACGGCCACGAAGAGCACACCGATCACGGCGATGAGGCCGACGACCGAATAGCCCTGGAAATAGTCCGCGGCGATGCTGGTGCGTACGGTCGCGTCCGGCACGTCCGCCCTCGCTCCCTGACTGCTCTTGTTCAACGACTTCGACGATCTGTACGCACGGGAGTCTAGGCCCTGCCCCGCCCCAGGTGAGCAGTCGCGTCACATGACGGACGGCTATGGCCCGACTTCGCCCCACCTGGCCCCGTCGCCCGGGCCCGGGTGGCGGCGTCAGGTCCGGTGCCGCTTCCCCGGGCTGCGCGACACCGCGCGGTCCATCACCTCGGCGGCGAGCCGCGCCGCCGCCTCCCGCGTCCGCTCGCCCAGCAGCTCCGTCCGCACGGCGCCGCCGGCGGCCAGATGGCGGTCGTACGGCAGCGGCAGCACCGCCGCACCGCCCGTCCCCAGGTGCTCGACAGCTTTGCGTACGTCAATGCCCCCGTCGGGTGACGTGTGGTTGAGCACGACGACGCACGTCGGCAGCAGCCCGCGGTGTACGCCGCCCATCCACTCCAGTACGGACTTGGTCGCCAGCACGCCTTCCACGGTCGCCGGGGTCACCAGGACGCGCGCCTGGGTGGTGACCAGCGCGGTGCGCGCGACCTCGGCGGGCAGCGTCTCGCAGTCCACCACCGTGGTGGCGAAGTGGCGGCGCAGGGAGGTCATGACGGTGCGGTACGTGTCGAGATCCAGCCGCGTGCCGATCGCGCCCTGGCTGCCGGGCAGCAGCCAGCCGCCGCCCGTGAACGGCAGGAGGTAGCCGGTCAGGTCGGTGATCAGCATGTCCGGGCCGACGATCTGCGCCAGGTCGGTGCCCGACCAGCGCACCTCCCGCGCGCCCAGCCGGTGCGGCAGCGTGCCCAGCGCCGGGTCGGCCTCCACCGCCAGCACCGGGTCGGAGCGGTAGTGGGCGTAGGTGAGGGCGAGCAGGGCGGCGACGGTGGACTTGCCCGCGCCCCCACGGATGCTGGAGACGGCGAGCTGCCGCCCGGTGGTCACCGGCTGCTGGATGGCGTGCGCGGCCCGGGTCAGCGCCTCGGTCTCGGCCGCGGCGGACGAGGCGAACACCCGCCGCAGCGCCCGCCCCGCCCGCCGCGCGACGGACTCCCCGTGCCGCGGCTTGGCCTGCACCCCGTCCAGCTCGGGCGGGACGAGGGGGACGGAGACGGGGGTGGGGGTGGAGGGGGAAGTGGGGGTGAGGGTGGGGTTGGAGGCGGGGGTGGGGGTGAGCGCGTGCGTCTGTTTGGCCAGAGGTACGGGCGGAGGCATCGCCCCCGGCGCATACCCAGGCATCGGTGGCATCTGTGGCACCGCCGCCCCCGGAGACATCTCCGGCCCCGACGGCATTGGCACTCCCGACGGCAACGACTGCCCCACCTCCCCCCACCGCCCTGAAACCCCCGGCTCTTCCGGTACTCCGGGTACTCCGGGTACTTCCGGTACTCCCGGTTCTCCCGTTACTCCCAGCCGCCCCGGCTCTCCCGGCTCTCCCGGCTCTCCCGGCACCCCCGGCACTCCCTGCCGCCCCGGCTCCCCGGGCTCTCCCCGGCGCCCCGACTCTCCCGACATGAACCCTCCGCCGCCCCTTCTGGTCAGACCGGTCGATGTGCTCGACCGCCGCGGCCGATCATTTTGGTCGACCCGCTCGCCGCTTCCGATCGACCGGGTGCCCGGAACACGTCCGGCACCCGGTCACAGCTACAGCAACCGGTCGAAAACCCCGAGCGCCCCGAGCCCCGCCGGAATGAGCGCCACCGCGCTCACCACCTCGGCCACGTCCGTCAGGCGTCGCAGCAGTGCCCGTACGTGCTCCGGCAGCCGTACGGCGAGCGCCGCGACCGGCAGCGCCGCCAGCAGGCACAGCGCGATCAGCGCCCCCGCCGGGCTGCCGCCGTCCGCCCACAGCAGGGCGAGCCGTACGCAGACCGCCGTACCGGCCGTCAGCAGCGCCACGACCTCCAGTACCAGCGGGTAGGCCCGCGCCCGAGAGAACAGCACGACGCACAACAGCACCGCGCCCGCCACGGCCCAGCCGCCACCCGTCCCGGACACGCCCCCGGCCGCCAGCACCCCGGCCGCTCCCGCCGATCCGGCCATCGCGACGGCGGCCGGCGTGAGTCCGCGGTGCGTGGCGCCCAGCGCCGCCGCGACCCGGTGGCTGCTGACCGGCGTACCGCCGGAGCGCCGGTCGTCCAGCCGCGTCAGCCCGGCCGACGTCAGGGCGAGCCGTGGCAGACAGCCCAGCGCCAGCACCGACACCAGGCCGATCAGGACGGCCGCCCGCGCCGGGCCGGCTAGCGCCGCCCCCGCCTCCCACACGCCCACCGCAGCCGCGACCGCCGCCGCACCGACGAGTCCGCCCCGCCCCAGGCCCGTACAGATCCCGAGCAGCGCGAGTACGGCCGCCACCGTCAGGCCGACGGCGGCCAAGCGTGGCGCGCCTCCCGAGGTCACGTCCCAGGAGGCGAGCACGCCGAGTACACCGCCCATCAGGAGCAGCGCCGTGCCCGGCAGGCGTCGGCCGAGCAGCGGGCCGGCCACGGCACCGGCCCCGGCCACGATCAACGCGGCCCCACCGAGCCACGGCCCGGCCTGCTCAGGCCCGTACGCGCGCGCGGCGAGCAGGCCCGCCACGGCCGACAGCAGCGTCCCGGCCGCGACCGCGGTCCACGCCCGACTCCGCTCGTCCCACCGCCGGGCGGGCAGGTCGAGACCCTCGCCCGGCACCGCGCCCACTACCCCAGGTGCGGGTGCGGTCGGCATCGGCGCCTCCGGCGATTCCTGTTCCCGTTCCCGCAGCAGCCGCAGTACGGACCCGTCGGTCACGTTCGCGGACGCGAGCGTCTCGCCCTGGGCGAGTACGGCACCGCCGTCCGTCACCAGGCGGCAGCGTGACGGCCCGTACGCCGCCGGGTCGCCGGCCGCCCGCAGCACCTCGGGCAGCAGCGTGCCGACCGGCTCGTGCGCGGGCAGCACCAGGTCCACCCGACGCCGTTCGCCCGCCAGCACGACCCGCCGCAGCGCCACCCGCGCCCCGGCCTCGTTATGCACGGCTGCTGACCACCACGGTCCCGGCCACCTTGTCGTGCAGACACTGCCGGTACGGCTCGTCCCAGAGGCACCACAGCACGTTGAGCAGCCCCAGCAGCGGGACGAATCCCATCGGGAAGACAATCGCCCAGCGCCCGAACGCCCGCCCGAACGACAGCGGCGCGCCGGTGTCCAGCCGGGCGACGCGCAGGCCGCAGATCCGCTTGCCGAACGTGCCGCCGTACTTCCCGTTCATGAACGGCTCGTACAGGAGCAACGCGATGACGGCGGCGATTCCGATCAGTGCCGTCGGAATACCGAACGCGGCGCCGCGCGGCAGCACGGCCTGTATGAGAGCGACCGCCCCGACCACCAGGAATATCGCGACGGTCTGGAAGACGAAGTCCAGCAACCGGGCCCCGAGCCGCGCGCCCCGGCTGCCCAGCATGGCCAGGGGCGGCCCGCCCGCCTGCGGCGCTCCGTAGGGGTGGCCCTGCGGTCCCGGCGCCGAAGAGCCCGGGGCCTGCCCGTACCCGTAGGCCCCCTGTCCCCCGTACGCACCTTGCTGCGCGTACGCACCTTGCTGCCCGTACGGCGCCTGCTGGCCGTTCGCGCCCTGCTGCCCATATGTCCCCTGTTGCCCGTACGGACCCTGCTGTCCGTACGGGCCTTGCTGTCCGTACGCCCCTTGCTGTCCGTACGGGCCTTGCTGGTACTCACTCATGCCGCAGATCCAAGCTGGCCGTGCGGCCTCCGCACAAGCCGCGCCCGTCGCGGCCCCGAGGAGGCGGCGGGTGAGGAAAACCCCACCCCGGGGCACCGACGATCCCCATGGTTACTACCGGCGGTGACCGGCAAGCTAGGCGTATGACCGCACGCTCCGCTCATGATCGACGCCGGGACCGTCCTCCGCACCCGGCCGCGCCGCCGTCGGCCACCGCCGACGGCGGCGAGGGGTACGGCACCGGCGAGGCCCTGCCGCCGCCGCGGGCCGCGCTCGCCCCCGCGACCTGGCGGGAGATCCTCCACCTGCTCACCGATCTCCCGCTGGGCGTGCCGGCCTTCGCCGTGGTGACGGTGTGGCTGGCGGCGGGTATCGGGCTGTCCGTCACCGTCGTCGGACTGCCGCTGCTCGCGGTGGGGCTCCAGGTGTGCGGCAAGTACGGAAAGCTGGAACGGGCCCGCGCACGGCGCCTGCTGGGCGTTCGGGTGGACGAGCCGAGTCCGCTCCGTGCGGCGGGGAACGGTTTCTTCTCCTGGCTGTGGATGCGGCTGAAGGACCCGGTCGGGTGGCGGCACGCGCTGTACGCGTTCATCCGGCTGCCCTGGTCGGTCATCACCTTCCCGGTCGTGCTCACCTCGCTCTTCGTGGCCTGGCCGGCGCTGCCCTGGATCGCGCGCGGGCTGACGAACGTCGACCGGATGATGGTGCGCGGCCTGCTGTCCCCCTCCGACGAGCTGGAGCGGCGGATCGCCGAGCTGAAGATGGACCGCGCGACCGTCTCCGACACGGCCGCCGCCGACCTGCGGCGCATCGAACGCGACCTGCACGACGGCGCGCAGGCCCGGCTCGTCGCGCTGGCGATGGGGCTCGGACTGGCGAAGGAGAAGCTGCTGGAGGATCCGGACGCGGCGGCGCAGATGGTCGACGAGGCGCACGGTGAGGTGAAGCTCGCCCTGCAGGAGCTGCGGGACCTCGCGCGCGGCATCCACCCGGCGATCCTCACCGACCGCGGTCTCGGCCCGGCCCTGTCGGCCCTCGCCGCCCGCTGCACCGTGCCGGTCGAGGTCGAGGTGGACGTGGCGGAACGGCCCGCGCCGGCCATTGAGGGCATCGCGTACTTCACCGTCTCCGAGCTGCTGCAGAACGTCTCCAAGCACAGCGGCGCGCGGACGGCGCGGGTCGGTGTCTGGCGTGCGCAGGACCGGTTGCTGATCGATGTCCAGGACGACGGGCGGGGCGGCGCGCGGCTGGACGGCGGCAGCGGCATGGCCGGGCTGGCGGAGCGGCTGGGATCGGTGGACGGTCTGTTCGTCCTCGATTCCCCGGTCGGCGGCCCGACCCGGGTGACCGCCGAACTGCCGTGGCGCGGCCGCGAGCAGGAGCGGAGCAAGGAGAAGGGACGGGAGCGGGGCCGAGGGCGGGGACGCGAACGAGGTCAGGGCCGGGCACGCGAGCGCCGGCCGAAGGGGGCGTGAGCACCGGCCGCAGGCAACCCACAGCCCCAGCCCGCATCCCACGACCCGATCCCGCACCCGCCACCCGATCCCGCACTCCGCCACCCGCAGGGCACAAGCAGCCCGCAGGACACAAGCACCCCCCTGGACACAAGCCCCCCTGGCCACAGGCATCCCGCAGGGCACAAGCGCCCCCGCCAGGCCGGAGGCCACTCCACAGGGGTGGGGAAAACCCCAGTACGAAGACTGCGTTTTCCCTCATGGTGCGGAGGGCGCCGAGCGCGGAGGCTGGAGGTAGTCGGCAGAGCTGGGCCAGCGGCGCCGGCGACAACAGCAGCTGGACGTGGCCGCAGGCGCGACGGAGCGCCGTCGGCAGACCGGCCCGGACCTGGCAGAACGGACGACGAGATGATGGACACCGCGTACGGACACCGCCCCTCCGCCTCACGCCTGCCCACCGCACTGCGGGCCCCGTTCTCGGGGCGCACCTGGCGGGAGTTGCTCTACCTCGTCCTCAGCCTGCCGCTGTCGACCGTGATGTTCGGCTATGCCGTCACCATGATCTCGCTCAGCGCCGGCCTGCTGGTCACCTTCCTGGGCATACCGGTCCTCGCGGGCGCGCTGGTGGGGTGCCGGGGCATGGGCGCCCTGGAGCGGATCCGGGCGCGCACCCTGCTGGAGCTGGACGTGGCCCACCCGGAGCCGGTGCGCCCCGCCAAGCCGGGCCTGCTGAGCTGGGTCGGCGCGGTCCTCAAGAGCGGTGTCTCCTGGCGCCACCTCCTGTACTCGCTCCTGCACTTCCCCTGGGCGCTCTTCGCCTTCTGCTTCTCGGTGACGTTCTGGTCGGTGGGCTGGTCACTGCTGCTCTACCCGGTGTGGCAGTGGACGTTCCCCGCCTACCTCGACCAGCCCGGCATCCAGCTGTGGGGCAACGGTCACGGCGACGGCGTCTACCTGGACACCCCCGCCGGGATGGCGGTGGCCAGCGCGACCGGGCTGCTGCTCGTCCTCGCCGGTCCGTGGGTGATACGCGGGCTGACGCACGTGGACCGCGTCCTGGTGTACGGGCTGCTCGGCCCCTCCACGCTGGCCACGCGCGTCTCGGAGCTGGAGACGGACCGCGGGGTGGTCGTGGACACCGCCGCCGCCGACCTGCGGCGCATCGAGCGCGACCTGCACGACGGCGCGCAGGCGCGGCTGGTGTCGCTGGCCATGGACCTGGGCCTGGCGAAGGAGAAGCTGGCCGAGGACCCGCAGGCCGCGGCCAAGATGGTGGACGAGGCGCACGGCGAGGTGAAGATAGCCCTACAGGAGCTGCGGGACCTCGCGCGCGGCATCCACCCGGCGATCCTCACCGACCGCGGTCTCGGCCCGGCCCTGTCGGCCCTCGCCGCCCGCTGCACCGTGCCGGTCAAGGTCTCGGTCGATCTGGACCGCCGCCCGGCCGCGGCCATCGAGGGAATCGCCTACTTCACCGTCTCGGAGCTGCTGCAGAACGTCTCCAAGCACGCGCGGGCGACCGCCGCCACCGTGGACGTGTGGCACGCGGGCGACCGGATCATGGTCCTGGTCTCGGACAACGGCCAGGGCGGCGCGACCACGGAGTCGGGCGGCGGGCTGAGGGGCCTGGCGGAGCGCCTCGACTCGGTCGACGGTCTGCTCGTCGTCGACTCGCCGGTCGGCGGCCCGACGTCCATCACCGCCGAACTCCCCTGGCGCGGCTGACCCACCGCCCCACCACCGCTCCCCCACCACCGCTCCCTCAGCTCCCACCACCCCTCCGCCCCCGTCAGCTCCCATCACCACCGCCCCTCGCCTCCGACCCAGCCCACCTTTCCGCTCCGTGCCCAGCCCTCTCCTCCCCTCCCCTCCCCTCTCCTCCCCTCCCAGCCCAGCCCACCCTCCGCTCCGGACCCCGTCCACCTCCCCGGACGGCCGTCCTTCCCGCCCCTCGAACGGCCGTCCCTCCCGCCCCTCGGACGGCCGTCCGTCCCTCCCGCCCCCTTCCGGACTGCCTTCCCCTATTCCTGGCGGTGGGGGGCGGGTGGGTCCGGATGCTGGGATGCTGGAGGGCGCAGGGTGGGGAAGAAACGGAACGTGGGGGCTTGAAGAGTCGTGGAGGACAGGGTGCGGGTGGTCATCGCCGAGGACTCGGTGCTGCTTCGGGAGGGGCTCACCCGGTTGCTGACCGACCGTGGGCACGACGTCGTCGCGGGGGTGGGCGACGCCGAGGCGCTGATCAAGGTCATCGGCGAGCTGGCCGCCGAGGGCGAGCTGCCGGACGTGGTCGTGGCGGACGTACGGATGCCGCCGACGCACACGGACGAAGGGGTACGGGCCGCGGTGCGGCTGCGGCGCGACCACCCGGGGCTGGGGGTGCTGGTGCTGTCGCAGTACGTGGAGGAGGAGTACGCGACGGAATTGCTGGCCGGATCCAGTCACGGCGTCGGCTATCTCCTCAAGGACCGGGTAGCTGAAGTACGGGAGTTCGTCGACGCGGTGGTCCGGGTCGCCGCGGGGGGAACCGCGCTCGACCCCGAAGTGGTCGCGCAGCTCCTGGGCCGCAGCCGTAAGCAGGACGTGCTGACGAACCTCACGCCACGGGAGCGGGAGGTCCTGGGGCTGATGGCCGAGGGACGGACGAACTCCGCGATCGCACGGCAGCTGGTGGTGAGCGACGGTGCGGTGGAGAAGCACGTCAGCAACATCTTCCTCAAGCTGGGTCTGTCGCAGAGTGACGGGGATCACCGACGGGTGCTGGCCGTGCTCACCTATCTCAACTCCTGAGAAATCCGACACGCCGCCAGTTGCGCAGGTTGCGGGCGGCCCGCGGGGCGGACCGGGACCTAAGGAGTAGAACCAATGGCCGAGGCGCGAGCGTCTTGGAGAAGGGGGCCGGGGGGCGGTTCTTCCATGACAAATCCTGACAGAACGGCATCTCACGCGGACGTCCATCATGTGATCGCCCAGGGGAAGGCGACCCTTACCCACGTACGATGTTCATGGGACGACCGGTCGGCACGACGAGTCCCGAGCCACCGCCCCGAGGGAGGTCCGAAGCAGTGACCAGCCAGGTCAGCAGCCAAGCCGAGCAGGCCGACGGAGCGCTCACCGGGGAGCCGCAGGCTCCCGGGACCGGCGCCGAAGGCAACGGCGGGAAGAACGGCGGTAAAGAGGTACGTCGCCTGGACCGGGTGATCATCCGGTTCGCGGGCGACTCCGGTGACGGCATGCAGCTCACGGGCGACCGGTTCACGTCCGAGACGGCGGCCTTCGGCAACGACCTGTCGACGCTGCCGAACTTCCCCGCCGAGATCCGGGCCCCCGCCGGCACCCTGCCCGGCGTCTCCAGCTTCCAGCTGCACTTCGCGGACCACGACATCCTCACCCCGGGCGACGCGCCCAACGTCCTGGTGGCCATGAACCCGGCCGCGCTGAAGGCGAACCTGGGCGACGTACCGCGCGGCGCGGAGATCATCGTCAACACCGACGAGTTCACCAAGCGGCCGATGGCGAAGGTGGGTTACGAGGTCAGCCCGCTGGAGGACGGCACGCTCTCGGCGTACAACGTCCACCCGGTGCCGCTGACGACGCTGACCATCGAGGCGCTCAAGGACTTCGGGCTGTCCCGCAAGGAGGCCGAGCGCAGCAAGAACATGTTCGCGCTGGGCCTGCTGTCGTGGATGTACCACCGGCCGACCGAGGGCACCGAAGCGTTTCTGCGGCAGAAGTTCGCCAAGAAGCCGGATATCGCCGAGGCCAACGTCGCCGCCTTCCGCGCGGGCTGGAACTTCGGCGAGACCACCGAGGACTTCGCGGTCTCCTACGAGGTCGCGCCCGCCACCCAGGCCTTCCCGACCGGAACCTACCGCAACATCTCCGGCAACCTGGCCCTGTCGTACGGCCTGATCGCCGCCGGGCAGCAGGCCGACCTGCCGCTCTACCTGGGCTCGTACCCGATCACCCCGGCCTCGGACATCCTGCACGAGCTGAGCAAGCACAAGAACTTCGGCGTGCGCACCTTCCAGGCCGAGGACGAGATCGCCGGCATCGGCGCGGCACTGGGCGCCGCTTTCGGCGGGGCGCTCGCGGTGACCACCACCTCGGGCCCCGGCGTGGCGTTGAAGTCGGAGACCATCGGGCTCGCGGTCTCCCTCGAACTGCCGCTGGTCATCGTGGACATCCAGCGCGGCGGCCCGTCCACCGGCCTGCCCACCAAGACCGAACAGGCCGACCTGCTCCAGGCGATGTACGGGCGCAACGGCGAGGCGCCGGTGCCGATCGTGGCGCCGAAGACGCCCGCCGACTGCTTCGACGCGGCGCTGGACGCGGCGCGCATCGCGCTGACGTACCGCACGCCGGTCTTCCTGCTGTCCGACGGCTACCTGGCCAACGGCTCCGAGCCGTGGCGCGTCCCGGAGGTCGACGAACTGCCGGACCTGCGCGTGCAGTTCGCGAACGGCGCGAACCACACGCTGGCCGACGGCACCGAGGTGTTCTGGCCGTACAAGCGCGACGAGCAGACGCTGGCCCGCCCGTGGGCGGTGCCCGGCACGCCCGGCCTGGAGCACCGCATCGGCGGCATCGAGAAGCAGGACGGCACGGGCAACATCTCTTACGATCCGGCCAACCACGACTTCATGGTGCGCACCCGCCAGGCGAAGGTCGACGGCATCGACATCCCCGACCTGGAGGTCGACGACCCGACGGCGGAGGCGGCCGTCCGCGGCGGCCAGGGCGCGGCCGCCGCGCAGGGCGCCGACACCCTGGTGCTGGGCTGGGGTTCGACGTACGGGCCGATCACCGCGGCCGTCCGGCGCGTACGCCGGGACGGCGGGCGGATCGCGCAGGCGCATCTGCGCCACCTCAACCCCTTCCCGCGGAATCTCGGCGCGGTGCTGGCACGTTACGACAAGGTGGTCGTACCGGAGATGAACCTCGGCCAGCTCGCCACCCTGCTGCGGGCCAAGTACCTCGTCGATGCCCGCTCGTACACCCAGGTCAGCGGGATGCCGTTCAAGGCCGAGCAGCTTGCGGAGGTCTTTAAGGAGGCCATCAATGACTGAGACGATCGCGGAGGGGACCCAGGCGATCGAGGCGCTTTCCCTGGTGCCCAAGGCCGAGGGCAAGCAGTCCATGAAGGACTTCAAGTCCGACCAGGAAGTGCGCTGGTGCCCCGGTTGCGGTGACTACGCGGTGCTCGCCGCCGTGCAGGGCTTCATGCCCGAACTCGGTCTGGCGAAGGAGAACATCGTCTTCGTCTCGGGCATCGGCTGCTCGTCCCGGTTCCCGTACTACATGAACACCTACGGGATGCACTCCATCCACGGCCGTGCCCCGGCCATCGCCACCGGCCTGGCCTCCTCGCGCCGCGACCTGTCGGTGTGGGTCGTCACCGGCGACGGCGACGCGCTGTCCATCGGCGGCAACCACCTCATCCACGCGCTGCGCCGCAACGTCAACCTGAAGATCCTGCTGTTCAACAACCGGATCTACGGGCTGACCAAGGGCCAGTACAGCCCCACCTCCGAGGTCGGCAAGATCACGAAGTCGACGCCGATGGGTTCCCTGGACGCGCCCTTCAACCCGGTGTCGCTGGCCATCGGCGCCGAGGCGTCCTTCGTGGCCCGTACGGTCGACTCCGACCGCAAGCACCTGACCAGCGTGCTGCGGGCGGCGGCCGCCCACCCGGGCACGGCGCTGGTGGAGATCTACCAGAACTGCAACATCTTCAACGACGGCGCCTTCGAGGTCCTCAAGGACAAGCAGCAGGCCGAGGAAGCCGTGATCCGCCTGGAGCACGGGCAGCCGATCCGCTTCGGCGCGCCCGCCGAGGACGGCCTCGGCTCCAAGGGCGTGGTACGGGATCCGGCCACCGGCGACCTCAAGATCATCGACGTGACGGCGGAGGGCGCGGACGCGGTGCTCGTCCACGACGCGCACAACCCCTCGCCGACCACCGCCTTCGCCCTGTCCCGCCTCGCCGATCCGGACACGCTGCACCACACCCCCATCGGTGTGCTGCGCAATGTGGACCGCCCGGTCTACGACGCGCTCATGAGCGACCAGTTGGAGACGGCCATAGAGCAGAAGGGCAAGGGCGACCTGGCCTCGCTGCTCGCCGGCAACGACACCTGGACGGTGGTCGGCTGAGCGGCCGCCCACCGCACTCCGGTGCCCGTACGGGACGTCTTCGGACGCCCTGTACGGGCACCGCTGTTTTCGGCCGGTCTCCGTCGCCCGCGCGCCTGTCATGACCGTATTCCGATACGGGCATGACAGTCGGCCCGCCGGGCGTTACCTTCAAGAGCGCGACCCGCACGACCGCCGGCGCAGATGGAGCAGCATTCACCGGAGGGCCCCTTGCCACCCCAGTCCGACCAGCGCACAGGACTCGTCTACGGCACTGCCGCGTACGTGGTGTGGGGCCTGCTCCCGCTGTACTGGCACCTGCTGGGCGACCTGGCCCCCGCCGAGATCCTGGCCCACCGCATGGCGTGGTCGCTGCCGGTGGCCGCGGTGATCCTGGCCTGCATGCGCCGCTGGTCCTGGATACCGGAGCTGGTGCGGCAGCCCAGGCGGCTCGGCCTGGTGCTGGTCTGCGCCACGGTGATCTCCGTCAACTGGTTCCTGTACATCTGGGCCGTCAACAGCGGCCACGTCCTCGAAGCCAGCCTGGGGTATTTCATCAACCCGCTGGTCAGCATCGCCTTCGGCGTCCTGGTGCTGCGCGAGCGGCTGCGGCCGTTGCAGTGGACGGCGGTCGGCGTGGGCACCGCGGCGGTGGTCGTGATGGCCGTGGCGTACGGCAAGGTGCCCTGGATCTCGCTCGCCCTGGCGTTCACGTTCGCCACGTACGGCCTGGTCAAGAAGGGCGTGAAGCTGGACGGCATCGAGGGCTTCAGCGCCGAGACGGCGATGCAGTTCCTGCCCGCGCTCGGCATCCTGGTCTACCTCGGCGCACGCGGCGAGGCCGGGTTCACCAGCGGCGGGGTGGGGCAGATGCTGCTGCTCATGGGCTGCGGCGTGGCCACCGCGCTGCCGCTGATCGCCTTCGGCGCGTCGGCGGTGCGCCTGCCGCTGACCGTGCTCGGCATGCTCCAGTACCTGGCCCCGACCTTCCAGTTCGCCCTCGGCCTGCTGGTCTTCCACGAGGAGATGCCGCCGGAGCGCTGGGCGGGCTTCGGTCTGGTGTGGCTGGCGCTGGTGGTGCTGACGTACGACGCGATCCGTACCGCCCGTTCGGCCCGTACGGCGCTGGTCACGGCTCGGGAGACGGCACGGGAAGCGGCCCGGGAGGCGACTGCGGCCCTGCCCCCGCAGACCTCGCGGCCCGGTCCGGAGTCCGCCGCGGCGGCCCCGGAAACCGCCCCGGAACTGGGTGCCGCCAAGTCCTGAACCCGGCATCACCGAGCCCCGGGCCGCCGCGAGCGCTATGCGGATCGGGGTGTCCGGATTCCGCCTTGTCAGCGGGGCACGGCGCGCCCACCATCAGCTTCGCGCCATGCACGGTCCGTTCATCTCACGTTCGGAATCCGGAGACCCCTCATGTCATGGAAAGCCGAAAGACCCAGCGCCACCAGGCTTTTTCGAAGATCCGACCGGAGCCGGGGCAGCGGCCCCGGCGGTCTGAAGGCCACCGCGGCCGGTGCCGTGGTCGGCCTGATCGTTGCGATACCCGGGGCGGCCGGTGCGGCCACCGCCGCGCCCGCCGCCGCCCGCTCCACCGCCCCCACCGCGGCTGCCGCCCCCGACATACCGGTGGCCAACGTCAAAGCGCACCTCAGCCAGCTCCAGTCGATAGCCACCGCCAACGGCGGCAACCGGGCCCACGGCCGGCCCGGTTACCGGGCCTCGCTCGACTACATCAAGGGCAAGCTGGACGCCGCGGGCTTCACCACCACCGTGCAGCAGTTCACCACCAGCGGCGCCACCGGCTACAACCTCATCGCCGACTGGCCCGGCGGCGACCCGAACCAGATCCTGATGGCCGGCGCGCACCTGGACTCCGTCGGCGCGGGCCCCGGCATCAACGACAACGGCTCCGGCTCCGCCGCGGTCCTCGAAACCGCGCTGGCCGTCTCCCGCGCCGCCGTCAAACCCGCCAAGCACCTGCGCTTCGGCTGGTGGGGCGCCGAGGAGCTGGGGATGCGCGGCTCCCAGTACTACGTCGGCCGGCTGGCCGCGACGGAGCGCTCGAAGTTCAGCGGCTACCTCAACTTCGACATGGTCGGCTCCCCCAATCCCGGCTATTTCGTCTACGACGACGACCGCGCCATCGAGAGCGTCTTCAAGGACTACTACGCCTCGGTGAACATCCCCACGGAGATCGAGACCGAGGGCGACGGCCGCAGTGACCACGCGCCGTTCAAGAACGTCGGCATCGCCGTGGGCGGCCTGTTCTCCGGCGCCGACTACACCAAGACGGCCGCCCAGGCGCAGAAGTGGGGCGGTACGGCGGGCCAGCCCTTCGACCGCTGCTACCACCGTTCCTGCGACACCTCGGCGAACATCAACGACACCGCCCTGGACCGCAACAGCGACGCCGTCGCGCACGCGGTGTGGACGCTGGGCGTCGGCTCGACCACCCCGCCCGGTGGCACCGTCTTCGAGAACACCGATGACGTCCCGATCCCGGACGCGGGGGCCGCGGTCAGCTCCTCGGTGACGGTCTCCGGGCGTACGGGCAACGCGCCGGCCGCCCTGAAGGTCGGGGTGGACATCAAGCACACCTACCGCGGCGACCTGGCCATCGACCTCGTCGGGCCGAGCGGGCGGACGTACCGGCTGAAGAACTCCAGCGGCTCGGACTCGGCGGCGAACGTGATCACCACGTACACCGTCGACGCGTCCGCCGAGACCGCCGACGGCACCTGGCAGCTGCGGGTGCAGGACCTCGGGCCGCAGGACACCGGCTACATCGACAGCTGGAAGCTGACCTTCTGACGGCCGTCGGCGGCAGTGGGCGGTGAACACCCGGCGCGGGGCGTCACGGCATCAGACCGTGATGTCCCGCGCCGTGAAGCGCGCCCAGGCGGCGGAGCCGAAGACCGCCGCGTACAGCGCCTGGAGGCCGAGGTTCTGCTGGAGCCGGTCCCAGTAGACGGGATCGCGCAGCAGATCGGCGAAGGACAGCCAGTGGTGCGGGAAGAGGTACGGCTGGATCGCGTGCAGCTGCGGAATGGTGTCCAGGATCTGGACCATGATCAGCAGGCCGACCGTGGTGGCCATCGCGGCGATGCCGCTGTTGGTGAGCGTCGAGACGAACAGTCCGATCGCCGCCACCCCGACCAGGGACAGGGCCACCACCGCCGCGACGGCCAGCGCGCGCAGCAGCCCCTCGCCGAACGGCACGGTCGTCCCGGACAGCAGCGTCACCTCGCCGACGGGGAACAGCAGCGCGCCGGTCAGCAGCGCCGACGCCGCCACGACCAGCGTGGCCACCAGGCAGAACGTCAGCGTGGTCGCGTACTTGACCAGCAGCAGCCGGGTCCGCCCGGCCGGTGCGACGAGCAGATAGCGCAGCGTGCCGGTGTGCGCCTCGCCGGCGACGGAGTCCCCGGCGACCACACCGACGGCCAGCGGCAGGAAGACCGGCAGCGTGACGGCCAGCGAGGTGAAGACCAGGAAGAGGCCGTTGTTGGTGATCTGCGAGACGAAGGCGGCGCCGCCGCTCCCGCCGCCCGCACCACCGTCGCCGCCGCTCGTCTCGATCTTCACGGCGATGCCGATCAGGACCGGTACGGCGGCGAGCACGGCGAGCAGGACGAGGGTGCGCCAGCGGCGGAAGGTCGTACCGATCTCGTTGCGCAGCAGGCCGAGCGACCACAGGGGCCGCGCCGTACGCCCCACGGCGGTGCCCCCGGCACCCGCTTTCCCGCCCCCGGCACCGGCTCCGGCGCCCGCTTTTCCGGCTCCGGCGCCCCCGGGTGTCTTCCCGGTGTCCTGCGCGCCCTCCGCCGCCTCAGCCCGCGACATCGAAGCCCTCCCCTGTGAGCTGGACGAAGACGTCCTCCAGGGACGCCCGTTCGGTGCCGAAGGACCGGACCCGCACCCCGGCCCGCACCAGCGCGGCGTTCACGTCCGCGAGATCGAGTACGTCCGTGGGATCGGGTACGTCCGTGGGATCGGGCACGCCTCCGGGCCCGGACACGCCCCCAGTACCGGCGACGCCCCCAGCACCGGACACATCCGTGAGGCCGGGCGGTCCGGCGGGCGGCGCGGGCAGCTCCCCGGTCACCCGCTCGTCCGTCACCACGAGATCGGTGATCCCGTGTTCCTTGAGCACCCGCACCGCGTCGGCGGTGTCGGGCGTGCCGACCGTCAGCCGCCCGCGGGTGCCGGCGGACAGCGCGGCGACCGTGCCCTGGGTGACGAGCCGGCCGCGCGCCATCACCGCGGCGTGCGTGCAGACCTGCTCGATCTCGTCGAGGAGGTGGGAGGAGAGGAAGACGGTGGTGCCGTCCCCCGCCAGCTCCCTGATCAGCGTACGGATCTCGCGCATGCCCTGCGGGTCCAGGCCGTTGGTCGGCTCGTCCAGCACGAGGAGGTCCCGGGGCTGGAGCAGTGCCGCGGCCAGCCCCAGCCGCTGCTTCATGCCCAGCGAGTACGCGCGCGCCTTCTTGCGGGCGGCCGCCGCCAGACCGACCCGGTCCAGGGCCTGGTCGACCCGCCGCGCACGTGTACGCGGATCGGCGGCCGGATCGGCGGCGTCGAACCGTACGAGGTTGTCGCGCCCGCTGAGGAATCCGTACAGGGCCGGCCCCTCGATGAGGGCGCCGACCCTGGGGAGCACCCGGCGGGCCGCCCGCGGCATCGGCTCGCCGAGCAGCCGGGCCCCGCCAGCGGACGGCTCGATCAGGCCGAGCAGCATCCGGATCGTGGTCGTCTTGCCCGAGCCGTTGGGTCCCAGGAAGCCGAAGACGCTGCCGTGCGGTACGGCGAGGTCGAGCCGGTCGACGGCGAGCTGTCCGCCACGGTACGTCTTCGTCAGCCCCCGGGTCTCGATCACCCGGTCCCCGGCGGACGGCTGCGTCATCGGCTCCCCCAACTGATCGGGCAACGGGTCGGGCTGCGGACCGGGCCACGGATCGGCCTCGGATCGGGCCGCGGGCCGGCCACGGGTCGGACCTGTGGCCGCGGCCCGCCCGCGGCGGCGGCCCGGAGGGCGGGGCGGGACCGGCCCGCCCCGCCGAACCGCGCGTTACTTGGCGGCCTCGGCGGCCTTGATCAGGGACGCCTTGTCCACGGCACCGGCGTAGACCGAGCCGTCGTCCGTCACCAGGGCGTTGACCAGACGGGTGCTGAACATCCGGCCGGAGCCGAACTTCCCGCTGACCTTCTCGCCCAGGCTGTCCAGCAGCTTGGCCGCGTCGCCGGAGGCGTTCTTGCCGGCCGAGGACAGGCCGGAGCCGTTCCCCTTCAGGTGGGCTATGGAGGTCCAGCCGTCACCGATGACCTCGAAGCCGCCGTTCTTGCCGCCCTTGCCGTTCTGGCCGGTCAGGCCGTACTTCCCGAGGATGCCCTTGAGGTCCTCGGCGGCCCGGCCCTGGTCGGCGCGGTGCCGGTCGCGGGCCTTGTCGCCGTCCACGACCTTTGCGCCCTTCGGCGGCTTGAAGTCGAAGGTGTCCGCCGCGGGCTTGGCGAAGTCGACGGAGGTGAAGCCCACGTCGACCGCCGGGGCGCCGCCGCCCTTGGGCGTGAGCGTGAACTTCAGCGGCACACCGGTCTCGGCGTCCACCGAGATCCGTATCGAGTCGACCGTGGAGCCGGACTGCTTGGGCTTGACCGAGAGCTGGTAGGCGTCCCGCCCGGCCACCTTGGCCGTGCCGTCGACCGACACCGAGGTGGTGTCGCCGACCGCGTCCAGCGCCTTCTTGGCCAGCTCCTGCGGGGTGGCGTTCTTCAGGTCCGCGGAACCACCGGACCCGGCGGACTTCTCCGAGCGGTGCTGCCCCTTGCCGGCGTCGGCCGGGACCGTGCTGTGGTACGCGGTGTTGCTGCTGCTCTCGTAACCCCACAGGTCGCGGCCGTTGTGGACGAGGTTGTACTCGGCGGACTTGCCGACGACGGAGAGCCGCTGCTTGTCGGGGCCGTCGACGGCGACGCGCAGCGTGTGCGACCCGGACGCCAGCTCCGACAACTGGCTCTGCGGGCTCGCGGAGGACGCGGTGCCGCCGTCCCCGCCCTTGCCGCCGCGGTCCGCGGCCCCGCCGCCGAACGCGCTCGCGCCGCTGCCGGTCAGGCCGGCGGGCAGCCCCAGGTCAGTGGACGTACGGACGGTGCCGGACAGCTGCTGTACGTCCGACTTGGCGATCTTCGCTATGAGGTCCTGCGCCGAGATCTCCGGCAGATCCGGGGAGCCCGAACCGGCGAAGGCCGGGACCAGCCCGATCGAGGCCGCCGCGACGCCCACGACCGCGACCGGGATCGCGTACCGCATCGTCCTGCGGCGCTTCGCGGAGCGCCCCCCGTCCCCGTCCCACTCGTCGGTGACCTGTATCGGTTGGTTCCGTGGCATGTGCCCTACCTCCGTCGTAAGCGGCGGCCTGCTACGCGACGCACTCGTCCCACTCCCGGGCTCATTGTGACCCGTTCCGCCGTGGCGTGGTGCTGTTCATCCCACCAAATCGGCCAGAGGTCCGCGTCAGCCCCCGGGGCCAACTCCCTCTACTCCCGTGGGATGACCTCCCTTGGCCGAAAGGCAGAGCCGGTACGGCCGGAGGCGGAGCGAACCCTGAGGGACGACCGGGGTCCCACCGGTGTCACGGGCCTCCATGAACCCTCACGCCCCGTAGAGCGCGCCGCCTCGCAGGGCACTCAGCTCCGTACGGCGCGCCACTTCGCAGGACACTCCGCCCCGTAAGGCGCGCCGCCTCGCACGGCACTCCACCCGTAGGGCACGCCGCCTCGCAAGGCACTGCACCCCGTAGGGCGCCGTCAGCCCGCCCGGTGCACCACCGAGTCGCACAGCCCCTCCAGGGCCGTCTTCGCCATGCACTCCGGCAGCGGCGCCAGGGTGGTCCGCGCCTCCTCCGCGTAGCGGACGGTGTCCCGGCGGGCCTGCTCCAGCGCCGGGTGGGCGCGCAGCCCGGCCAGCGCCTCGGCGTGCCGGGTGTCGTCGGTGAGGTCCCCGGCCAGCAGGTCGCGCAGCTCGCGGTCCTTGTCGGTGCCGTGCTCGCCGTCGGCGAGGGCGCGCAGGTGCAGGACCGGCAGGGTCGGGATGCCCTCGCGCAGGTCCGTGCCGGGGGTCTTCCCGGACTCGTGGGAGTCGCTGGCGATGTCCAGGACGTCGTCGGCGAGCTGGAAGGCGGTGCCGAGCCGCTCGCCGTACTGGGTCAGGATGTTGACGATGGACTCGTCGGCGCCGGACATCATCGCGCCGAAGCGGCCCGCGACGGCGATCAGCGAGCCGGTCTTGCCGGCGATGACGTCCAGATAGTGCTCGATCGGGTCCCGGCCGTCGCGCGGTCCGGCCGTCTCCAGGATCTGGCCGGTCACCAGGCGCTCGAACGCCTCGGCCTGGATGCGGACGGCCTCCGGGCCGAGGTCGGCCAGTATGTGCGAGGCGCGGGCGAACAGGAAGTCGCCGGTCAGCACGGCCACCGAGTTGCCCCAGCGGGCGTTGGCGCTGGGCACGCCGCGGCGCACGTCCGCCTCGTCCATGACGTCGTCGTGGTACAGCGTCGCCAGGTGCGTCAGCTCGACGACGACGGCGGACGGGACGACGCCCGGCGTGTGCGGGTCGCCGAACTGCGCGGCCAGCATCGCCAGCAGCGGCCGGAACCGCTTGCCACCCGCGCGCACGAGATGCTGGGCGGCCTCGGTGATGAACGGCACGTCGCTTTTGGTGGCCTCCAGCAGGCCTTCCTCGACAGCCGCCAACCCGGCCTGGACATCGGCCTCAAGAGCCTGGTCCCGCACGCTCAGCCCAAAGGGCCCGACGACGGTCACGAGGGGTACTCCTGTCTGCTGACGATCAAACGGATTGTCGATCTGTCGCTTGTCTCCACCATTGGCCAGCGTATCCGGTCGCTGTTGGATCACCGTGAGCGCCCGCCCCTCCGGGGCGCTCGAACGGCGTGCGAGCCCGGGGAGGCCCGGCACGGGCGCCAGGACAGCCGCCCGCTATGCCCGGTACCTACCAATGATGCGCGTTTCCCGCAGGAAATCCGCAGGACAGTTACAGCAGAACCGCAGCAGGACCGCAGCAGAAACACATCCGCATCGCAGCCGGACGGAAGCCGGAGCGCCCCGCCGCCACGCGGCAGGGCGCTCCTCCCGTTCGTCGGTACACCTGGTGACGGTCGTCGGTACGCCCTGGTCCCGGTCGTCAATACGCCTCGGCCCCGGCCGTCAGTACGCCCTGGCCACCGCCCCCGCCAGCCGCCGGGACGCGAATTCCGTACCGCACACGAAGCGCATCACGGGCCCGAAGGACGCCGCCGCCGGGAGCCCGGTGAAGTACAGGCCCGGAACCGACGAGCCGAAGCCCGCGTCCAGGCGGGGGCCGCCGCCGCTCACGGTGATCCCGGTGCGCAGGCCCTGGCCGAGGAAGTCCATCGCCGCCAGGTCGACCCGGTAGCCGGTGGCGGCCAGGACGTGGTCGGCGGCCAGTTCACCGGTCCGCCCGTCGGGACCGCGCAGGGTCAGGACCGGACGGCCGTCCTCGACCCGCGCCCGTACGACCTGCCGCCCGGCCGTCACCTGGACCCGCCCCACGAAGCGCTCCCGCAGCCACCAGGCGCCCAGCGGCCCCAGCACCCGGCGCACCAGGTAGCGCCGGGCGGGCGCGGGCAGATGGCGGAAACCTCCCGCGTAATAGGTGAATGCATACAGTGACCAGGCGTTTCCGAACGGTGTCTCGGGGCGCAGCTTCGGCTGCCGGTCCGGCGGAGCGCCGAAGCCCACCGCGGTCCGGCCGCGCGCCACTACCCGGACGGAGCGGGCACCGTTCTCGGCGAGCAGCACCGCGCTCTCCAGCGCCGACTGTCCGGCGCCGATCACCACCACGTCCCGGCCCGCGAAGACCGACAGGTCACGGTGCTGGTAGCTGTGCGAGACGGGCCCGGTGGGGGACGGTCCGTCCGGCACCGCCGCGGCCAGTTCCCGTGGCAGCCGCGCGAATCCGGTCAGTCCGGTGGCCACGACGACCGCCCGCGCCCGGAACTGTTCGCCGCTGTCCAGTTTCAGCTCGAAGCCGCCGGCCCGCCGGTCGGCCGAGACGACCCGTACCTGCTCCAGGTCGGGCACCAGCCGCTGCTGGAACCATTCGCCGTACCGTACGAAGGTCTCGACGGGGATGATGTCCCAGTCGGACTCGTACCGCCGCTCGCCGACCGCGTCGCAGAAGTCGCGCAGCGAGTGCCCGGCCTGCGGGGTGTCGATGCTGGACGCCACGGGCGTCGACTTGAGCAGCATCCCGGCGGGCATGTGCTCGCGCCAGCTGACCATCGGCCTGCCGAAGACGCGTACGGGCACTCCCCGCGCGCGCAGGTGCGCCGCCGTCGACAGGCCGTACGGACCGGCCCCGATGACTGCTACCGGAGTGTTCACGTGCGTTCCCCTCCCCAGAGTGTTGCTGGTCCGGCAGTGCTGCCACTGCCCCGGCGGGGAACTGCTGCACGGCTCCCCCCGTTGTCCACCACTGCTCTCGCGTCGCTCCGCTCCCCCGCTGTTGTCGCCGCACCGTCCCGGCGCCCCCGCGCCGTTACGGCCGCGTCTGCTGCTGAAGCGCACCGCTCTCCGCCGCCGCCCGCGCGCGCTTGCTCGCCCGCCGCAGCTCCAGCAGGTGCCGTGCCCCCGGTCCCACGAACCGGGCCAGCATGGTGAAGAACGGCTTGAGGTCGTCGGCGGCCAGCCACGCCAGCTCGGTGCCGGTGGCGCGCTCCGGCGCGTGCGGTGTCGTATAGCCGCTGCGGCGGTACGCGAGCATCGCCGGCAGGTCGATGTTCTCCACCACGAACCGCCGGCCCGCCCGCTGCTCCGCCTCCGGCACCTTCCGGCCGGTCAGGTCCAGATGCTGCGCCCGTACGACGTCGATGCCCGCCTCGTTCTCGAACAGGCGGAACTGGGCCCCCACCCGCGGGTTGAAGTCCAGCAGCTTGTAGGCGCCGTCCCGCCGGTCGTAGCGCCAGTCCAGGTCGGCGATGCCGCTGAAGCCGATGCGCTTGATGAACTGGGCGGTCATCTCGGCCAGTTCCGGGTTGTCGACGACGTACGCGCAGGCCGTCATGCCCGCGTGCGGCGGCCAGGAGCGCACCTTGACCCCGGTGAACAGGGACAGCGCGGTGCTCTCCGCGTCGAAGTACGCGTGCACGATCCAGTCCTCGGCCTCCTCCCGCGGCAGGTACTCCTGGAGGATCACGTCCGGCCGCGGCCCCCAGTCGCGGGCCAGGCCGAGCAACTGGCCCGGGCCGGAGATCCGCGTCGTACCGGCCACCACGGGGTGTCTGCGCCGCTGGAACGCCTCCCTGTTCTTCGCGACGACCGGAAAGCGCGCCCGCGCGGCGAAGCGCTCGATGTCCTCCGGCGACTCCGGGAAGGTGGCCGCCGGTGACGGCACCCCGTGCTCGACGCAGAGTTCGTGCAGCCCCTGCTTGCTCGCCAGGCGGCGCGGCAGGCACGCGTCGAGGCGGGGGAACAGGAAGCGGTCGCCGAGCGCGTCGGCGTATTCGCCGATCAGGACGGCGGCCTCTTCGTCGGTCGGTATCAGGACCGTGGGCCGGCCGATGCGCTTGCCGATGCGCAGCAGCACCTCGGCGAGCCGCTGCGGGTCCTCCCGCCCGGTGGTCGGCCAGACGCAGCGCCCGTGCAGATAGCGGGAGGCGGCGGCGGGCGTGAACCGGTCCTCGGTGATGGCGTACATGGGCACGCCGAGCCGCCCCAGGCTGCGGATCGCCCCTACCCCGCCGTGGTGCAGTGGATAATCGCCGATCTTCACGATGAGCCCCGGTACGGTCCGGTCCACCGCGAACGATGTGCTGGTACGAGCCACCTGACCCCCCAACGGCGCGTCCCGCCCCGGCCGCGCCCCATGGAAGCTAGGGCCCGAACTGACCGAACCGGCACCGCTTTTCAGGACATTACGAACTCTTTAGCCGCCGATGTCTATGTCCTTCGCGCGTTCCGTTCCGGTTTTCGTCCGCTGCCGCGTGGTTCCACGTGAAACCGTGGCACCGCCGCCCCGTCCGCCGTCCATCTGGCCATCCCCTCGCGGCCCGTTGGGCCGTAATCTGATCCGCGGGCCCACCGGCCCGCGGCCACAGGTGACGACACACGCGAGACGACCACGCGAGGAGCCGTACATGCCCGAGCAGCACCCGCTCGACCTGCCCGAGGACCACCCCTTCGGGCCGCACACCCTTCCGTACGGCGTCTTCAGCACGGCGGACGAACCGGAGCGGCGCCGCATCGGCGTGCGCTACGGCGACCACGTACTGGACCTGAACGCGCTCGCCGCCACCTCCGGGTCACCGCACGCCGACCTGCTCGCCGCGCCGACGCTGAACCCGCTGCTCGCCGCCGGCCGCGAGATCTGGCAGGCCGTACGGGAGGCCGTGCGCACGGCGGTCACCGACCCCGCGCACCGGAGCACCACCGAGTCGCTGCTGGTCCCCCTGTCCGGGGTGACCCTGCATCTGCCCTTCGAGGTCGCGGACTACGTCGACTTCTACGCGAGCGAGCACCACGCCACCAACGTCGGCCGGATCTTCCGCCCGAACGCCGACGCGCTCACCCCCAACTGGAAACACCTGCCGATCGGCTACCACGGCCGGTCCGGCACGGTCGTCGTCTCCGGCACCCCGGTGGTCCGGCCCAGCGGCCAGCGCAAGGCACCGGCCGACGCGGCGCCCGTCTTCGGCCCGTCCACCCGGCTGGACATCGAGGCGGAGGTCGGTTTCGTCGTCGGCACCCCGTCCGCGCTCGGTGAGCCCGTCGGCCTCGACGGCTTCCGCGAGCACGTCTTCGGCGTCTGCCTCGTCAACGACTGGTCGGCGCGCGACATCCAGGCGTGGGAGTACGTGCCGCTCGGCCCCTTCCTCGGCAAGTCGTTCGCGACCTCGGTGTCCGCCTGGATCACGCCGCTGGACGCGCTGGACCACGCCCGTACGGCGCCGCCCGCCCGTGACGTGCCGCCGCTCCCGTACCTGGACGACTCGGACACCGAACCGGGCGGCATCGACCTGCGCATCCAGGTGGACATCAACGGCGAGACGGTCGCCCGCCCGCCGTTCTCCGCCATGTACTGGACGGCCGCCCAGCAGCTCGCCCACATGACGGTCAACGGCGCCTCGCTGCGCACCGGCGACCTCTACGCCTCGGGCACGGTCTCCGGACCGGAACCGGACCAGCTCGGCTGCCTCCTGGAACTCACCCAGGGCAAGGGGCCCTTCCTGGAGGACGGCGACGAGGTCACGCTGACCGCCTGGGCACCCGGCCCCGAGGGCTCCCGCATCGGCCTGGGCGAAGTCACCGGGCGCATCCGACCCGCGCGGACCTCATGACCGGGAGCACGGGGGAGAGCTCGCACCCGGACCGGGGACCCACCCTGCCCGAGGAGTTACTGCTCCTCGCCCTGGACCCGGAGCACGGCAAGCCGCTGAACGACGCCTCCCACCTGCGCTACGGCCTGGCCGGGGCGGCCCTCGCCGAGCTGGAGTGGGCCGGGCAGGTCGCCGAGGGCCGCGGTGGCCGGATCATCGTGGGCAGTCCACTGCCGCTCGGTGACCTGGTGCTGGACACCGCACTGAGGACCCTGCCGGTCCCCGGCAAGGGCGGGGACGTCAAGGCCAAGCGGTGGGTGCGGAGCGCGGCACGCGGCATCGACGAGGTGTGCCGACAGCGGCTGGAACAGCGTGACGCGGTCCGCCGGGAGTCCCGGCGGGCACTGGGCCTGTTCCGTTACGAGCGTCTGGCGCCCGGCCCGGTGGACCTGGCCGGGCCGGCCCGCACCCGCTTCAAGGGCGCCCTGGCCAGCGGCTTCGCGGACCCCCGCGACCGGCTGCTCGGCGCCCTGGTCTCGGCCGTCCAGCTGGACCGCAAACTGGTGCAGGGCCACGACCGGCGTGCCGTACGCCGTGACCTGAAAGCGCTGGCCCGTGAGCACTGGATCACCCGCGCCGTCGCGGCCGCGATCTTCGAGGACGAGGCCGCGGCCAGCGGCGGATGAACCCGAGCCGCCCCGTGCCGCGTGTCGCGTTGCTAGCCTCTCGTCTCCCTGTCCCACAACGGAGGAGACGTACGTGCGCAAGGCAGCGCAGATCGCCGGGACGGCCGCCGTGGCCACACTGCTGCTCAGCGGCTGCGGCAGCAGCGGCAGCAAGGACGGCGCGGCGGACCGGCCGAGCAAGGCACCGGCCGCCACCCCCTCGCAGACCGCCGGCGGGGACAAGCCCGCCGAGGGCACCAGCAGCCTCGACGGCGCCTGGACGGCCAGGACCGGCGACTCGCACCTCACCCTGGTGATCTACCGGGGCACCGCCTCCATGGGGCTCGGCGCCGACACCGGAACGGCTTGCCAGGGCAGGGTCGAGCAGGTGGGCACCACGGTCATCGCCCTGAAGTGCATGGGCGGCCACACCACCCGCACCCTGGGCACCGTCACACCGGGCGGCGACGGCAAGACGCTGACGGTGAAGTGGAAGGGCGGGCCCACCGACGCGTTCACCAAGGCCGAGGGCAAGCTGAAGCTGCCCGGGATGCCCGGCCTCCCCACGGGCGCCCCGGTCTCCTGACGGGGTATCAGCCCTCCTCGGCCGTACCGGGCCCGGACCGGCGCGAACGGCCGAGGGCCGCTACGCCACCAGGGGTGTTTCCGGGGCGGCGTCGGATAAAGACGTCATGGGCTGAGCCATATTCACTCCGAGTAGTTGATCGACACCGACGACCACGAGGAGTCACGAGATGCGCCTGCGCACCTCCGTCGCCGCCGCCTTCGGAGCGGCCGTACTCGCCCTGACCACCCCCACCTCCGCCTACGGCGCCGACGGCGTCTTCTCCTACGGCTTCAACACCGGCGACAAGCTCGACCAGCGCGCGGCCATCTTCAACCCGCCGGGCAAGGAGTGCATCACCCTCAAGCTGCCGGACGAGGCCGACTTCGGCTACGCCGCGCGCAACCGGACCAACGCGACCGTGACGCTCTTCGCCGACGACGACTGCAGCAGCGACGTCTACTTCGTCGTACCGCCCGGCAAGGCCGCCCCCAAGCGGGTCCTGGTCCGCTCGGTGATGTTCTCCCGCTGAGCCCGGCTCCCACCGCGCACAACCGCGCCCGCACACCCCGGCCGGCCTTCCTCGCACGTTGCTTCCGGCCGCGCCGGTCCCCCTTCGTACGCTGAGACGCGCCACGGCCGCCGCCCGGCACCCCGCAAGGGCACCGGACGGCGGCCGTGGGCGCGGGCCGTCCGGGGACGGCCACCGCTCAGCGCACGAACACCCCCGCCTGGCCCGCCAGGTCCAGGAAGTACTGCGGCGCCAGACCCAGGACGAGGGTGACCGCGACACCGACCCCGATGGCCGTCATCGTCAGCGGGCTGGGCACCGCCACCGTCGGCCCGTCCGCCTTCGGCTCGTTGAAGAACATCAGCACGATGACGCGGATGTAGAAGAACGCGGCGATCGCGGAGGAGATCACACCGATCACCACCAGCCAGCCCGCGCCGCTCTGTGCCGCCGCCTTGAACACCGCGAACTTCCCGGCGAACCCCGAGGTCAGCGGGATGCCCGCGAAGGCCAGGAGGAAGACCGCGAAGACCGCCGCGGTCAGCGGCGAGCGCCGGCCCAGCCCCGCCCACTTCGACAGCTGGGTGGCCTCGCCGCCCGCGTCCCGGACGAGCGTGACCACCGCGAACGCGCCGAGCGTCACGAAGGAGTACGCCGCCAGGTAGAACAGGACGGAGGAGATGCCGTCCTTGCTGGTGGCGATGACACCGGCGAGGATGAACCCGGCGTGCGCGATGGAGCTGTACGCCAGCAGGCGCTTGATGTCGGTCTGGGTGATCGCGACGACCGCGCCGCCCAGCATCGTGACGATCGCGACCCCCCACATGACCGGCCGCCAGTCCCAGCGCAGGCCCGGCAGGACCACGTACAGCAGGCGCAGCAGCGCGCCGAACGCGGCGACCTTGGTGGCCGCCGCCATGAACCCGGTGACCGGGGTCGGCGCTCCCTGGTAGACGTCCGGTGTCCACATGTGGAACGGCACCGCGCCGACCTTGAAGAGCAGACCCATCAGCACCAGCGCCGCGCCGATCAGCAGCAGCGCGTCATTGCCCATGGTGTCGGCCAGCGCCGGGGTGATCTGCTTGGTGCCGTCGCTGACGACCTCCGCGATACCGGCGTACGTGACCGTGCCCGCGTAGCCGTACAGCAGCGCGATGCCGAACAGCAGGAACGCCGAGGAGAACGCGCCGAGCAGGAAGTACTTCACCGCCGCTTCCTGGGAGAGCAGCCGCTGGCGGCGGGCCAGGGCACACAGGATGTACAGCGGGAGGGAGAAGACCTCCAGCGCGACGAAGAGCGTCAGCAGGTCGTTGGCCGCGGGGAAGACCAGCATCCCGCCGACCGCGAACAGCGCCAGCGGGAACACCTCGGTCGTGGTGAATCCGGCCTTGACCGCGGCCCGCTCGGCGTCGCCGCCGGGCACCGCGGCGGCCTGCGCCGCGAAGGAGTCCACCCGCTTGCCGTGCGCCGCCGGATCGAGTCGGCGCTCGGCGAAGGTGAACGTGGCGACCAGCGCCACCAGCAGGATCGTGCCCTGGAGGAAGAGCGCCGGGCCGTCCACGGCGATGGCCCCCATGGCCGCGATTTTGGCCTTGGTGGTGCCGAAGCCGCCCGCCGCCAGCCCCACGACGGCCGCGAACCCGGCGGCCAGCGCGAGCACGGACAGCAGCAGCTGCGCGTGGTAGCGGCCGCGGCGCGGCACGAACCCTTCCAGTACGACACCGACGACCGCGGCGCCCAGCACGATCAGGGCCGGTGCCAGCTGGGCATACTCGATCTTCGGCGCCGGGATCTTGGCCGGTGCCTCGGCCGCCATGGTCCACAGGCTGTGGACGCTCGCCACGGAACTCACTTCGCGGCCTCCGCATCTGCCTTCACGGGTACGTCGGGGCGGGGATCGTGCTGGTCGACGACGGACAGGGTGTGGTCCACCGCCGGGTTGACGAGGTCCGTCAGCGGCTTCGGGTAGACACCGAGGAACAGCAGCAGCGCGATCAGCGGGGCGACGACGGCCAGCTCCCGCGCCTTGAGGTCGGGCATCGCCCGCACCTCCGCCTTCACCGGGCCGGTCATCGTCCGCTGGTAGAGGACGAGGACGTACAGCGCGGCGAGCACGATGCCGGCGGTGGCCACGATGCCCACCACCGGATAGCGGCTGAACGTGCCGACCAGCACCAGGAACTCGCTGACGAACGGTGCCAGGCCGGGCAGCGACAGTGTCGCCAGACCGCCGACCAGGAACGTCCCGGCCAGCACCGGCGCGGCCTTCTGCACCCCGCCGTAGTCGGCGATCAGCCGGGAGCCGCGCCGCGAGATCAGGAACCCGGCGACCAGCATCAGCGCCGCCGTCGAGATGCCGTGGTTGACCATGTAGAGCGTCGCGCCGCCCTGGCCCTGGCTCGTCATGGCGAAGATGCCCATGATGATGAAGCCGAAGTGCGAGATGGAGGCGTACGCGATCAGGCGCTTGATGTCGCGCTGGCCGACCGCCAGCAGCGCGCCGTACAGGATGCTGATCAGCGCGAGGACGAGGATGACCGGGGTGGCCCAGCTGCTGGCCTCCGGGAAGAGCTGGAGGCAGAAGCGCAGCATCGCGAACGTGCCGACCTTGTCGACCACCGCGGTGATCAGTACGGCGACCGGCGCGGTGGACTCGCCCATCGCGCCCGGCAGCCAGGTGTGCAGCGGCCACAGCGGCGCCTTCACCGCGAAGGCGAAGAAGAAGCCGAGGAACAGCAGCCGTTCGGTGCCGGTGCCCAGCGCCAGCTTGCCGTCGGCCCGCGCCTGGACGATCTCCGTCAGGGAGAAGGTGCCGCTGCCGAGCTGGTCGGCGGTGGCCGCGTACAGCCCGATCACCGCGGCGAGCATGATCAGGCCGCCGGCCAGGTTGTAGAGCAGGAACTTCACGGCGGCCTGCGAGCGCAGCGCCGCGCTGTGCTCCTCGCCGCCGGACCCCGCGCGGTCCCCGAAGCCGCCGATGAGGAAGTACATCGGGATGAGCATGGCTTCGAAGAAGATGTAGAAGAGGAAGACGTCGGTGGCCTCGAAGGAGATGACCACCATCGCCTCGACGGCGAGGATCAGCGCGAAGAAGCCCTGCGTGGGGCGCCAGCGCCGGTTGGGCTCCCGGTCCTCCATGGGGTCGGCGTCGCGCCAGCCCGCCAGGATGACGAACGGGACCAGCAGCGCGGTCAGCGCGATCAGCGCCACCGCGATGCCGTCCACACCCAGCTCGTAGCGGACGCCGAAGTCCTTGATCCAGGCGTGCGATTCGGTGAGCTGGAACGGGCCCTCGGCACCCGGTGTGAAGCGCACCGCGACCACCGCGGCGAGCACCAGGGTGGCCAGCGAGAACAGCAGCGCCAGCCACTTGGCGGCGGTGCGCTTGGCCGCGGGCACCGCGGCGGTGGCGATCGCGCCGAGCGCCGGGACCGCCGCGGTGGCCGTCAGAAGGGGAAACGACATGGCTCAGACACCCCTCATCAGCAGGGTCGCGGCGATCAGCACGGCCGCACCGCCCAACATCTGTACGGCGTAGGAGCGGGCGAAGCCGTTCTGCACCTGGCGCAGCCGGCCGGAGAGGCCGCCCATCGACGCCGCCGTGCCGCGGACCGCGCCGTCCACCACGGAGTGGTCCAGCCGGACCAGGGCGCGGGTCAGTTCGCCGCCGCCGCGCACCAGGACGACGTGGTTGAAGTCGTCCTGGAGGAGGTCGCGGCGGGCCGCCCGGGTGAGCAGCGAGCCGCGCGGGGCGACGGCCGGGACCGGCTTGCGCCCGTACTGGAGGTAGGCGAGCGCGACACCGAGGACCATCACCACGATCGTGGCGGTGGTGATCGCCGAGGCGCCGATCGGCGGGTGCCCGTGGTCGAAGGAGGTGACCGGCTCCAGCCACTTCACGAACGCCTCGTTGATGCTGAACAGACCGCCCGCCGCCACCGATCCGACGGCCAGCAGGATCATCGGGATCGTCATGGACTTCGGCGACTCGTGCGGGTGCGGCGGGGTGTACTCGCCCCGGGTCTCGGCCGCGGGCTCCACGGACGGCTCGGCGGGCGACGGGGTCGGTGCCTTGCGCCAGCGCTCCTCGCCGAAGAACGTCATCAGCATCACCCGCGTCATGTAGAACGCGGTGATCGCGGCGCCCAGGAGGGCCGCGCCGCCGAGGATCCAGCCCTCCGTGCCGCCCTTGGCGAACGCCGCCTCGATGATCTTGTCCTTGGAGAAGAAGCCGGACAGTCCGGGGAAGCCGATGATGGCCAGATAGCCGAGGCCGAAGGTGATGAACGTGACGGGCATGTACTTGCGCAGGCCGCCGTAGCGGCGCATGTCCACCTCGTCGTTCATCCCGTGCATCACCGAACCGGCACCGAGGAAGAGACCGGCCTTGAAGAAGCCGTGGGTGACCAGGTGCATGATCGCGAAGGCGTAGCCGACCGGGCCGAGGCCGGCGGCCAGGATCATGTAGCCGATCTGCGACATCGTCGAGCCCGCCAGGGCCTTCTTGATGTCGTCCTTCGCGCAACCGACGATCGCACCGAACAGCAGGGTCACCGCGCCGACCACCACGACGGCGGTCTGCGCGTCCGGCGCGCCGTTGAAGATCGCGCCGGAGCGGGTGATCAGGTAGACGCCGGCGGTCACCATCGTCGCCGCGTGGATCAGGGCCGAGACCGGGGTCGGGCCCTCCATCGCGTCACCGAGCCAGGACTGGAGCGGGACCTGCGCCGACTTGCCGCAGGCGGCGAGCAGCAGCATCAGGCCGACGGCGGTGAGCTTGCCCTCGGAGGTCTCCCCCACCGCGCCCAGCACCGGCCCGAACGCGAAGGTCCCGAACGTCGTGAACATCAGCATGATCGCGATGGACAGGCCCAGGTCGCCGACGCGGTTGACCAGGAACGCCTTCTTCGCGGCCGTGGCCGCGCTGGGCTTGTGCTGCCAGAAGCCGATGAGGAGGTACGAGGCCAGGCCGACGCCCTCCCAGCCGACGTACAGCAGCAGGTAGTTGTCGGCGAGGACGAGCAGCAGCATGGCCGCGAGGAACAGGTTGAGGTAGCCGAAGAAGCGGCGGCGCCGCTCGTCGTGCTCCATGTAGCCGACCGAGTAGATGTGGATCAGCGATCCGACACCGGTGATCAGCAGGACGAACGTCATGGACAGCTGGTCGAGCTGGAAGGCCACGTCGGCCCGGAAGCCGCCCACCGGGATCCAGCTGAACAGGTGCTGGTGCAGCGTGCGCTGCTCGGGGTCGCGGCCCAGCAGCTCCGTGAACAGCGGGACGGCCAGGGCGAAGGACGCCAGCGCGAGCAGCGTGCCGATCCAGTGGCCCGCCCGGTCCAGTCTCCGGCCGCCGCACAGCAGCAGGGCCGCGCCGGCCAGGGGGGCCGCGACGAGCAGGGCGATCAGGTTCTCCACGTTTACGACCCCTTACAGCTTCATCAGGCTGGCGTCGTCGACCGAGGCCGTGTGGCGGGTGCGGAAGATGGACACGATGATCGCCAGGCCCACCACGACCTCGGCCGCGGCGACGACCATCGTGAAGAACGCAATGATCTGTCCGTCCAGGTTTCCGTGCATCCGCGAGAAGGCCACGAAGGCGAGGTTGCAGGCGTTCAGCATCAGCTCGATGCACATGAACACCACGATGGCGTTCCGCCTGATCAGCACCCCGGCCGCGCCGATGGTGAACAACAGGGCGGCGAGGTAGAGGTAGTTGACCGGGTTCATCGCTTCGCCTCCTCGCTGCGGCCCAGCCACTCTTCGGACCGCTGCTCCAGCGCCTTCAGCTCGGCCAGCGACTCACCGGAGACGTCCCTGATCTGGCCGCGCCCGCGCAGCGTCGGGTTGACGGTCAGCTCGGACGGGGTGCCGTCGGGGAGCAGGCCGGGGACGTCCACGGCGTTGTGGCGGGCGTAGACACCCGGGGCGGGAGCCGGAGTGGGAAGGGGCCAGGCGGAGCCTGCCGCTGAGGGGTGGTGGTCGGGCGACGGGTGGGCCTGCTCGCCGTCCTTGATGCGCTGTTCGGACAGCTCGCGCTGCGTCCTGGCGCGCTCCGTGCGCTCCCGGTGCGTCAGGACCATCGCGCCGACCGCCGCCGTGATCAGCAGCGCGCCGGTGACCTCGAAGGCGAAGACGTACTTGGTGAAGATCAGCGCCGCCAGGCCCTGGACGTTGCCTCCGGCGTTGGCCTCGCCGAGGCCGTTGAAGTGCCGCAGCGAGGCGTGGCCGATGCCGGCGATGAGCAGGATGCCGAAGCCGAGGCCGCAGGCGGCGGCCAGCCAGCGCTGGCCCTTGAGCGTCTCCTTGAGGGAGTCCGCCGCGGTGACGCCGACCAGCATGACGACGAAGAGGAACAGCATCATGATCGCGCCCGTGTAGACGACGATCTGCACGATGCCCAGGAAGTAGGCGCCGTTGGCGAGGTAGAACACCGCCAGGATGATCATGGTGCCGGCCAGTGCCAGGGCACTGTGCACGGCGCGCTTCAGCAGGATCGTGCTCAGCGCGCCGAGCACGGCGACCGTGCCGAGGATCCAGAACTGCACCGCCTCGCCGGTGGACGCGTCGGCGGCCAGGGAGGTCGTCGTCACTGGGTCACCTCCCGCGCGGCGGGCTCGTCGGGCCCGAAGGTGGCCGCGGCCTCCTGCGGCGCCGCGGTGTCCGCGCCGCCCTCGCCCTCGGCCGTCTCGCCCTTGGACACGGCCACCTGCCGCACCGTCCCGGGCGCGGCCTCGGTCACCAGGCCGCGGTAGTAGTCCTTCTCCGTCATCCCCGGATAGATCGCGTGCGGGGTGTCGACCATGGTGTCCTCCAGCCCCGCGAGCAGCTCCTCCTTGGTGTAGATGAGCGATTCGCGGGACCGGTCGGCGAGTTCGTACTCGTTGGTCATGGTCAGCGCGCGGGTGGGGCAGGCCTCGACGCACAGGCCGCACAGGATGCAGCGCAGGTAGTTGATCTGGTAGACGCGGCCGTAGCGCTCGCCGGGGCTGTAGCGCTCCTCGTCGGTGTTGTCGGCGCCCTCGACGTAGATCGCGTCGGCCGGGCAGGCCCAGGCGCACAGCTCGCAGCCGACGCACTTCTCCAGCCCGTCCGGATGCCGGTTGAGCTGGTGGCGGCCGTGGAAGCGCGGCGCCGTCGGTTTCTTCTCCTCCGGATACTGCTCGGTCAGCCGCTTCTTGAACATGGCCTTGAAGGTCACGCCGAAGCCGGCCACCGGGTTCTGGAAGTCAGGCACCGTCGCCCCCCTTTCCGTCCGTATCAGTTCGGTCACCGACAGTGTCCACCCCGCCACTGACAATCAGCTCGCGCTCCCGGCGCGGCCGCCGCCGTGGCACCGGTGGCAGGGTCTGTCCGGGCAGCGGTGGTACGGGGAAGCCGCCCGCCATCGGGTCGAAGGCCGGCTCCTCGGCCGGCTCCTCCTTCTCGCCCCGCCGGAAGAAGTCCGCGACGAGCGAGATCAGCAGCACGGCGATGGCCGCGCCGGCCACGTACATCACGATCCGCTGGAAGTCGTAGCCCTCGTTCCGCAGGGCCCGTACGGTCGCGACCAGCATCAGCCACACCAGTGAGACCGGGATGAGGACCTTCCAGCCCAGCTTCATGAACTGGTCGTAGCGCACGCGCGGCAGCGTGCCGCGCAGCCAGATGAAGAAGAACAGCAGCAGCTGCACCTTGATGACGAACCACAGCAGCGGCCACCAGCCGTGGTTGGCGCCTTCCCAGAAGCTGCTGACCGGGTACGGAGCCTTCCAGCCGCCCAGGAAGAGCGTCACCGCGACCGACGAGACGGTCACCATGTTGATGTACTCGGCGAGCATGAACATCGCGAACTTGATGGACGAGTACTCGGTGTTGAAGCCGCCGACCAGGTCGCCCTCGGACTCCGGCATGTCGAACGGCGCGCGGTTGGTCTCGCCCACCATGGCGACGATGTAGATGATGAAGGAGACCGGGAGCAGCAGGACGTACCACTTGTCCTGCTGGGACTCCACGATCGTGGACGTCGACATCGACCCGGAGTACAGGAAGACCGACGCGAAGGACAGGCCCATCGCGATCTCGTAGGAGACCATCTGCGCGCACGAGCGCAGGCCGCCGAGCAGCGGGTACGTCGAGCCGGAGGACCAGCCCGCCAGCACGATGCCGTAGATGCCGACGGAGGCGGTGGCGAGGATGTACAGCACGCCGATCGGCAGGTCGGTCAGCTGCATCGCCGTACGGTGCCCGAAGACCGAGATCTCGTTGCCGGCCGGGCCGAAGGGGATCACCGCGACGGCCATGAAGGCCGGTACGGCCGCCACGACCGGCGCGAGCACGTACACCGCCTTGTCGGCCCGCTTGACGACCAGGTCCTCCTTGAGCATCAGCTTGATGCCGTCCGCGAGGGACTGGAGCATGCCCCAGGGGCCGTGCCGGTTGGGCCCGATGCGCAGCTGCATCCAGGCGACGACCTTGCGCTCCCAGACGATGGAGAACAGCACGGTCAGCATCAGGAACGCGAAGCAGAAGACCGCCTTGATCACGATCAGCCACCACGGGTCGCGGCCGAACATCGACAGGTCTTCCTGGGCCAGCGGCAGGCCGGTCAGGGCCAGTTCCCGCGTCATGCGTCCACCTCCTCGACCGGGCCGGACGTGCCGGAAGCCGCCCCGGCCACGGCCGCGACCTTGACCAACTCCCCGGGCCGTGCGCCCGTGTCGGCGACGGCCCCGCCGCCCACCGAGTTCAGCGGTAGCCACACCACCCGGTCGGGCATCTGCGTGACCGCCAGCGGCAGCCGTACGGACCCGCGGGGCCCGGTGACCGCCAGCAGGTCACCGTCCTTGACGCCGGTCTCCTCGGCGGTGGCCTGCGACATCCGGGCCACGGCCGCGTGCCGCGTGCCGGCCAGCGCCTCGTCGCCCTCCTGCATCCGCCCCTTGTCGAGGAGCAGTTTGTGGCCGGCCAGCACGGCCTCGCCGGGCTCCGGGCGGGGCAGCGCACGCCCTGGCTCCAGGGGATCGGACGCGTACGTGCCGTCCCATGTCCCCAGCGCGGTCAGCTCCCTGCGCACGGCCCGTACGTCGGGCAGCGCCAGGTGGACGTCCATGGCGTCGGCGAGCATGTGCAGCACCCGGGCGTCCGGCAGCAGGTGCCGGCGCGTCATCTGGTCGGGCTTGAGAGCGGCCTCGAACGGCCGGGCGCGGCCCTCCCAGTTGAGGAACGTGCCGGACTTCTCCACGACCGCCGCGACCGGAAGGACCACGTCCGCCCGCTCCGTGACGGCCGAGGACCGCTGCTCCAGACTCACCAGGAAGCCCACCGAGTCCAGCGCCTCCAGGGCCCGCGCCGGGTCCGGCAGGTCCGCCGGATCGACGCCCGCCACCAGCAGGGCGCTCAGCTCCCCGGCGGCCGCCGCCGCGACGATCTGGCCGGTGTCCCGGCCGTGCCGCTGCGGCAGGTCGGCGACGCCCCAGGCGGCGGCGACCTCCTCGCGGGCCCGCGGGTCGGTGGCCGGGCGCCCGCCCGGCAGCAGCCCCGGCAGCGCGCCCGCCTCCAGGGCGCCCCGCTCACCGGCCCGCCGCGGAATCCATACGAGCCGGGCGCCGGTGGCGGTGGCGGCCCGGATCGCCGCCGTCAGCGCGCCCGGCACCACCGCCAGCCGCTCGCCCACCACGATCACCGAGCCGTCGGCGCGCAGCGCCTCGGCGGCAGTCCGCCCCGCGCCCTCCAGTCCGACGCCACCGGCCAGCGCGTCCAGCCACTCCGTCTCCGTGCCGGGCGCGGCGGGCAGCAGCGTGCCGCCCGCCTTGACCAGCCCGCGCGTCGCGTGGGAGGCGAGCCCGAAGGTGCGCTGCCCGTGCTTGCGGTACGCCTTGCGCAGCCGCAGGAAGACGCCGGGCGCCTCCTCCTCCGCCTCGATCCCGGCGAGCAGGACGGCCGGTGCCTTCTCCAGGTCCGCGTACGTGAGGGACGCGCCGCCCAGGTCCCGCCCCCGCCCGGCGACCCGCGCCGCCAGGAAGTCGGCCTCCTCCGCGCTGTGCGCGCGCGCCCGGAAGTCGATGTCGTTCGTGTCCAGGGCGACCCGCGCGAACTTGGCGTAGGCGTACGCGTCCTCGACGGTCAGCCGGCCGCCGGTCAGCACGCCCGTACGGCCCTTGGCGGCGCCCAGCCCGCGCGCCGCCGCCTCCAGGGCCTCCGGCCAGCTCGCCCTGATCAGTTCGCCGGTCTCGGCGTCCCGCACCAACGGGTGCTCCAGCCGGTCGCGCTGCTGCGCGTACCGGAAGGCGAAGCGCCCCTTGTCGCAGATCCACTCCTCGTTGACCTCGGGGTCCTCCGCGGCCAGCCGCCGCATGACCTTGCCGCGCCGGTGGTCCGTACGGATCGCGCAGCCGCCCGCGCAGTGCTCGCAGGTGCCCGGCGAGGAGACCAGGTCGAAGGGGCGCGACCGGAAGCGGTAGGCGGCCGAGGTGAGCGCGCCGACCGGGCAGATCTGGATGGTGTTGCCGGAGAAGTACGACTCGAACGGGTCGCCCTCGCCCGTACCGACCTGCTGGAGCGCGCCCCGCTCGATCAGTTCGATCATCGGGTCGCCGGCGATCTGGTGGGAGAAGCGGGTGCAGCGGGCGCACAGCACGCACCGCTCGCGGTCCAGCAGCACCTGCTTCGAGATCGGCACCGGCTTGGCGAAGGTGCGCTTCTTCCCCTCGAAGCGGGTGTCGGCCTGCCCGGCGGACATGGCCTGGTTCTGCAGCGGGCACTCGCCGCCCTTGTCGCAGACCGGGCAGTCCAGCGGGTGGTTGATCAGCAGCAGCTCCATCACGCCGCGCTGCGCCTTCTCCGCGACCGGGGAGGTGAGCTGCGACTTGACCACCATGCCGTCGGTGCAGGTGATGGTGCAGGAGGCCATCGGCTTGCGCTGGCCCTCCACCTCCACGATGCACTGGCGGCAGGCGCCGGCCGGGTCCAGCAGCGGGTGGTCGCAAAAGCGCGGGATCTCGATGCCGAGGAGTTCGGCGGCCCGGATGACCAGCGTCCCCTTGGGGACGGAGATCTCGATGCCGTCGATCGTCAGCGTGACCAGGTCTTCGGGCGGGATGGCCGCCTCGCCGCCCCCGGCGGGGGCGTCGCTGGTGACCGTCATGCGTTCACCCCCAGGTGAGCGTCGGTGTCGGCCCAGGCGGTCGACTTGGCGGGGTCGAAGGGGCAGCCCTTGCCGGTGATGTGCTGCTCGTACTCCGCGCGGAAGTACTTCAGCGAGGAGAAGATCGGGGACGCGGCGCCGTCACCGAGCGCGCAGAAGGACTTGCCGTTGATGTTGTCGGCGATGTCGCCCAGCTTGTCCAGGTCGCTCATGCGGCCCTGGCCGGCCTCGATGTCGCGCAGCAACTGGACGAGCCAGTAGGTGCCCTCACGGCAGGGCGTGCACTTGCCGCAGGACTCGTGCGCGTAGAACTCGGTCCAGCGGGTCACGGCCCGTACGACGCAGGTGGTCTCGTCGAAGCACTGGAGCGCCTTGGTGCCGAGCATCGAGCCCGCGGCGCCGACGTTCTCGTAGTCCAGCGGCACGTCCAGGTGCTCGTCGGTGAACATCGGCGTGGAGGAGCCGCCGGGCGTCCAGAACTTCAGCCGGTGGCCGGGGCGCATACCGCCGCTCATGTCGAGCAGCTGGCGCAGCGTGATGCCCAGCGGGCCCTCGTACTGGCCGGGGTTGGCGACGTGGCCGCTGAGCGAGTACAGCGTGAAGCCCGGGGACTTCTCGCTGCCCATCGAGCGGAACCACTCCTTGCCCTTGTTCATGATGGCGGGAACCGAGGCGATGGACTCGACGTTGTTCACGACGGTGGGGCAGGCGTACAGGCCCGCCACCGCCGGGAAGGGAGGACGCAGCCGGGGCTGTCCGCGACGGCCCTCCAGGGAGTCCAGCAGCGCGGTCTCCTCGCCGCAGATGTACGCGCCCGCGCCCGCGTGCACGACGACGTCCAGGTCCAGGCCCGAGCCGAGGATGTCGCGGCCGAGGTAGCCCGCGTCGTATGCCTCCCGGACGGCCTCGTGCAACCGCCGCAGGACGGGCACGACTTCACCGCGCAGGTAGATGAAGGCCTGGTTCGACCGGATCGCGTGACACGCGATGACGATGCCCTCGATCAGGGAGTGCGGATTGGCGAAGAGCAGCGGGATGTCCTTGCAGGTGCCCGGCTCGGACTCGTCGGCGTTGACGACGAGGTAGTGCGGCTTGCCGTCGCCCTGCGGGATGAACTGCCACTTCATCCCGGTGGGGAAGCCGGCCCCGCCGCGCCCGCGCAGGCCCGCGTCCTTGACGTAGGCGATCACGTCGTCCGGCGGCATCGCGAGGGCCTTGCGCATGCCCTCGTAGCCCTCGTGCCGCAGATAGGTCTCCAGCGTCCAGGACCCGGGCTGGTCCCAGAAGGCGGACAGCACGGGCGCCAGCAGCTTCTCCGGGTTGGCCTTGCTGACCTCGGCGGCCACGGTCATCACTCCCCCTCCTCGGCGGTCGGGCCTGATGCACTGTCACCGCGGGGCGAAGCCCCTCCGTCCGGGGCGGCGGGAGACGGGTGGGCAGGATCGCTGGCCGAGGTCTCGCGGGGCGCGTCGTGCGAGCTGGGGTGGGTGGCCGGTGCCTCGCCCGGCGCCCGCCCGGCGGCCTCGCCCTCGCCCTCGGCCGGCACCGCGCCCCGCTGCGGTACGACATGGTCGGCGGACCCCGCGCCCGGTACGGCCTCGCCCTTGGCCAGCCGCAGCCCCACCAGCGACGCGGGCCCGGCCCCGCCGGTGGCCTCGACCGCGCCGGGGCGCGGATCAGGGAACCCGGCGAGGATGCGGGCCGTTTCCTTGTACGTGCACAGCGGCGCGCCCCGGGTCGGCTCGACGGTCCGCCCCGCCCGCAGGTCGTCCACCAGCCGCTTCGCGCTCTCCGGCGTCTGGTTGTCGAAGAACTCCCAGTTGACCATCACGACCGGCGCGAAGTCGCAGGCCGCGTTGCACTCGATGTGCTCCAGCGTGACCTTGCCGTCCTCGGTGGTCCCGCCGTTGCCCACGCCCAGGTGCTTCTGGAGCGTCTCGAAGATCGCGTCGCCGCCCATGACCGCGCACAGGGTGTTGGTGCACACCCCCACCTGGTAGTCCCCGCTCGGCCCGCGCCGGTACATGGAGTAGAAGGTGGCGACCGCGGTGACCTCGGCCGTGGTCAGGTCCAGCAGCTCCGCGCAGAAGCGGATGCCCGTACGGGTGACGTGCCCCTCCTCGGCCTGGACGAGGTGCAGCAGCGGCAGCAGCGCGGACCGCGAGCCGGGGTAGCGGGCGATCACCTCCTTGGCGTCCGCTTCGAGCCGGGCCCTGACCTCGGCCGGATAGTCGGGGGCGGGGAGCTGCGGCATCCCCAAGCTGACGTCTGTCACCGGTCGACGCCTCCCATCACGGGGTCGATGGACGCGACGGCGACGATGACGTCGGCCACCTGGCCGCCCTCGCACATCGCCGCCATGGCCTGGAGGTTGGTGAAGGACGGGTCGCGGAAGTGCACCCGGTACGGGCGGGTCCCGCCGTCGCTGACGGCGTGCACGCCCAGCTCGCCCTTGGCGGACTCCACGGCCGCGTACGCCTGGCCCGGCGGCACCCGGAAACCCTCCGTCACCAGCTTGAAGTGGTGGATCAGGGCCTCCATCGAGGTTCCCATGATCTTCTTGATGTGGTCGAGCGAGTTGCCCAGCCCGTCGGGACCGAGCGCCAGCTGGGCGGGCCAGGCGATCTTCTTGTCGGCGACCATCACCGGCCCCGGCGCGAGCCGGTCCAGGCACTGTTCGACGATGCGCAGCGACTGGCGCATCTCCTCCAGGCGGATCAGGAAGCGCCCGTAGGCGTCGCAGGTGTCGGCGGTCGGCACCTCGAAGTCGTAGTGCTCGTATCCGCAGTACGGCTGGGTCTTGCGCAGGTCGTGCGGGAGCCCGGCGGAGCGCAGCACCGGTCCGGTGGCGCCGGTGGCCAGACAGCCGGCCAGGTCCAGGTAGCCGATGTCCTGCATCCGGCCCTTGAAGACCGGGTTGCCGGTGGCGAGCTTGTCGTATTCGGGCAGGTTCTTGCGCATCTTCTTCACGAATTCGCGCACCTGGTCGACCGCTCCCGGCGGCAGGTCCTGGGCGAGCCCGCCGGGCCGGATGTACGCGTGGTTCATCCGCAGCCCGGTGATCAGCTCGTAGATGTCCAGGATCAGCTCCCGGTCCCGGAACCCGTAGATCATGATCGTGGTGGCGCCCAGCTCCATGCCGCCGGTGGCGATGGCCACCAGGTGGGAGGAGAGCCGGTTCAGCTCCATCAGCATCACGCGGATGACGGACGCCCGGTCCGGCACCTCGTCGGTGATGCCGAGCAGCTTCTCCACGGCCAGGCAGTACGCCGTCTCGTTGAAGAACGGCGTCAGGTAATCCATCCGGGTGACGAAGGTGGTGCCCTGCGTCCACGTGCGGAATTCGAGGTTCTTCTCGATGCCCGTGTGCAGGTAGCCGATGCCGCAGCGGGCCTCGGTGACGGTCTCCCCGTCGATCTCCAGGATCAGCCGCAGCACGCCGTGGGTGGAGGGGTGCTGGGGGCCCATGTTGACGACGATCCGCTCGTCGTCCGTACGGGCCGCGGCGGCCGCGATCTCGTCCCAGTCGCCGCCGGTGACCGTGTAGACGGTGCCCTCGGTGGTCTCCCGAGGGGTCGCATGGCTGGTGGACATCAGGTGTACGACCTCCGCTGGTCGGGAGCCGGGATCTGGGCGCCCTTGTACTCGACGGGAATGCCGCCGAGCGGGTAGTCCTTGCGCTGCGGGAAGCCCTGCCAGTCGTCCGGCATCATGATCCGGGTGAGCGCCGGGTGGCCGTCGAAGACCAGGCCGAAGAAGTCGTACGCCTCGCGCTCGTGCCAGTCGTTGGTCGGGTAGACCGCGACGATGGACGGCACGTGCGGGTCGGCGTCCGGGGCCGACACCTCCAGGCGGATCAGCCGGTTGTGGGTGATCGAGCGCAGGTGGTAGACGGCGTGCAGCTCGCGGCCCTTGTCGCCGGGGAAGTGCACGCCGCTGACGCCGGTGCACAGCTCGAAGCGCAGCGCCGGGTCGTCGCGCAGGGTCCTGGCGACCACCGGCAGGTACTCCCGCTCGATGTGGAAGGTCAGCTCGCCGCGGTCCACGACCGTCTTCTCGATGACGTTCTCGGGGACCAGTCCCTGTTCCTCCAGCGCGCCTTCGAGTTCGTCCGCGACCTCGTCGAACCAGCCGCCGTACGGGCGGGACGTGGCGCCCGGCATCCGTACGGACCGTACGAGCCCGCCGTAGCCGGAGGTGTCGCCGCCGTCGCCGGCGCCGAACATGCCGCGGCGGGTGTCGATGACCTCGCCGTGGTCGCCGCGCTGGCCGGGGAGGTTCTGCGCGTTCAGGTCCTGGTCCGGGTTGACCCCGTTGGGCCCCTTGGTTCCGCCGGGCGCGTTGACACCGCCAGTGCCGTTGGTGCCACCGCTGCCGCCGGTTCCCTCGGGGCCGCCGGTGCCCTTGGTGCCGTCGCTCACCGCAGCAGCCCCTTCATCTCGATCGTCGGGAGCGCCTTGAGCGCCGCTTCCTCCGCCTCGCGGGCCGCCTGCCGCTGGTTGACGCCGAGCTTGGAGCTCTGGATCTTCTGGTGCAGCTTGAGGATGGCGTCCATCAGCATTTCGGGACGCGGCGGGCAGCCGGGCAGGTAGATGTCCACCGGGACGATGTGGTCGACGCCCTGGACGATCGCGTAGTTGTTGAACATGCCGCCCGACGAGGCGCACACGCCCATCGAGATGACCCATTTCGGGTTCGGCATCTGGTCGTAGACCTGCCGCAGCACGGGCGCCATCTTCTGGCTCACCCGGCCGGCCACGATCATCAGGTCCGCCTGGCGCGGCGAGCCGCGGAAGACCTCCATGCCGAAGCGGGCGAGGTCGTAGCGGCCGGCACCGGTCGTCATCATCTCGATGGCGCAGCAGGCGAGGCCGAAGGTGGCGGGGAAGACCGACGACTTGCGCACCCATCCCGCGGCCTGCTCGACGGTGGAGAGCAGAAAGCCGCTGGGCAGTTTCTCTTCAAGTCCCATTGATGGCTCCTAATCCCATTCCAGGCCGCCCCGACGCCATACGTAGGCGTAGGCGACGAAGACGGTGAGCGCGAAGAGGAGCATCTCCACGAGCCCGAAAAGCCCGAGCGCGTCAAAGGTGACGGCCCAGGGGTAAAGGAAGACGATCTCGATGTCGAAAATGATGAAGAGCATGGCCGTCAGGTAGTACTTGATCGGAAATCGACCGCCGCCGGCCGGCTGCGGCGTCGGCTCGATTCCGCATTCGTACGCCTCTAGCTTCGCCCGGTTGTAGCGCTTGGGCCCGACGAGCGTGGCCATCACGACAGAGAAGATCGCAAAGCCTGCCCCGAGGGCTCCCAGTACGAGGATGGGCGCGTAAGCGTTCACCGTCCTCGCTCCCTTCAGTCGACGATGACTGGATGGCGGTCCGCCCGGCCTCGCGCACCGCCCCACGAAGATCGCGCCTATGTGAGGCAGTTCACAAGCCCGAACCGCCTGCATCTTATGCCCGCTGGTCTGTGATCTGCGACACGGGGTGCGACAACGCCTTTGTGATCTCCACCACCTGACGGCCGGTCATCCTGTCCGATGAGCGTCGATCTTCGTACGGGAAGCGCGCGGATGATCACTGGAGGTGATTTTTCGCGGCGTAATCCCTGGTCAGCGAGGGGTGGCCTCTATCAAGAGGTACGGGATGCAAGCAAATTGGCGCTGGACGCCGCCAACTGCTAGCGCGCCGCCGGGTGCTGGGCCGGACGGCTCCGCCCGCCTCACCGTGACCACCCTGAGACCGTCGTGACCGTCCCGTGATCATCGGTACGTGCCCGCGTTCACGAGCACACCCGCCCCAGGGGCATCACGGGAACATAACGGGCACTCACGAGTGAGCTATCCCACGCGGCTCGCAGTCTTGAACGCTTGACCTTCGGGAAGCCTTGGCGCGGCGGATCAGTTGGTGGTAAGTGCGCCCAGGGCCCGCTTCGGCCCGTAAATGCCGTGCACAGGAACATGATCACGAAATCCGGACAGGCCACCGCCCGCCGCGCGACCGGCGATTAGTCCCTTTTATTCACCGTGTACGCGTCAAGTGTGGTGCACACCACCTTTGTTGGCAGCAACCTGTGGCTCCTGATAGCCGTGGTGCCATGTCCCCGAACGCAGCCATACCCAGCCACCGGAAGCCCCGCCGTTCCGCGTCCTCGCGGGCACTGCGCGCAGGGGTCACCGGTGGCATCATCACCCTGGCGGTGACCGGCGCGAGCATGCCGGCCGGCGCCGCGGAGAAGCCCGTCTCCGAGACCCAGGAAATGCCGACCATCACCTCGGCACTCAGCACCAGCCTGGCCAAGAGCGCGGACACCGCCCAGCAGATGGCACTCGACTACGAGCTGCAGGCCGCGCAGGACACCGCCACCACCCAGGCCACCGAGGCCGCCGCCAAGGCGAAGGCGGAGGCCGACCGGAAGGCCGAGGCCGAGAAGAAGGCCGAGGAGGCCCGTAAGGCCAAGGAGGAGAAGGCCGCCCAGGAGCGCGCCTCCCGCTCCTCCGAACGCACGTCGCTGCGCGCCCTGTCCGCCCCGGCCGACGACTCCCCCGTCACCGGCGCGACCGGCAGCACCGCCTCCCTGGTCAGCTTCCTGCGCGCGCAGATCGGCAAGTCCTACGTGCTGGGCGCCTCCGGCCCGTCCGCGTACGACTGCTCCAGCCTGGTCCAGGCCGCGTACCGGACCATCGGCATCGACCTGCCGCGCACCTCGCAGCCGCAGTCCACGGCCGGCACCCAGGTCAGCATGAGCAACCTCCAGGTCGGGGACATCCTCTACTGGGGCAGCGCGGGCAGCGCGTACCACGTGGCCGTCTACGTCGGTAACGGCAACTTCATCGGTGCCCAGAACTCCAGCACCGGCATCGTGGAGAAGCCGCTCAGCTACAGCCAGCCGACCGGCGCGGTCCGCGTTCTGTAGGACGCCCCACGCACACGGCCGAGGGCCGTCGTTCCCGCCGCTCGGGAACGACGGCCCTCGTGCATTGCGCCAGCAAATGGCTGAAACGTCCTTTTTGATGACGGGCGATCGGTTGCGGCCGCATCGTCCATTCGAGTAAGCGACGCCCGTTCGGCACAACTACCGTAACGGCTCTGTACCAGTTGTACCTCTCGCCGTACTCATCCCTTCCGCCCCGTAATGCCGACACCCTTTTTCCGCGGCATCTACGGCGGCTGAACGAGAGGAAGCGTTTGCTTACATGAGAATCCACCGTGCTCATACTTTTCGGGCCGTCACCTGGTCGGTGACGGCGACCGCTCTTGCCTCCGCCCTCAGTCTTGGGCCGGTGCACGCCACCGAGCTCCCCTGTTCCCAGACCAAGGGCAGACAGAAGTCCGCCGATAGCTGCCCCACACCGTCCGCCGACAGGCCGGCAAAGAAAAAGCCCGCGGCGAAGAAGCCCGCCGCGAAGGAGCCCGCCGCGAAGAAGCAGACCCCGAGAAAGCCGCGGCCCAAGAAGCAGACCGTGCGGAAGCCCCGCCCCAAGAAGCAGACGGCCAGGAAGCCGGCAGGCTGTCCGCCGTGCCACTCCACGCCCAAAGATCCCGGTACGAGGAAGCCCGCCGCCAAGAAGCAGACCCCGAGAAAGCCGCGGCCCAAGAAGCAGACCGTGCGGAAGCCCCGCCCCAAGAAGCAGACGGCCAGGAAGCCGGCAGGCTGCCCCCCGTGCCACTCCACGCCCAAAGATCCCGCCGCCAAGAAGCCGTCTTTGCCGAAGCCGTCCGCTCAGCGGCCCCCCGCCAAGAAGCCCCCGGTGCAGAAGCCGCCCGCCCAAAAGCCGCCCGCCCCGAAGCCGCCGGCCAAGAAGAAGCAGCTCAAGAAGGACCACGGCTGGAGCTGGCAAGGGCTCTCCATCGACGCGGCCGACCTCCGCAAGGTCAATGTCTTCCTCGCCCGCGCCAAGAAGGCCGAACACACCATCACCCCCCAGGTCCGCAGCATCGCCCGTAAGACCAAGGCCACCGTGGTCGGTTTCGACGAGCGCAAGCGGTCCCCGGAATCCGTCAAGCGCTCGGTCGCCCGCGATATGCAGAACAACCCCACCGAGACGGTGGACGAGGCCCTGGACAAGATTTACAACTCGGTGCGCTACATCCTCCAGTGGCCGGACGCCTCGTACGTCAAAGGCGTCAAGGACACCACCGGTCTGCTGGCCAAGTGGAAGAACGCGAATCTCCGCTGGTCCAACACGTGGGCCCGCCCGCGGGGATACAAGGGAATCAACACCGCCTGGCGGGCGAACGATTCGGGCCACCCGTACGAGCTCCAGTTCCACACACCGGAGAGCCAGGCCGCCCAGAAACGGAGCTCGAAGCTGTACGAAGAGGCGCACCACCCGAAAACGAGCGGCAGCCGCCGGGCCCAGCTCCAGACCCAGATGAACCGCAATTACGCCTCGGTGCCGTGCCCCGCCGGGGCCCAATTGCTCAACGCGCCGCGGCGGCGGGCGATGGAACGGCCGGGCGTGACCACGCGGTAAGCACAGCCGCCCTGAATCCCTGCCCAAAGAGACGGCCATTTCGCCGCCGTTGCTCACCGGGTCGCGGTATTCGCGACCCGGTGAGCAACGGCGTGACGCCACCTCAGGCCCGGAGCAGCCGCTTCTGTACGGTCTCAAGCGGTCCATGCTCGAAGTGCCGCAGCCATAGCCGGGCCCCGGTGAACAGCACCACGCACACCACCGCCCACAGACCCATCACCCACCACGGCCCGTGGTCCGCCCAGCGCGCGGCCAGACCGAGGCCGATGCCGTAACAGGCCAGCATGCACAGCACGTTCTGGAACACGTAGCAGGACAGCGCCGTGCGGCCGACCGCGCTGAGCCCCGCGGTGAGCGGGCCGGGCCGGCGTACACGGTCGACGATCAGGCCGATGAGGCCCATGTAGCCGATCGCGACGACGGGGGCCGCACCGTACCGGCCCAGCATGTAGAAGTCCGAACCACCCGCCGCTGTAAGGGCGTTGAGCGGTAGGCCGAGGCCCAGACCCCAGACGCACATCCGCCGTCGGATGCGCCGTCCGTTCGCGTCCGGGGCGAAGGCGCCCGCGCGGAACAGCCGTACGCCGAGGTGGAAGAGGAAGACCAGCAGGGCGAACGAGATGACGGGCTCGATACGCAGGCCGATCGCGTTGTGCAGGCGGAACGCGATCTGCTCCGGATAGCTGCCCTCGGCATACAGTGCGACGGCCTCGGCCCCCGCCCCGCCACCGCTGCTTCCCTGCCCGGAGGCGCTGCCGAGCGCGGCGGCCGTCAGCAGCGCCAGCACCGCCACGTGCACGGCCGCCGCCGCCCCCATCAGCACCCGCTGCGTACGTGCCGTACGCGTCAGCTGCCAGGCGACCAGGAGCGCGACGACCGCATACCCCATCAGCACGTCCCACGCGAAGACGAAGACGAAGTGGACGGTGCCCTCGACGAAGAGGAACAGCGCCCGCCACTTGTAGCGGCCGGGCCACGTGCGGCCGCGCTTGGCGGCGGATTGGAACTGGATGGCGAGGCCGACGCCGAACAGAATCGTCAGCATCGACAGGAACTTGCCGTCCGCGAGGAACCGGAAGGTCCCCTCCGCCACCCCCGACCACGACGCATCGAACGTCCACATGGCGGCGCTGCCCTTCAGCACGCCCGCTTCCGCGCCGGGCGCCGCGAAGAGCCAGACGTTGGTCATCAGCGTCCCGAGAATCGCGACACCCCGCAGCACGTCCAGCAAGGGCAACCGCGCCGCCCGGCCCCCATCACCCGCGGGAGCCACCCGAGCCCCCGCCGCGCCCCTCACCGTCTCCGTCTCCGCCACGCCGTCTCCCACCACCGGTGCCAGCTTCCCCACCATCGTCGGGGCACGCGCAGCCCACTTCTTCGTCCGCGGCGACGAGAAGCGGGGACGACCGGCTACATCCTTCGATGCAGCGACGGCAAGGGCGCTCCTGCCAGGCGGTCACCTGGAGGATGTAGACACAGGGGTGTTCCGGGAGCACCGTCCGAGGGCGGGTACGCGTACCCGCCCCCACCACGAGCGGAGCCCTACGCCTTCGGTGCCACCTTGCTCAGCCCGTTGATGATGCGGTCCATCGCGTCGCCGCCCGTGGGGTCGGTGAGGTTGGCGAGCATCTTGAGGGTGAAGCGCATCAGCATGGGGTGGGTCAGGCCGCGCTGGGTGGCGATCTTCATGATCTTGGGGTTGCCGATGAGCTTCACGAAGGCGCGGCCGAGGGAGTAGTAGCCGCCGTAGGTGTCCTTGAGGATCTTCGGGTAGCGCTGGAGGGCCAGCTCGCGCTGCGCGTACGTGGCGCGGGCGTGCGCCTGGACGATGACCTCGGCGGCGATCGCGCCGGACTCCATGGCGTAGGCGATGCCCTCGCCGTTGAACGGGTTGACCAGGCCGCCCGCGTCACCGACGAGCAGCAGCCCCTTCGTGTAGTGCGGCTGGCGGTTGAAGGCCATGGGGAGGGCGGCACCGCGGATCGGGCCGGTCATGTTCTCCGGGGTGTAGCCCCAGTCGGCGGGCATGGAGGCGCACCACGCCTTGAGGATCTCGCGCCAGTCCAGCTCCTTGAAGGAGGCGGACGTGTTCAGGACGCCGAGGCCGACGTTGCTCGTACCGTCGCCCATGCCGAAGATCCAGCCGTAGCCGGGCAGCAGCCGGTCCTGCGCGCCGCGGCGGTCCCACAGCTCCAGCCAGGACTCCAGGTAGTCGTCGTCGTGCCGGGGCGAGGTGAAGTACGTACGGACCGCGACGCCCATCGGGCGGTCCTCGCGGCGGTGCAGGCCCATCGCCAGCGAGAGGCGGGTGGAGTTGCCGTCCGCGGCGACCACGAGCGGGGCGTGGAAGGTGACCGGCGTCTTCTCCTCGCCCAGCTTGGCGTGCACACCCTCTATGCGCCCCGTCAGGTCGTTGACGACCGGCGCACCGACATTGCAGCGCTCGTACAGGCGCGCGCCGGCCTTCTGCGCCTGGCGCGCGAGCTGCTCGTCGAAGTCGTCGCGCTTGCGGACCAGCCCGTAGTCCGGGTACGAGGCCAGGTCGGGCCAGTCGAGCTGGAGGCGGTTGCCGCCGCCGATGATGCGCAGGCCCTTGTTGCGCAGCCAGCCCGCCTCCTCGGAGATGTCGATCCCCATGGCGATCAGCTGCTTGGTGGCGCGGGGCGTGAGGCCGTCGCCGCAGACCTTCTCGCGCGGGAAAGCGGTCTTCTCCAGGAGCAGGACGTCCAGGCCGGACTTGGCGAGGTGGTACGCGGTTGCCGAGCCGGCCGGACCCGCGCCGACGACGATGACATCCGCGCGGTACTCGGAGCGGGGGGTGGTCACGGACTCGCTCACGGACTCGGTCGCGGACTCGGTCACGGCGGGATCTCCCGGAAGTCGATATCTGGGTGCCGACCGGCACTGGGCCCCGTCAGTCTATGGGGACACCGGTGATCAGGATCTGAAGGGTTGGTCGGTCCATGCACGAGCCGCAGGCACAGCCGTTTCCGGCACCTCGACCGCTGCCGCAGCCGCCGTCCGGGGCGGGCTTCACGCTCCGCGTGCCGTCCGAGGAGGACGCGCTGCACTGGCACCGGGTGTTCGCGCACCCGGATGTGATGGAGTTCCACGGCGGCGCCCCCGCCGAGCTGTCCGTCTACCAGGAACTGACCGCACGGCAGCGGCGGCACCAGGCGGAGCACGGGTTCTGCCTGTATTCGATGGTCGGTACGGAGGAGGGCGCGGAGGGGCCGGGCGCCGTCCTGGGCTTCACCGGCGCGCAGCCGTGGCCGCGCGACTGGGGCCCGGTGGGCGAGATCGAGATCGGCTGGCGGCTGGGGCGGGCGTACTGGGGCAAGGGGTACGCGACGCAGGCGGCCCGGGCCGCGCTGGAGGCGGTACGGGCCGCGGGCGTACGGAGCGTGGTGGCGATGGTGGCGTCCGGGAACGAACGGTCCATCGCCGTGACGCGGCGGCTCGGCATGCGGCACGCGGAGACGTTCCGTACGCCGGCCGGGCAGGAAGGATTCTGCTTCCGGCTGGAGTGGTGAGGGCGGGCCGGGGGCCGCAGCTCGGCCCCCGGCGTCACGCCTCCGGCTTCGTCCCCCGGTGCATCGCCACCACACCACCGGTCAGGTTGCGCCAGGCCACCGCCGACCAGCCCGCCCGCTGGAGGCGCGCGGCCAGCGCCGGCTGGTTGGGCCAGGAGCGGATGGACTCGGCGAGGTAGACGTACGCGTCCGGGTTGCTGCTCACCGCGCGCGCCACCGACGGCAGCGCCCGCATCAGGTACTCCGTGTAGACCGTACGGAACGGCCCCCACGTCGGCTCGCTGAACTCGCAGATGACGACCCGGCCGCCGGGCTTGGTGACCCGGTACAGCTCGGCCAGCGCGGCGTCCGTGTCCTGCACGTTGCGCAGCCCGAAGGAGATCGTGACGGCGTCGAACACACCGTCCGCGAAGGGCAGCCGCATGCCGTCCCCGGCCACGAACGGCATCCACGGGTGGCGCTTCTTGCCCTCGCGCAGCATGCCGACGGAGAAGTCGCAGGGAACGACGTACGCGCCGGCGCGCGTGAAGGGCAGCGACGAGGTGCCCGTACCGGCGGCGAGGTCGAGCACACGCTCGGCGGGCCGCGCCGCCACGGCCCGGTCCACCTCCTTGCGCCACAGCCGCGTCTGCCCGAGGGACAGCACATCGTTGGTCAGGTCGTAGCGCGCCGCCACGTCGTCGAACATCGCGGCGACATCCTGCGGCTGCTTGTCCAGAGAGGCTCGGGTCACCGGGCCATTGTCCCTCACGCCCCGGAAGGACTTTGGACGGGGACGGCCCGATGCCCCCCTCAGAACATCCGGGCGGTCCAGCGGTGCTGCGTCAGGTGCGAAGCATCGTGAGCGGCCGAATCGGCCGTCCCCGCGAGAAAGATCCTGCCGGGCGGTAGCCGGGATTCCGGTTGCGTTGACGGGGTCCTGACGGAAGAGACGGGCGCCTTTACGCGTCGCTGACGAGTCAGCGGCGGACGAGACCCGCCAGGTCGATGCTGTTGGGGAAAGGGTGCGGGGTTTCCAGCTTTTCGCGGTGTACAGGGTGCTCCGGGGCCGGGATGTAGGTGCCCATCTCCCGATGAAGCCAGAACTCGTGCACCACAGGGACTCTGTCCGCACCCTGCTCGACTCGCCAGAAGTAGGGCACCCCCGCTGCCGCGAACAGCGCCGGCTTGCGGACCCGGTCGTCCTGTTGCGACCCGGCCGACACCACTTCGACCACGAGAACGACCCACTGGATGGGCACGCACTCCAGCTCCCAGAGATCTTGCCCGTGAGCATCGAAGACGACCACGTCGGGCTTGGGGGTGTTGCGCTCGTTGAGCCGGACGCTCTGCTCGGCCAGAACCTCGTACGGCTCGCACTGCGCGTCCTCCAGCGACCGCAGAAGCCGGTCGCGCACCCGGTTGTGCCAAGGAACCGTCTGCCCCCGCGCCACGATCACTCCATCCACGAGTTCCCAGTCGAAGGGGAGGTCCAGTTCCTTGACCTGCTCGTGCGTCCAGCCGTCGGCAGGCGGGAACATCCAGGTCTCCGGAGTCGCCTTCTCCAGCCGCCGGTCAGTGCTCATCACTGCTCCCATGGACGCGAGTGTGGACGCGAGTGTGGATCACGGTCCTGAATACGACAGTACCGTCACACGAAGTGACGGGGGCGCTTCTCGGCGTTGACGGTGTGGACGGTCAGCGTCCCCGGTGGACCAGTCGTCCGCCCAGGACCGTCACCAGGCAGGCGCCACTCTCCCCGAACACCGCGAAGTCCGCCGGAGCGCCTGTCGCCAGGCTCCCCGGCCGCTCGCGCAGCCCCGAGCGAGCCACCGCCGTGCGGACCGCGGGGTGGGTGAAGGGGCCGGTGAGCGAGGTGGTGCCGGTGGCGAGAAGGCGTTGGATGCCGCGGCGGGCGCTTTGGCCCCAGCGGGTCCCGGTCATGCCGAGGGCGGTCAGCGCGTCGCCCGTCAGCGGGGCCGTGCCCAGGTCGTCGGCTTCCTGGGGGTCGGGGTAGTAGGCGGCCTCCAAGAGCGCCGCGCCGTTCGGTTCGTGGCGGCCGGGGGTCAGGACGCCGTCCCACTCCCGGCCCCGGGCGCGCTCGCCGTACCGCTCGTACAGCTCCTCGTACGGGCCGATCGCCTCGATGCGGTCCCCGGAGACGACGACCGCGTGCCCGGGGTCCACGGCGCCGTCAGGGGCGCGGCGGACACCGTGCACGCGGTGGATCGTCAGCATGAGGGGCTCACAGGGCGGGCCGGAGGGCCGTGCTCAGTTGGCCTCGACGAGCTTCAGCTCGGGGTGCGCCGTGCCGCCCTCGATCGCCGTGGACGAGATGTGCGAGGCCACCCGCTCGTCGACCGGGTCGTTCGCCGGGTCGTCGTGCACGACCAGGTGCTCGTACGTGGTGGCGCGCTGCGCCGGGACGCGGCCCGCCTTGCGGATCAGCTCGATGATCTCCTGGCGGTTGGAGCGGTGCTTGGCGCCGGCCGAGGAGACCACGTTCTCCTCCAGCATGATCGAGCCGAGGTCGTCCGCGCCGTAGTGCAGCGACAGCTGGCCGATCTCCTTGCCGGTGGTGAGCCAGGAGCCCTGGATGTGGGCGACGTTGTCCAGGAAGATCCGGGCGATCGCGATCATCCGCAGGTACTCGAAGATCGTCGCCTGGGTGCGGCCCTTGAGGTGGTTGTTCTCGGGCTGGTACGTGTACGGGATGAAGGCGCGGAAGCCGCCCGTACGGTCCTGCACGTCACGGATCATGCGCAGGTGCTCGATGCGCTCGGCGTTGGTCTCGCCCGTACCCATGAGCATCGTGGAGGTGGACTCGACGCCGAGCCGGTGCGCCGTCTCCATGATCTCCAGCCAGCGCTCGCCGGACTCCTTCAGCGGGGCGATGGCCTTGCGCGGGCGCTCCGGCAGCAGCTCGGCGCCGGCGCCCGCGAAGGAGTCCAGGCCCGCGGCGTGGATCCGGCGGATGGCGTCCTCGACGGTGGTCTTGGAGATGCGGGCCATGTGCTCGACCTCGGAGGCGCCGAGGGAGTGGATGACCAGCTGGGGGAACGCCTTCTTGATCGCGGAGAAGTGCTCTTCGTAGTACTCGACGCCGTAGTCCGGGTGGTGGCCGCCCTGGAACATGATCTGGGTGCCGCCCAGCTCGACGGTCTCCGCGCAGCGGCGCAGGATGTCGTCGAGGTCGCGGGTCCAGCCCTTGGCGGTGTCCTTGGGCGCGGCGTAGAACGCGCAGAACTTGCAGGCCGTCACGCACACGTTGGTGTAGTTGATGTTGCGCTCGATGATGTACGTCGCGATGTGCTCCGTACCCGCGTAGCGGCGGCGGCGCACGGCGTCCGCGGCGGCGCCCAGCGCGTGCAGCGGCGCGGAGCGGTACAGGTCGAGCGCCTCCTCGGGCGTGATCCGCCCGCCCTCCGCGGCACGGTCGAGTACGGACTGAAGGTCGGCGTTCTCGGTCACCGGGCGTCCCTTCGGAGGCGGGCATAACGACCGAACCAGCGTACGCCAGCGGTCCGACAGCCCCCGCGGCGGGCGGCGCGGACCGGTCGGGCGCGGGTGTCAGCCCCCGGCCTTCTTCAGGGACGCGTGGGGGCGGCCGCCCGCCTCGTCGTCGGAGGCGAAGGCGAGCGTGCCGTCCTTGCCGAGCGTGTACGTGACGGCCGCCTCGGCCCCCGTACAGCCGGGTCCAGGCTTGCCGTCCGTGCGCTCCTTGAGGGTCAGCGTGGTGGCGGTGGCGGATACCAGCTTCGCCTTGGCCTCGCACCGGGCGATCAGGAAGTCGTACGTGGTGTGGACGACGTAGTCGCCCTTGGTGCCGGGGGTGATGGTGCTGGTGATGGTGCCGTTGGGGAGGTTGTGACGGGTGATGACCGTGCCGGTCCAGGTGCCGAGGAACGGCCTGGCGACGGCCGACGCGTCGGGCCGGGCGTCCCCGGGCGCCGTGGACTGCCCACTGCCGGGCGGCTTCGCGGCCGCGTCCTTGCCGCCCGCGTCACCGCCCTGCCACGGCAGCAGCTGGAAGACGAACGCGGCGGTCGTCGCCGCGGCCAGCGCACCGGCCACGGAGAGCACGAGTGTGCAGCTCAGCCTGCGACGGCCGGGCCTGCCGGCACCGTCGCCGAGGGAGCCGGTGAAGGTGAGGCGGCGCTCCTTGGGGGCGGAGGGCGGCGGCGGTGGTGACGGTGGCACCGGCGGCTGCGTGGGGGCACCGGCCGTCGGCCAGGAGGGGTGGGGGTGGGGCTGGGACTGGGAGTGGCGTTGGGAGTGGGGCTGGGAGTGGGGCTGGGGCGCCGAGGTGGTGGTCGGAGTGGGGGCCGGGGCGTCGGCCGCGGCATCGAAGGGGACGAGGCCGGAGGGCGCGCCGTGGGAGGGCGCCTCGGGCGCGCTCTGTGCGGGGGCAACGGAGTCGCCGTACGCGCGGTCCGATGACCCGTACGCGCGGTCCGGCGCCCCGTACGACGGGACCGACGCGCCGTACGAGGGGGCAGACTCCCCGTACGAGGGGTCCGGCGGCCCGAAGCCCCCCGCCGCCTCACCGGCGCCCGCATCCAGATCCAGCAGCTCCACCACCTGCCGCCCCACCCGTTCAACCACCGGCGCCGGCAGCCAGCCGCCGCGCCCCGGGGCGCCGCCCTCCTCTGACGCCGGGCCCAGCCGTCGCGCGATCTCCCCCGGCTCGGGCCGGTCCTCGGCGCGCTTCGCCAGGCAGGCCGCGGTCACCTCGCGCAGTTCACCGGTGAGGGCGGGGCCGAGGTCGGGGTCCTCGTGGACGACCTTGTAGAGCAGGGCCGCCGAGCTGTCCGCGGTGAACGGGCCGGCGCCGGTGGCCGCGTAGGCCAGTACCGCGCCGAGCGAGAACACGTCGCAGGCGCCGGTGACGTCGCGGCCGAGGATCTGCTCGGGCGCCATGTAGCCGGGCGAGCCGACCGAGACGCCGGTGGCGGTGAGCGCGCCGCCGCCGTCCATGGCGCGGGCGATACCGAAGTCGATCAGCAGCGGGCCGTCGAGGGTGAGCATGACGTTGGACGGCTTGACGTCGCGGTGCACCAGGCCGTGGGTGTGTACGGCGGTCAGCGCCGCGGCCAGTCCGGCGCCCAGCGTCCGTACCGCGGGTTCGTCCAGCGGGCCGAAGTCCTCGACGGCCCGGGTGAGCGAGGGCCCGGCGACGTAACCGGTGGCCACCCAGGGGACGGGGGCGTCCGGGTCGGCGTCCAGTACGGGCGCGGTCCAGGCGCCGCCGACCCGGCGCGCGGCCTCCACCTCGCGCCGGAAGCGGGCCCGGAACTGCTCGTCGGCGGCGAGCCGCGCGTGCACGGACTTCACCGCGACGGTCCGGCCGCCCGCGCTGCGGCCCAGGTAGACCCGGCCCATGCCGCCGGCGCCGAGCCGGCCCAGCAGCCGGTACGCGCCGATGACGCGCGGATCGTCCGCCCCCAGCGGCTCCATCGCCCCGCCTCCCCCTGCCGGCCCGGATCGCCCACCAGCCTATGAGCCTATGACCCAGGTCATGCCGGGTCCGGTGAACCTGCACAGCGCCTTTCGCCTCCAAAGAGGTGGAACGCCAGCAACAGTCCGACTTGTCCTGCGGGGCAGCGCACCGACCGGAGTACCTCCGTGCCGCACCATTCCGGGCAGCAGCCCCCGTACGGTCCCGGGCAGCAGCCCCCGTACGGCTCCGCCGAGCCGCCCTCGTACGGTTCCTACGGTTCCGGGCAGCAGCCCTCGTACGGTCCCCAGTACGGCTCCGGGCAGCAGCCCCCGTACGGTTCCGCCCAGCACGGGCCGGGGCCCGAAGGCCCTGACCGTTCCGACCGCCGCGACCACCGCGACCACCGCGACCGCCCCGGTCACTCCGACCGCCGTACCCGGCCGCGGCTGCGGACCCGCGCCGGGCGGCGCAAGCGGTTCCTGTGGATCGGCGCGGCCGTCGTCGTCCTCGGCCTGGCCGCCGTCCCCGTACTGAACGCCTTCGACGTCTTCTCCGACAACGGCGACCCGATGTCCTTCGACCGGCCCGGCCCGGACGGCGGCACCTCGGGCGGCGCCGGAAAGGGCGGGCCCTCCGGTACGGCCGATCCCCGGGTGCGGATGCCCTCCGGCCCGCGCGCGGAGTTCACGACGGCGAACACGCTGGACGACGGCACCAAGATCGGCGTGACCACGCTGCACGGCAAGAAGTCCGGCTTCACGGGCAAGGTCTGGGTCTGGGCCCCCAAGGAGTACTACGAGGAGAAGTACGCCAAGAGCGCCTTCCCGGTCCTCATCGCGCTGCCCGGCGGCCCCGGCTACCCGGTCAACTACTGGATGGGAACCGACCTGAAGCTACAGAGCAGCATCAGCGAATGGTCGAAGTCGGGCAAGAGCAAGCCGTTCATCGTCGTCATGCCGGTCCTGAACGCGGACAACAAGAACTATTACGACGGCAGCGACATCCCGGGGCAGCCGAAGATGGGCACCTGGATGTCCGACGACGTCCCCGACCTGGTCAAGGCCAACTTCCGCACCTTCACCTCGCGGGACGGCTGGGCCTTCATGGGCTCGTCGTCCGGCGCCTTCGTCGGCCTCAAGCAGGTGCTCCAGCACCCCGACCGCTTCAAGGCCGTGATCGCCAGCGGCCCCGACCTCCGGCCGGACTCGCCGCTGTGGCGCGGCCACGAGCAGGAGATGCGGGCCAACGACCCCGAGCAGCTGGCCAAGAGCCTGATCGCACGCCCCGGTGCGCCGGACGTGCACCTCGCCTTCCAGATCGGCACCAAGGAGGGCGGCCGGGCCAAGCTGGAAGCGTTCATGAAGAAATACGGCAAGGGGCCGATCAAGACCCGCCTCCAGGTGATCGAAGGCGGCGGCCACAACGCCAGGGGGTACGTCCGGGGGATGGACGACGGAACCATGGAATGGATCAGCAAGGTGATACCGGGCCCGACGCCCGCACCCTGAGGTGACGCGACGTGGCGTGGCGCGACACACTGGCGCGCGCCGCGGAACGTGCCGCGGAACGTGCCGTACGGCCTATCGGTTCGCATGGTCGGCCGATTGACGCGACCCACCGATTCGTACGCTTTACCGACTTTCCCGGCGGGCCTTCTACGGCCCAGGAGATGCCCGTACGGGATCGTCGGCCCTTTCCCGGGACCCTGCCCGAGGGCCCCTCGGGACTCCCCGGGATTCCGGGGCTCCCAGTGTTTCCGCGCGGACCTTTCCGGCCCTTTCGACGGCCCCGGTGAATTCCGCACGGCTTCCCGGCGACTTCCCGGTGACCGCCCGGCGACTTCATGATGGCCACCCGGGCCACTTCCCACCGTCCCGTCGCACGACTTCTTAGCGGCTTCCATGCGGATTCCATGCGGATTCCGTACGCCCCCCGTACGACTTCCACGCGCCTCCGGTATGCCGCCTCTATGGGGTCGATATGTCGTCGCGTCGATATGCCGACCGCATACCCATACCCGACGCACCTGACGCACCCGTATCTGGCGCACTCACGGAATTCGCCGCCGGAATGGGCCCTCAGGCCCTCGGGTGCTCCAGGAGGTCCACCCGCACGTCCGCCGGATAGCCCGTCGTTTCTCCGGTCCGGCGGGCGAATTCCGTCACGCCGCGTAGCTGGTCCGGTCCGAAGCGGAAGTCCAGCGTCGTGAAGTAGCGTTCCAGCACCTGTTCGTCGAAGGCCTCCCAGCGCGCGGCCTGCTCGGCCACCTTGCCGACCTCCTCCAGCGACAGGTCGCGGGAGGCCAGGAAGGCCTCGTGCACCTTGCGTACGACGACCGGCTCACGCTCCAGGTAGTCGCGCCGGGTCGCCCAGACGGCGAAAACGAACGGCAGGCCCGTCCAGTCCTTCCACATCTGTCCCAGATCGTGCACCTGGAGGCCGAGCCGGGGCGCGTCGTGCAGGTTCGCGCGCAGCGCCGCGTCCCCGATCAGGACCGCGGCCTCCGCCTCCTGCATCATCAGGCCGAGGTCGGGCGGGCAGGTGTAGTAGTCAGGAGTGACGCCGATCTTCTCGGCCAGCAGCAGTTGGGCCAGGCGTACGGATGTACGGGAGGTCGAGCCGAGCGCGACCCGAGCCCCGTCCAGCTCCTCCAGGGGCTTCTGCGACACGATCACGCAGGACATGACCGGGCCGTCGCAGCCGACCGCCAGATCGGGGAAGGCGACCAGGTCGTCGGCGGCCCGCAGGAACTCCACGAGGGTGACCGGGGCGATGTCGAGATCGCCGCGCACCAGCTGTTCGCTGAGCCTTTCCGGGGTGTCCTTCGTGAGCTCCAGGTCGAGCAGCGTGCCCGTACGAGCGAGGCCCCAGTACAGGGGCATGCAGTTCAGGAACTGGATGTGGCCCACCCGCGGCCGGCTGCGACGGTGGTCGGCTGCGGCTCCTGCGGATGCGTCTCCAACGGTTGAATTGTCCACATGCGGAGGCTAGACCCGGTACGGGTCGAACGATGCGGCGGGGCCTCCTGTGGCCCCTCTCGGACCGCTCCTCCGCGCGGGTAAACGTGATCTTTGGCTCTTCCGCCCTACAACCGCCCCGTGCTACGCTCAGCGCAAGTTGCAGTTTGGTTTCCCTTGCAGTACAGAGCCTGCGGAGCATGTGACGCCGCAGGCTTTTGTAGTTTTCAGACTTCTTGCAGGTTCTGGAGCAGGGCAACCCTTTGGCCCAAGGAGGGCTTATGGCTACCGGAACCGTGAAGTGGTTCAACGCTGAAAAGGGCTTCGGCTTCATCGCCCAGGACGGCGGCGGCCCGGATGTCTTCGTTCACTACTCTGCGATCAACGCCTCTGGTTTCCGCTCCCTGGAGGAGAACCAGCAGGTGACCTTCGACGTCACGCAGGGCCCGAAGGGCCCGCAGGCGGAGAACGTCACGCCGGCCTAAGTTGCCCGGACCGACCGATCGCGGTTCGACTTAGCAGTACCCAAGGAGCCCCGCCTCTTCCTTTCGGAAGGGGACGGGGCTCCTGCCTTTTCGCTCGCCGCCGGGTTTGGCCGATTCACGGTGTGCGCCCGCGCGGAATCGGCGGGACCGGCCGCGGCCTCCGGCCCGCTTGTCCTCAAACGCCGGACGGGCTGGATTCTTCCGGTTCGGACCTCCTGACCTCTCCGCCCCCTGCGGCTACCGTGCTGTGCCATGACCGGGCCGACCATCGCGGTGCACCATGTGCGGGCCGTCCTCGGCGGGGCGCGGCGGGCGGGGCTGGACACCGTGCCGCTGTTGCAGGCCGCGGGGATATCGCCGTTGCTGCTCGGGGACGAGCGGGCGCGGGTGGCGGCGGAACGGTTCGCCCGGCTGGTCAACGAGTTGCAGCGGGCCACGGACGACGAGTTCCTGGGCCTCGGGCCACGGCCCAGCCGCCGGGGCACGTTCGCGATGATGGGCCTCGCCTGCGTGGGCTGCCCGGATCTCGGTACGGCGCTGGAGCGGGCCGTACGGTTCTACGGGCTGTTTCCCGGCGGGCCCGAGATGGCGGTGACGGTGTCCCGGGACGGCGACGCGTCCGACACCGACCGGGGCCGCGGGAACGACCAGAGCGCCTGGGACACCCCAGGTACCAGAGGCACCCGAGCCACCCGAGGCATCGGAGGCACTGGAGGCACTGGAGGCAACCGAGGCACCCGAGACAACCCCCACCCCGCCGAATTCTCCCTCCGCAGCGACCTGCGCCCGTACCCCGAGGGCACCTTCCTCGCCGAGTCCGTGATGATCATCTGGCACCGGCTGTCCAGCTGGCTCATCGGCCGCCGCATTCCGCTGTCCGACGTGCACTTCACCCACCCGGCCCCCGCGCACGCCCACGAGTACGAGCTGCTTTTCGACTGCGCGGTCCGCTTCGGCGCACCGCGCACCGCGGCGGTCTTCGACGCCCGCTGGCTGGCCGCGCCGGTCGTACAGGACGAGGCCGCGCTGGCGGCGATGCTGCGGCGGGCACCCGCCGACCTGCTGAGCCGGCGGGAGTACGGCACGACCTTCACCGAGCGGGTGCGCCGCGCGCTCGCGCCGGCCCTGCGCAGCCCCGGCCCGGCGCGGCTGCCGGAGGCGGCCGAGGTCGCGGCGCGGCTGGCGGTGAGCCCGGCGACGCTGCGCCGCCGGCTCCAGGCGGAGGGAACCTCGTACCAGCGCCTGAAGGACGCGGTGCGCCGGGACGCGGCGATCAGCGCGCTGGCGGCGGGCCGGGAGCCGATCGCCGCGCTGGCGGCGCGGCTGGGCTTCTCCGAGGACACCGCGTTCCACCGGGCGTTCCGGCGCTGGACGGGGACCACCCCCGGCGCGTACCGGCTGCACCCACGCCCCCAAGCCCTCCCGCACACCCCTGCCAACCCCCACACCCCTGCCCTCCCACACGCCCCTGCCCTCCCACACACCCAAGCCGGCCCGGCACCCCTGCCCTCCCGGGTCAGCAAAGCTGAGCGTCCTGGTCAGCGCCGTACTTACCCGTGAGTCACTACGGTCACCCCAACTATCCCGTCCTCCGGACCGTTGGGAGAGCCGCATGGTGCACCACACCCCCCATGACCGGCGTGCGTCCCGCGCGCTGCGCACCACCGCCGTCACCGCCGCCACGGCGCTCACCCTCACGCTCGGCCTCACGAACGCCGCCGCCGCTCCGCAGTCCGCTCCGAAGTCCGCCCTCCAGCCCACCTCCCAGTCGGCCCCGGCGGCCACACAAGCGGCCACACGCCCCGGCGACATCGTGAAGTACTCCCCCACCTCCTTCCACCCCCTCCCCGGCCAGCCGACCCGCACCCGCGCCTGGCACATGGAGTACCGGTCGACCACCGCCAAGGGCACCCCGAACGTCGTCTCCGGCACGGTCATCGTCCCGGACGACGGGCGCACCGGGCCGCGCCCCCTGGTCACGTACGCCGTCGGCACGGTCGGCCTCGCCGACGCGTGCGCGCCCTCGGCCGGCTTCCCCAAGGGCACCACCGTCGAGGCCAACCTCATCCAGCAGCTCACGGCGCGCGGCTGGGCGGTGGCCGTGACCGACTACGAGGGCCTGGGCACGCCCGGCGACCACACGTACACCGTCGGCCGGGCCGAGGGTCAGGCCGTACTGGACGCGGCCCGCGCCGCGCAGCGGCTGCCCGGTGCCGTGCGGGCGGGCGTCACCGCGGACTCCCCGGTCGGGATCATGGGCTATTCGCAGGGCGGCCAGGCGTCGGGCTGGGCGGCCGAGCTGCACGGTACGTACGCGCCCGAGCTGAAGGTCAAGGGCACCGCGACCGGCGGGGTCCCGGCGGACCTGCTCAAGGTCGCCGACTTCAACAACGGCAACGTGGGCGCGGGCCTGATCCTGATGGCCGCGGTCGGCCAGGACACCGCCTTCCCCGAACTGGACCTGGCGAAGTACCTCAACGCCAAGGGACGGCACTACGTCGACTTCATGAAGCGGAACTGCGTGGCGATCAACACCGTCGCGGGCCTCTTCAAGAAGATCTCCGACGTGACCGTCAAGAACCCGCTGGACGAGGCCGACTGGCAGCGGCGGCTGCACGAGTCGGACCTCGGTACGCGCAGGCCGGACGCGCCGGTGTTCCTCTATCACGGCACGCTCGACGAGCTGATCCCGTACGGCGTCGGCAAGCAGTTGCGCGCGGACTGGTGCGCCAAGGGCGCCGACGTGCGGTGGACCACGATCCCGTTGGGTGAGCATGTCATCGGCGCGATAGCGGGCGCGGTACCGGCCGCCAACTGGCTGGCGGAACGCTTCGCCGGAAAGGCGGCGGACGGCAACTGCGGCTGATCCGCGCCCGGTTCGTACATACGCGACAAGGAACCCCGCGCCACTTCCCCCACAGAGGTGACACGGGGTTCCCGCTTGCCGGGCCCGGCCCCCACCACGTTACCGGTGGGTCAGTTAACGTGACATCAGGACCCGGGCTCCTCACTCCCTCCCCGTACGTACAACTCCTCGATCTCCTTGGCGAAGTCGCGCGCGATGGCGGCCCGCCGCAGCTTCAGGGACGGTGTGAGGTGACCGGCCTCCTCGGTGAAGTCCACCGGCAGCACGGTGAAGCGGCGTATCGATTCGGCCCGTGACACCAGCTTGTTGGCGTCGTCCACGGCGTCCTGGACGTCGCCCAGCAGCACCTCGTCCGAGACCAGTTCCGCCACCGGCACCCGCTGCTTCTTCTTCATCATCCGCCAGTGCGCCAGGCCGTCGGCCTCCAGCGTGATCAGCGCGGTGATGTACGGACGGCCGTCGCCGACGACCATGCACTGGCCGACGAGCGGGTGTGCCCGCAGCCGGTCCTCCAGCGGGGCCGGGGCGACGTTCTTGCCGCCGGAGGTGACGATCAGCTCCTTCTTGCGGCCGGTGATGGTCAGATAGCCGTCGGCGTCGAGCGCCCCGATGTCGCCGGTCGCCAGCCAGCCGCCGTCACTCTGCCCGTAACCGTGCTCTTCGTACGCGGGGAGTTCGTGACCGTGGCCGTGGTTGTGGCCGTGGTTGTAGCCGTGGCCGGAACCGTGGCCGTGACCGGTCCCGAACGCGGAACCTGCCACGTTCCCGCTCCCGTTCTCCTTCCCGTTCCCGCTCCCACTCCTCGACGGCACCGGCCCGCCGGTCGCGGCGTCCCAGTAGCCGGTGAAGACCTGGGCGCCGCGCAGCAGCACCTCGCCGTCGTCCGCTATCCGTACGGCGGTGCCGGGCAGCGGCCAGCCCACCGTGCCGATACGGGGTCTGAGCGGCGGGGTGAGGGTGGCCGCCGCGGTGGTCTCGGTCAGCCCGTAGCCCTCGAAGATCTCGATGCCCGCGCCGGCGTAGAAGGCCGCGAGCCGGTGCCCGAGCGGGGAACCGCCGCAGATCGCGTAGCGGACCCTGCCGCCGAGCGCGGCGCGGATACGGCGGTAGACCAGCGGGTCGTACAGCCGGCGGGCGGCCTTCAGCGCCGCGCCCGGGCCGCTGCCGGTGCCGTGTTCCTTCGCCTCGACGGCTTCCCCGTAGCGCCGGGCGATGCGGGCCGCGCGGTCGAAGGAGGCGGCCCGGCCCATCTTCTCGGCGGTGGCGCGGCCGGTGTTGTAGACCTTCTCCAGGACGTAGGGGATCGCGAGCAGGAACGTCGGCCGGAAGGTCGCCAGGTCGGCGAGCAGGTCCTCGGTACGGATGCTGGGCGCGTGGCCGAGACGTACCCGCGCGCGCAGGCAGCCGACCGCGACCATCCGCCCGAAGACGTGCGACAGCGGCAGGAAGAGCAGCGTCGAGGCGGGCTCGCTGCTGACCGACTTGAAGACCGGGTGCAGCAGTTCGGTCGCGTTGTCCACCTCGGCGAAGAAGTTGCCGTGGGTGAGCACGCAGCCCTTGGGGCGGCCGGTGGTGCCGGAGGTGTAGACGAGGGTGGCGATGTCGCCGGGGCCGGTGGCCGCCCGCCGCTCGGTCGCCAGCACGTTCGGCAGCCGGCGGCCCGCCGCGACGATCTGCCCGATCGCGCCGGTGTCGAACTGCCACAGGTGCGCGAGGTCCGGCAGCCCGGAGCGGACCGAGCTGATCAGCCGGGTCTGCTCGACACTCTCCACCACACAGGCCGCGGCGCCCGAGTCGCGCAGGATCCAGTGCGCCTGGTGGGCGGAGGAGGTCGGGTAGACCGGTACGGTGACCAGCCCGGCCGCCCAGGCGGCGAAGTCCACGAGCGTCCACTCGTAGGTCGTACGGGCCATGACGGCCAGCCGGTCGCCGGGCCGCAGCCCGTGCGCGATCAGGCCCTTGGCCACGGCGAGCACTTCCCCGGCGAACTCGGCGGCGCTCACGTCCCGCCACGCGCCCCCGGCCCCCTGGCCCGCCTTCTTGCGCGCCAGAACCACCTCGTCCGGCGCTTGCGCGGCGTTGTCGAAGGGGATGTCTCCCAGTGAACCGGTCCGCACCGGCGGCGCCAGCGGCGGTACGGACACCTCCCGTACGACCCCGCCCCGCACCCGTGTGTGCGGCTCCACCAGAGCGGGCGCCGAGGGCCCGCGTTGCAGTTCCCGACCGGACTTCTCCCAGCCGGACATTTCCCGACCGGACTTCTCCCGGCCGGACCGTTTCTGACCGGACCTTCCCCGACCGGACATTTCCTGGCCGGGCCGTTCCCGACCGGACCTTCCCCGACCGGACATTTCCTGGCCGGGCCGTTCCCGACCGGACATTCCCCGACTGGACACGAGCGGCTCCTCGTCCCGCGGTGAGCGCGGCGGCCGGCGCACGGAGGCGGCCGGCGGCGGCGGACCCCGACGGGCCACAGGAGCAGGCCCGTTCAGGGCCATGGACAGCGCGGCGCCTTGCGTCCGCACTCTCGACCATCACCTGACCCGACAGTAACCTTACTTCGAAGTAAATTTACGCGAGGACCAGGAGTTGGCCAATGCCCGAGCACCGCCTTCCGTCCCCCGATCCGGCCCCGCGGCGCCCCCTCGCCCGCCGCGCACCGCACCGGCCGGGTGCCTGATGCCGGGCGAGGTGCCGGGAGGCAATCCGGGCAGCGTTCCGAACGGCACTCCGAGCAGCACTCCCTCCGGCACTCCCACCGGCGCCCCCGCGAGCGCTCCCGCCGACACCGCGACCGCCCGGTCCCGCCCGCCGCGGCTGCTGCCCGCGCTGGCCAAGGGCGTCCTGACCGGGATCGGCAAGCACCCGCGCCCGGACGCCGCGCTGCCGCGCACCCGCCTCGTACTGCCCGCCGTACGGATCGGCCTCGGCCGCGCAGCCTCGTACGCGCGGGTCTGCGGCTACGACGCGACCGAGCCGCTGCCCGTCACCTACCCGCACATCCTCGGATTCCCGCTGGCCGCACGGCTGATGAGCGCCCGGGACTTCCCGCTGCCGATGCTCGGGCTGGTGCACACCGGCATCGAGATCACCCAGTACACGCCGCTGCACCCGACCGACACGCTCGAACTCACCGTGTTCGCGGGCACGTTGCGGGCGCACCGGCGCGGCACCGAAGTCGTCATGACGACCGAGGCGCGCCGCGGGGGCGCGCTGGTGTGGCACGACCGCAGCACATACCTGGCGCGGCACCGGACGGACGGGGGCGAGGAACCGCGAGGTACCGGTTCCGGAGCGCCCCTCTCCGGCGCCCGCCGCTCCCCCGTCCCCCGCGAACTGCCCGTCCGGGCCCAGTGGCGGCTGCCCGCGGACCTCGGCCGACGCCATGCCGCCGTCTCCGGCGACTACAACCCGATCCACCTCCACGCCCTCACGGCCCGCCCGCTCGGCTTCCCGCGCGCCATCGCGCACGGCATGTGGACCTTCGCGCGCTGCGCCGCCGAGGCGGTGCTGCCGGGCACGCCGACACTGCGCATCTCGGCGGAGTTCCGCGCCCCGGTGCTGCTGCCCGCCACCGTCACGTACGCCTACGAGACCACGCGTACGGGCGGCAGCTTCCAACTGCGCGGCGGCCCGGACGGGCGGTCCCGTGTCCACCTGGAGGGGAGGGTGGAGACGGACGTGTGAGGGCGGCGGCCCCGGCTTCCTGACAAGCCCCCCCCCGCCGGCCTCACCTCCCCGGCGACCACCGCTCCCCGGCCATCAGCCGCCCCAGCCCGGCCCACGCGAAGTTCATCAGCGTCGCCGCGGTGTCCTTGGCCGACGGGCGCTCCCCCGCGCCCGGGCTCGCGGAGTTGGCCCAGTCGGCCAGCGATTCGGCGGCGCCCACCAGGGCGTGCGCCAGGCCGGACACTTCGCGGGCGGCCGGTTCGCGGGCGCAGCCCGCCTCCTGGGCCGCCGCCCCGATCATCGCGGTGACGAACTCGATGATCTCGGCGCGCAGCGCGGCGACTTCGACCGCGAACGGCTCGCCCTGCGTACGGGCCTGCTGGTGGAGCACCGTCCAGCCGTCCGGATGCTCGGCCGTGTGCGCGAAGAATCCTTTCAGCCCACTCCACAGCTGCCGGTCGGCGGACGCCCCCGGTTCCACCGCCGCCCGTACGGCCTCCGCGAGGGCTGTCGCCTCCCGCCGGATGACGGCGCTGAACAGCTCCTCCTTGGAGTTCAGGTACAGATAGACCAGCGGTTTGGACACCCCGGCCACCTCGGCGATCTCGTCCATCGAGGCCGCCCGGTACCCGCGCCGCGCGAAGGTCAGCACGGCCGCGTCGAGCATCTGCTGCTCCCGTACGGCCCGTGGCATCCGTTTGCTCTTCACAGCTCCCACACCAATTGCCCTTCTGTCCCGCCCCTTTACCCCCAAGTAAGTTTACGTTTTCCCACCTTGCCCGACCGCTCTTGACGAGATCACCTCCATCACGAGACGATACGACTCGTCTCGTTCGATTCGACGGAAGGACCCCGCCATGCAGCAGGCGCACCAGCAGTTCGTGGACGCGGCCCCGGGCGTGCGCCTGTGGACCGAGCAGCGCGGCCCGGCCGACGCGCCCCCACTGCTGCTCGTCATGGGCGCACAGGCCTCCGGCCTCGGCTGGCCGGAGCCGTTCGTGGACGCGCTCGCCGTCCAGCACCGTGTCATCCGTTACGACCACCGCGACACCGGCCGCTCCACCTGGTCCTTCGACGAACGGCCGTACCGCATCACGGATATGGCCGAGGACATCGTCCGCGTCCTCGACGGCCTCGGCATCCAGCGGGCGCACCTGGTGGGGCTGTCACTCGGCGGAATGCTGACCCAGCTCGTCCTCGCCGACCACCCCGACCGGGTGCTCAGCGCCACCCTGATGGGCACCTCGGCGATGAGCACCGCCCCGTACACCCGCCCGGACGGCACCGAGGTCCCCGTCGACGAACTGCCCGGCATCGCGCCGGAGGTACTGGAGATGTGGGCCCGCCCGGTCGAGGACCACGGCCTGGAGGCCGAACTCGACCGGCGCGTGGAGCACTGGCGGGTACTGAGCGGCGGGCAGCTGCCGTTCGACGCCGGGTACTACCGCGACCTGGAGCGCCGCGTCATCGAGCACACCGGCCGCTACGACGTCTCCACCGCCCCCTCCCGCGCCGACCACTCCGGAATGCTGCGCACCGAGGCCCTGGCCGCCAACGAGGTGCCCGTCCTCGTCATCTCCGCCCCGGCCGAGCCGGTCTTCCCACCACCGCACCCCCAGCACCTCGCCCAGGTCATCCGGGGCGCGGCCCTCGTGGAGATCCCGGGCATGGGCCACGCGCTCCCGCCGGAGGTACAGGGGCCGCTGGCGAAGGCGATCCTGGCGCATACGGGGGAGGTTGGCTGAAGGCGTACGGGTACGTACGGGCCGCACCCGAACCCATATCCGCGCCCGTACCCGTTCGCGCCCCGCACCCGACCCGCCCCTGCCCTGTCCCCTTCCCGTCCCCGTACGCAAAACGCCGGACGGGCCAGGGAAATCCCCGGTCCGTCCGGCGTTCGCATCACCGGGTGGAGCGCGGTCGGCGTCCGGCTCAGCCCGCGGCAGCCGCCGCCGGGACCGGCGTCTTCTGCTCGGACTCGCTCACCGCGCCGTCCTCCAGGTCCACACCGGCGGCACGGTCGTACGCGTCGCGGTCGAGGATCTTCTCCTTGGCCGAGACCAGGATCGGCACGACGACTTGGCCCGCCACATTCGTGGCCGTCCTCATCATGTCCAGGATCGGGTCGATGGCCATCAGCAGGCCGACGCCCTCCAGGGGGAGGCCGAGGGTGGACAGGGTGAGGGTCAGCATGACGGTGGCGCCGGTGAGGCCGGCGGTGGCCGCGGAGCCGATGACCGAGACGAAGGCGATCAGGACGTAGTCACCGATGCCCAGGTGCACGTCGAAGATCTGGGCGATGAAGATCGCGGCGAGCGCCGGGTAGATCGACGCGCAGCCGTCCATCTTGGTCGTGGAGCCGAAGGGCACCGCGAAGGACGCGTACTCCTTCGGCACGCCCAGGCGCTCGGTGACCTTCTGGGTCAGCGGCATGGTGCCGACCGAGGAGCGGGAGACGAACGCCAGCTGGATGGCGGGCCAGGCGCCCTTGAAGAAGTGCAGCGGGTTGGCCTTGGCGAAGACCGACAGCAGCAGCGGGTAGACGCCGAACAGCACGATCGCGCAGCCGACGTAGATGTCGACGGTGAAGGTCGCGTACTTGCTGATCAGGTCCCAGCCGTAGTCCGCGATGGCGTAGCCGATCAGGCCGAGGGAGCCGATCGGGGCGAGCCGGATGACCCACCACAGGGCCTTCTGCAGCAGCTCCAGCGCGGAGCGGCTCAGGCGCAGCACCGGTTCGGCGCGGTCGCCCAGCTTCAGGGCCGCGATGCCGGCCACCGTCGCCAGGAAGACGATCTGCATGACCTTCAGCTCGGTGAAGGGCGTGATGACGTCCTTGGGGACGATGCCGGTCAGGAAGTCGATCCAGGAGCCGGCGTGCTCGGGGAGCTTGCCGTCCTTGGGGGTCAGGCCGGTGCCCGCGCCGGGGTTGCTGATCAGGCCGATCGCCATGCCGATGGCGACCGCGATCAGCGAGGTGACCATGAACCACAGCAGGGTGCGGGTGGCCAGCCGGGCGGCGTTGTTGACCTGCCGCAGGTTGGTGATCGAGACCAGGATGGCGAAGAAGACCAGCGGCGCCACGGCCAGCTTGAGCAGTTGGACGAAGAGATGGCCGATGGTGTCGAGGGTGGTCTTCAGCCAGGAGACGTCGCCGCTCTTGGCGATCCAGCCGAGCAGCACACCGAGGACGAGGCCGAGCAGGATCTGGGCCCAGAACGGGACCTTGGGTATGCGGAAGGTTCTGGCGGTCTCGGGCGACCGCCCGGTCTCGGAAGACGTGGTGGACAACGGACACACTCCGGGGACAGACAGGCGTCGAAAGGTTGGGAGAACGGCGCACAGCGCCAGGAGACGGGAGGTCCGTATCGATCCGTACGGGATCTCCGGCCGCTGCGTGCTGGGATCAGCGGCGGCGACAGGCCGCGGACATACAGCGGCACAGATCGACGTGCAGGCGCGCCACGAGCGGGACGCCCGTGGTGTGGTGGTGCGCTACTGCTGTCTTCATGTCGAACACGTTAACACTTGAACTTTGGGGAACCCAAAGAGATTCTTTGGGAGCGGGGTGTGCGAGACGCCCGGATCGTCCTGCGGGACGCGTGATGCCCCGCCGTGGAGGGGTTTTCTCCACGACGGGGCATCCGTCGGCTGTGCGGCGCGTTACGGCGCCGGGGGTGCGGGGAGTCCGTTCCGCGCTGGGTGGATACGGGAGAGCCCGTCCCGCACCCGGTGGTGCGGGAGCCCGAGCCCGTTCCGCACCAGGTGGTACGGGAGTCCGTCCCGCGCCGGGTTACAGGAGGCCGTCCTCCTGGCGGGCGTTGGCCGCGATGCGGGCCTTCTGCTGGTCCACCTTGGCCACGATCTGCTCGGACATCGCGTCCCGCTGCTTGCGCAGCAGCACGAAGCTCAGCGGCGCGGAGATCACGATCGCGAGCAGCAGCAGCCAGATGGCGTTGGAACTGCCCACGCCGAGCGGGATGATGTGGAAGTACGCCAGTACCCAGACCAGCGCGAAGCACACGACGAAGATCCCCAGGCGCAGGGCGGTGTAGCGGAGCGTGGCGAACTTCTGGCTACTCACGGGCGGACCTTCTTCACGACGACAACCGAAAGGGTCTGCGTCCAGTCAAGCACAGCCCGATTTGTGATCTTCCGGGCCCCTGCCCCGAAAGCGGAAGGCGGCGCGCCGCGGCGCCGCACGCCCCGGTCACGTCAGCTCCCGCCACATCGTGATGTCGTCCCGGTAGTCGTCGTCGGCCACCTTGATCGCCGACGGCACGCGGCCCACTTCCTTGTATCCGCAGGCCTGGTAGAAGTCCTCCAGGCCGTTGCCGCCCCGGCAGGTGAGCCGGACGGCCTCGATGCCGTCGATCGAGCGGGCGGCCTCCTCCACGGCCGTCAGCAGCGCACGGCCCGCGCCCTGCCCCTGGAGGCCGGGGTGCACCATCACCGTGGAGGCCCACAGCCAGTGCCGGTGGATGCGGTGGGTGTTCAGGTGGAGGAACGCGGTGGCCCGCACCCGGCCCCGCCCGTCGCGGCCCACGATCAGCCGGGCGTGCCCCTCGGACATCGCCGCCAGGTGGGCGAGCAGGTCGCCGCGTACGTCCTCGGGCGTCACCGGGGGTACGTAGCCGACGGCGCCGCCCGCGTTGGACACCTCGGCCCACAGCGTACGGATGCCGTCGGCCAGTTCCGGGGTGACGGCGGGGTCCAAGTCGAAGCGGAGGTCCATGCCGCTGCTCCTGACCGCCCTGTCCGGGCTCACACCCGCATCGGCTGCGGGGCCTCGCGGCGGTTCGCGTCCGGGCCCGGGTACTCCTGGATGATCTCGTAGCGGGTGTTGCGCTCGACCGGCCGGAAGCCCGCGTCGCGGATCAGGTCCAGCAGGTCGTCGCGGGTGAGCTTGTTCGGCGTGCCGTAGTTGTCCGCGTCGTGCGTGATCTTGTACTCGACGACCGAGCCGTCCATGTCGTCGGCGCCGTGCTGGAGCGCGAGCTGCGCGGTCTGCAGGCCGTGCATGACCCAGAAGACCTTCACGTGCGGGACGTTGTCGAACAGCAGCCGGGAGACGGCGAAGGTCTTCAGCGCCTCGGCGCCGGTCGCCATCGTGGTGCGCGCCTGGAGGCGGTTGCGGATCTTGCCGTCCTTCATGTCCACGAAGTCGTGTTGGTAGCGCAGCGGGATGAAGACCTGGAAGCCGCCGGTCTCGTCCTGGAGCTCGCGCAGGCGCAGCACGTGGTCGACGCGGTGGCGGGGCTCCTCGATGTGGCCGTACAGCATGGTGCACGGGCCCTTGAGGCCCTTCTCGTGCGCCAGGCGGTGGATGCGCGACCAGTCCTCCCAGTGGGTGTCGTGGTCGACGATGTGCTGCCGGACCTCCCAGTCGAAGATCTCGGCGCCGCCGCCGGTCAGCGACTCCAGGCCGGCGTCGATCAGCTCGTCGAGGATCTCGGAGGCGGACAGCCCGGAGATCTTCTCGAAGTGGTGGATCTCGGTGGCGGTGAACGCCTTCAGGGAGACGGTGTCGGGCAGCGCCTCCTTGAGGGCGCTGAGGGAGCGCGGGTAGTAGCGCCACGGCAGGGTGGGGTGGAGGCCGTTGACGATGTGCAGCTCGGTGAGCTTGTCGCCCTCCATCGCCTTGGCGAGGCGGACGGCCTCCTCGATGCGCATCGTGTACGCGTCCTTCTCGCCGGGCTTGCGCTGGAAGGAGCAGTACGCGCACGAGGCGGTGCACACGTTGGTCATGTTGAGGTGACGGTTGACGTTGAAGTGCACGACGTCGCCGTTCTTGCGGGTGCGCACCTCGTGGGCGAGGCCGCCCAGCCAGGCCAGGTCGTCGCACTCGTAGAGGGCGATGCCGTCCTCACGGGTCAGCCGCTCCCCGGACCGGACCTTGTCCTCCAGCTCGCGCTTGAGACCCACATCCATGGATGCAGTCATCGTCCGGTCGCCTCCCATATCTCTGCCAAAATCGGGCTTCACCGAGCGTACTCCCCCGTTTTCCGGCCCCGGCGGGCCCCCATGCCTGTACGGCCCGGGAGCCCGCCGTTCCGGCGCGGGTCCGGCTTTTCGTACGCGGGGTCCTACGCGTCCTCGGGCAGCTCGCCGACGCGGTTCTCCCACTTGGTGGAGAGCACGATGGTGGTCCGCGTACGGGAGACGCCCTTGGTGCCGGACAGCCTGCGGATGGTGCGCTCCAGCCCGTCCACGTCGCTGACCCGGACCTTGAGCATGTACGAGTCGTCGCCCGCGATGAACCAGGCGTCCTCGATCTCCGCGAGGTCGCGCAGCCGCATGGCCACGTCCTCGTGGTCGGCGGCGTCCGAGAGGGAGATGCCGACCAGGGCCGTGACGCCCAGTCCCAGCGAGGCCGCGTCGACGGTCGCCCGGTAGCCGGTGATCACGCCGGCCGCCTCCAGGCGGTTGATCCGGTCGGTGACGCTGGGCCCGGACAGGCCCACGAGCCGGCCCAGCTCCGCGTACGAGGCCCTGCCGTTCTCCCGCAGTGCCTGGATGAGCTGCCTATCTACGGCATCCATACGCCCCTGACCTTCCATTCGCTCTGCAATCCCGGCTTTTACATGTAGAATCTAAGGCATACAGGGGCTGCGACCCTGTAAACCGTCAATCTCAGTTGATCAAAGACGATCTTTCACAGGAGAAGTCACCGTGTACTCGATCGAGATGGCCTACGCCCGCATGCGCGAGCTGCAGGACCTGGCCAATCGTTCTCGTGCCCACCGTCCTGCCGCCGCCGCTGAAGGCAAGCGCCGCTTCGGCCGCAACGGCTCCGCCAAGAAGCGCTAGTCCGCCTCCTTGGAGCCCGAGCCCAGCTCACCCACCCACCGCCGGTAGAGCCGGTGCGGCACATCCGCCGCGTCCAGCACCCGGCCGGCGACGAAATCCACCAGATCCTGGATGTGCGTCGCTCCCGCGTAGAACGCCGGAGAGGCGGGCAGCACCACGGCGCCCGCCTCGTCCAGCGTCACCAGATGCTTGAGGGTCTGCCCGTTCAGCGGGGTCTCCCGCACCGCGACCACCAGCCTCCTGCGCTCCTTGAGCGTCACGCTCGCCACCCGCTGGAGCAGGTCCTTCGACAGCCCCAGCGCCACCCCGGCCACACACGCCGTGCTCGCCGGCACGATGAGCATTCCCTTGACGGGGTACGAACCCGACGACGGACCCGCCGCGAGGTCACCGGCCGGCCAGTACCGCACCAGGTCCAGGTCCGCGTCCGTGATCGCGAACGTCCCCGGCTTGCCGTCCGCGCCGAGCGCCAGCCACTCCCGCAGGTCCGCGCGCCAGTGCGCGTCCCGGAAGGAGATGCCCGTCTCGTCCAGCAGCGTCAGCCGCGAGGCCCGGCTGACCACGAGGTCCACCGCCTCCCCGGCCGCGAGCAGGCCGCGCACCACGGACGCCGCGTACGGCGTGCCGGACGCGCCCGAGACCCCCACCACCCAAGGACGGCGGGGAACGTCGGCGGACCCGGCGGCCGGCCGGGCGGAGCGCCCGCCGGGCCTTGTGACACCGGGCTGACTGGGGTTGTTGTCCTGCGGTTCCACGGGATCGAGCCTATCCGGCGGAACCATCGGACCGGTCACGGCCGTTTGTCGGAGTGAACGGGGAAAGGAAGGTGCCGCGGATGATGACGCGAGCGCTGGAGCGTGCGAAGCCCGCCGCCGCGCTGATGCTGGGCTGGGTCGCGCTGCTGTGGGTCCTGGAGATGGCCGACGCCGCTTCCGGGAACGCGCTGGACACCTTCGGCGTACAGCCGCGCGAGATGAGCGAGCTGGCCGATGTGCTGCCCGCCGCCTTCATCCACTTCGGCTTCGACCACCTGGCCGCGAACACGCTGCCGCTGCTGCTCCTGGGCTTCCTCGCCGCGCTGCGCAGCGGTCTCGCCCGGTTCGCCGGTGTCGCCCTGCTCATCGCGCTGACCAGCGGTCTGGGCGTCTGGCTGACCGCCCCCGCCGGCAGCAACACCGCCGGGGCCTCCGGCGTCGTCTTCGGTCTCTTCGGCTACCTGCTGATACGCGGCTTCATCGACCGCAAGCCACTGGACATCGCCCTCGGCGCGCTCGTCGCCGTGGTCTACGGCTCGATCCTGTGGGGCGCGCTGCCGACCGACAACGGCATCAGCTGGCAGGGCCATCTGTTCGGGCTGGTGGGCGGCGTGCTGGCGGCGTTCGTCTTCCGGCAGCGGACGGCCGTGGCGCCGCTGCCGGGGGAGATACGGCGGATACCGTAAGCCGGCCAGGCACCGGCCAGGCATACGCGGGGCACTCGTTGGGGCGCTCATCCGGGCGCTTATCAGGGCGCTCATCGGGGCGCTCGGGAAGCCTTCGTCCCGCAGCGCCCCACGCCCGGAGCCTCAGGCCGGCGTCAGGCCCCGTATGAACAGGTCCAGCAGCGCGCAGACGAACAGCGCGATCCCGATGAAGCCGTTGACCTGGAAGAACGCCCGGTTCAGCCGGGAGAGGTCGTGCGGGCGGACGATGGTGTGCTCGTAGAGGAACGCGCCGACGACGATCACCAGGCCGAGCCAGAAGAACACCCCGGCGTGGGTGGCGAGCGCGTACCAGACCAGCAGCGCCGTGGTGACGGCGTGGCTGGCGCGGGCGCCGTGCAGGGCCGCCGGGATGCCGAAGCGGGCCGGTACGGACTTCACGCCGTGCGCCCGGTCCGCCTGCACGTCCTGGCAGGCGAAGATCAGGTCGAAGCCTCCGATCCAGACGCCCACGGCCAGGCCGAGGATCACCGCGTCCCAGGACCAGGACCCCGTGACGGCTATCCACGCGCCGACCGGGCCCATCGCCTGGGCCAGTCCCAGGATCGCGTGGGGGAAGTTCGTGAAGCGCTTGCCGTACGGATACACCACCATCGGGATGACGGCGATCGGCGCCAGCGCCAGGCACAGCGGGTTGAGCAGGGCCGCGGCGCCCAGGAAGAAGACCACCGCGATCAGCGCGCCGGTCCAGGCGGAGCGTACCGACACCGCGCCGGTGACCAGCTCGCGGCCCGCGGTGCGCGGGTTACGGGCGTCGATCTCCCGGTCGATGATGCGGTTGGCGGCCATCGCGAAGGTGCGCAGCCCCACCATCGCGACCGTGACCAGCAGCAGTTCGACCCAGTGGATGCTCTTGTCCACCTGGTGCATGGCGGTCAGCGAGGCGATGTAGGCGAAGGGCAGCGCGAAGACCGAGTGTTCGATCATCACCAGCCGCAGGAAGGCCTTGACCTTGCCGGGCGGTGCGGGTTCGGGGGCGAAGAGATCCGGTGTCGCTGAATCGGCGCTCATGTCTAGAACCCGTACTCCTTCCAGCGGCGGTCGACCTTCGCCGCCGTCGCGGTGTCCGACTCGACCATCTCCGGCCAGCCGCCGTCCCTGGTGTACCCCTCCTCGGGCAGCTTCCGCGTCGCGTCGATGCCCGCCTTGCCGCCCCAGAACTGCTGGTACGAGGCGTGGTCGAGGTGGTCGACCGGCCCCTCGACGACGGTCAGGTCCCGCGCGTAGTCCGTGTTGCCGAGGGCCCGCCAGGACACCTCGTGCAGGTTGTGCACATCGCAGTCGGCGTCGACCACGACGATCAGCTTGGTCAGCGACATCATGTGGGCGCCCCAGATGGCGTGCATGACCTTCTGGGCGTGCTTGGGGTACTTCTTGTCGATCGAGACGATCGCGCAGTTGTGGAAGCCGCCCGACTCGGGCAGGTGGTAGTCCACGATGTCCGGCACGATGACCTTGAGCAGCGGCAGGAAGAACCGCTCGGTGGCCCGGCCCAGCGGGCCGTCCTCGGTCGGCGGCCGGCCCACCACGATCGACTGGAGCAGCGGCCGCCGGCGCATCGTCACACAGTCGATGGTCAGCGCCGGGAACGGCTCCTGCGGCGTGTAGAAGCCGGTGTGGTCGCCGAAGGGGCCCTCCGGCAGCATCTCGCCCGGCTCCAGCCAGCCCTCCAGTACGACCTCGGCGTTGGCCGGGACCTGGAGCGGCACGGTCTTGCAGTCCACCATCTCGATGCGCTTGCCCTGCACGAACCCGGCGAGCATGTACTCGTCCATGTCGCCGGGCAGCGGCGCGGTGGCGGCGTAGGTGACGGCCGGCGGGCAGCCGAAGGCGATGGCGACCGGCAGTTTCTCGCCGCGCTTGGCGGCCACCTGGTAGTGGTTGCGGCTGTCCTTGTGGATCTGCCAGTGCATGCCGATGGTGCGCTTGTCGTGGCGCTGGAGGCGGTACAGGCCCAGGTTCCGCACGCCGGTCTCCGGGTGCTTGGTGTGGGTCAGGCCCAGGTTGAAGAACGATCCGCCGTCCTGCGGCCAGGTGAACAGCGCGGGCAGCCGCTCCAGGTCCACCTCGTCGCCCTGGAGCACGACCTCCTGGACCGGGGCGCTGTCGCCCTTGACCTTCTTCGGCGGGACGTGCGCCATGTTCGCGAGCTTGCCGAAGGCCTCGCGCACGCCGACGAAGCCGTGCGGCAGCTCCGGCTTGAGCAGCCCGCCGATCTTCTCGCTGATCTCGTCGTACGACGTCAGGCCCAGCGCCTTGAGCAGCCGGCGGTCGGTGCCGTACACGTTCATGGCCAGCGGCATCGACGAGCCCTTGACGTTCTCGAAGAGCAGCGCCGGGCCGCCGGCCTTCTGCACCCGGTCGACGATCTCGCCGACTTCCAGATGCGGATCGACCTCGGCCTTGATGCGCTTGAGGTCACCCTCCCGGTCGAGCGCGCGCAGGAACGAGCGAAGATCGTCATAAGCCATGCTGTCCAGTATCCGGTACGCACTACCCTGGACGGGTCACCGGGCCCCGCGAGGCCCGCCCGTCAGCACAGGGGGGCTGCTTCCGCAATGCTCAGGTATCTGCCGTTCCTTCTGATCCTGGCGCTGTGGATCTACGCGTTCATCGACTGCCTGAACACGCCGGAGAACCAGGTCCGCGGCCTGCCGAAGATCGCCTGGGTCTTCATCATCCTGCTGTTCGGCGAGGTCCTCATCGGTCCGGTCGCCTGGCTGGTGGCCGGCCGCCCGCGGCGCGAACCCGCCGGCGGCGGCGCGCCGTGGCCCCGCGGCGGGCGCGGCCCGGCGCAGAAGTGGGTCGCGCCGGACGACAACCCCGAGTTCCTGCGCTCGCTCAAGGACGAGAACAAGAAGGACGAGGCGCTCCTGAAGGACTGGGAGGCGGACCTGCGGCGCCGCGAGGAGGAGCTGCGGCGCAAGGAAAACGGTTCGTCGGACGGCGAGGGGAACACCCCGCCGTCGAAGGGCTGACGGCGCACCGCCGAGGGGCGGACGCCCCCGCCCCACCGTCAAAGAGCTGACGACCTACCCACCGGAGCACACGGCCGCCCCGCCCACCGGAGCGCACCGCCGCCCCGCCCACCGGAGCGCACGGCCGTACGCAGCGCGCCGTAGGCCCGAGGCGTACGGCCCTCCCACGCGCCCCCTCGCTCCTCACTCACCGGCCGGATCGCGGCGCGTACGTTGCCGGACCGCTCCCGGGCGAGGAGAGTGGCCGTCGTGAAGGACCTGGAGCGCGCGATGCTGGCGACGGCGGTCGCCGAGGCACGGGCCGGGCTGGCCGAGGGCGGCATCCCCATCGGCGCCGCGCTGTACGGCCCCGACGGCGCCCTCCTCGGACGCGGCCGCAACCGTCGCGTCCAGGACGGCGACCCCACCGCGCACGCGGAGACCACCGCCTTCCGCGCCGCCGGCCGGCAGCGCCACTACCGGGACACCACGATGGTCACCACCCTCTCCCCGTGCTGGTTCTGCAGCGGCCTGATCCGCCAGTTCCGCATCTCGCGCGTCCTGATCGGCGAAGCCCGTACGTACCACGGCGGGCACGGCTGGCTGGCGCAGAGCGGCGTACGGATCGTGCTGCTGGACGACGCGGAGTGCGCGGCCATGATGCGGGAGTTCATCGCGGCCCGACCCAAGCTGTGGCACGAGGACATCGGCGATGAGTGAGCCCCCTGCGTCCGCGCCCGACCCCGCCCGCGCGCCCGCGCCCGACGACGGCCCCATCCCCGTCATCGACCTCGCCCGCTGGCGGTCGGACGGCCCGGACGCGCGCCGCGCGACCGCCGCGGCCGTCGATACGGCCCTGCGCGCCACCGGCTTCCTCCTCGTCACCGGCCACGGCCTCGACCCGGACCTGCGCACCCGCATCCGCCGCACCGCCCGTACGTTCTTCGCGCTGCCCGCCGCGGAGAAGCAGCCGTACGCCACCGAGGTCGGCGGGCGCGGCTGGCTGGGCCCCGGAGCCGAGGCCAACGGCGCCGCCGAGGGCACCGCGACCCCGCCGGACCTGAAGGAGTCGCTGTCCTTCGCCTCCGAGGAGCCGACCGGCGACCCGGCCGTCGACGCCGAGTGGTTCCTGCCCAACATCTGGCCCCACCAGGTCCCGGCCCTCCGCCTCGACGTCCAGGATCTCCTGACCGCCCTGCGCGCCCTCTCCGACCGGCTCCTCGAACTCCTCGCCACCGTGCTCGGCTCCGCCCCCGACCGCTTCACCCGCCACACCACCCACCCCACCTGGGGCTTCAACATCAACTGGTACCCGGGCACGGAGACGGTGGGCGAGGCGCTGCCCGGCCAGTACCGCATCGGCCCGCACACCGACTTCGGCACGGTCACGGTCCTGGACCGGCAGCACGGCAAGGGCGGCCTCCAGGTCTGGACCGACCCGGCGCACGGCGGCACCGGCTGGCAGGACGCCCCGTACGTCCCCGGCTCCCTCACCGTCAACATCGGCGACCTGATGGCCCGCTGGACCGACGGCCGCTGGCGCGCCGGCCGCCACCGCGTCCTGCCGCCCCCGCCCGACGCCCCCACCGAGGAGCTGATGTCCCTCGTCTACTTCTACGAGTGCGACCCCGGCACCCGCATCGGCACCCTGGCCGACTCCCACACGTATCTGCGCGCCCAGCTCGACGCCATCACCGCGGACGGCACCTGACCGGGAAAATCGATGGCCCTTCCGCCTCCGGCCGCCACACACTGACGGCTCATGAGTCATCACCGAAACCCCCGGCACCCCGAACCCACGCGCCACATCCGCGCCGCCCACACCGCCACCACGGTCACCGTCTACCAGGCGTACGCCCCGTCCCTCGGCCTCCCCGCCGCCCGCGACGGCCGCTTCCCGCCCGCCTGGAAGCGGGAGCGCATGACGTGGGTCAAACCGTCGTTCCTGTGGATGATGTACCGCTGCGGCTGGGCCACCAAGCCCGACCAGGAACGGGTCCTCGCCATCGAGATCGACCGCGCGGGCTTCGACTGGGCCCTGCGCCACGCCTGCCTGTCCCACTACGACCCCGCCGTCCACCCCGACCGGGCCGCCTGGAAAGCGCAGCTCCTCACCTCCCCCGCCCGCATCCAATGGGACCCCGAACGCGACCTGCACCTGGCTCCGCTCCCCCACCGCTCCCTCCAGCTGGGCCTGGCGGGCGACGCCTCCCGCCGCTACGCCGACGAGTGGACGGTGGCGATCCGCGACATCACACCACTGGCCCATGAGATCCACGCCCTGGTGCGCGCGGGCGACACGGCGGCCGCGACCGCCCTCCTCCCCGAAGAGCGCCCCTACCCTGCGCCGGCGGAAACCCCGGGCCTGTCTCCCGTACCGGCCTGACCGCTCCCGCCGCTACTGCCCGGCGGCCGCGTAGTCGGCCCGCAGCTCCCGCCACCGGTCCAGGTTCCACGTGGACCAGTCCTTGGGCCGTCCGTCGAGCGCGTCGGTGAGGAACTCGAAATGGTGGTGCCAGCCGGCGAGACAGTCCAGGCGGTACGCGGCGGAACCGGTGAACTCGTTCGCGAAGCGCAGACGGGTGGCGTCGGTCCCGTCGTCCCGGAGCTCGAACCGCATACGGCCGTGGACATCGACGGTGTACTCGGCCAGCCGCAACGGCCCCCAGCCGGTCACCCGGCCGGGTGCCACCGTCGCATTCCCGTTCTCATCGGTGTTCTGCCACCGAAGCGTGATCAGCCCACCCTCACGCCGCACAAACGGCTCCGCCACAGCAAGCCACCCCGGCAGCCCCTCCTGAGTGGCCACCGCCTCCCAGACCCGCTCCACACCCTGGGGAAAACGCAGCTCGTACCGGAGGGTGTGGCTGTCACCTGTGGAAACAGCGGTGCCGTACGGGACGGGGCTCTCCAAACGCTCCATGAGGCCACCATCGCGCACGGCACCGGGTCCGGCAGGTCGGGGTGGGGCAGGCGGGTCAGGTTCCCGAGCAGGCTGCGGGGACCTTCCTCGATCACATGCCAGAACGTGACGGGGTGGCCGTCCGCCACCACGGGCTGTTCCAGGTTCCACCACAGAGTGTGCCGCCGGCTCAGATCCCGGAGTAGGAGTGCAGCCCCGAGAAGAAGTAATTCACCACGTAGTAGTTGAAGATGTACGTCAGGAACGCGAACAGGCCCAGGTAGGCGGCCTTGCGGCCCTTCCAGCCGACGGTGGCGCGGGCGTGGAGGTAGGCGGCGTAGGCGACCCAGGTGACGAAGGACCAGATTTCCTTGGAGTCCCAGCCCCAGTAGCGGCCCCAGGCCTCGCCGGCCCAGATGGCGCCGGCGATGATCGTGAAGGTCCACAGGGGGAAGATCGTGGCGTTCACGCGGTAGGAGAACTTGTCCAGGCTGGCGGCGGCGGGCAGGCGCTCCATCACGGAGGTGGCGAAGGCGCCGGGCTTCTTGCCGTTCGGGTCGGCCAGCTTGCTCTCGTAGCGGTCGCGGAAGAGGTAGAGCAGCGTGGAGACGGCGCCGAGGTAGAGGAAGGCGCCGGAGATGATCGCGCAGCTGACGTGGATCCACAGCCAGTACGAGTGGAGGGCCGGGACCAGCTGGGAGCTTTCGGTGTAGAGCCAGGTGACGGCCACGCCGAGGTCCAGCAGGACGGTGGCGGTCAGCAGCAGGCCGATCCAGCGGACGTTCTTCCGCAGGGCGAGGAGGACGAGGTACGCGGCGACCGCGACCATGCCGAAGGTCGTGGAGAACTCGTACATGTTGCCCCAGGGGGCACGCTGCACGGACAGGCCGCGGGTGAGGACGCCGCCGAAGTGGATCAGGAACGCGAGGGTGGTCAGCGAGATGGCGATGCGGCCGTAGAGGTCGCCCTTCTCGGTGCCGCCCGCGGCGCCCGGGCCGTCCGGGACGTCCCGGTTGCCGTTGGTGGCGCGGGTGACGACCTTGGGGCGCTCCAGTACGGCGGTGCCGCCGCCCTGCTCGGCCGTGCGGGCCGCCGCGGCCTTGGCGGGGGCGGGCACGGTGGCGGTCAGGGCCGCCGCCGTGCGGCCGACCTTGCTGCGGCTGCCGAAGGCCCACTCGGCGAGGTGCGCGAGGAAGGCGAGGGTGTAGACGGCCATGGCCGAGTAGATCAGCATGTTGCTGATACTGGCCAGGTTCTCGTTGGTGGCTGCGGCAGCGATGTTCACGCGCGCGCTCCTTCGGAGGGATCGGCAGGATCATCGGCGGAGTCCGTGGAACCGGTTGCACCGATGGAGTCGGTGGGGCCGGTGGACTTCGCCGCGTTCTCGGGGCCGGTGGGGGTGGGTTTCTTCTCATCGGCGGCCGGGGACGGGGCGGGGACGGGCTTCGCGCTCGCCTCCGTGGCCGTACCGGTATCCGTAGCCGAATCGGTATCCGTAGCCGTACCGGCTTGGGTGGCCGTACCGGTGTCCGCAGCCGTATCCGCCGCTGCGTCCGGGCCCGCCTCCGCCGCCAGCGGCGCGTCCGGCTCCAGGGCGGCGGCCAGGTCGGCCAGTTCCTCCGGGAGGCGGGCGGACTCGCTGCGGCCCAGGCCCGCCATCTCGACGACGGTCACGCCGTCGGCGCCGCGTACGGCCCGTACCCACACCCGGCGGCGCTGGATGAACAGCGAGCCGGCCAGGCCGATCAGGATGGCGATCGCGCCGATCAGGGCGAGGCCGTTGCCGGGCTGGTGGGAGACCTGGAAGGTGGCCCACTGCTTGACGCCGACGAACTTGATGCTGCCGTCGCCGCCGGGGAGCTTCATGGTCTCGCCGGGCTTCATCATCTGGGCGACGGCGCGGCCGTCCTGCTGGTACTGCTTGAGGTTCTTCTTCTCCAGCTGGTACACGCTCTGCGGCAGCCCGGAGTCCACACCGAGGTCACCGTGGTACGCGGTCAGCGTCAGCCGCGGATTGTCCAGCGCGGGGAACGTGGAGAACATCGAGCCGGAGCCCTTGCCGCCGTACGTCGGCACGAAGAAGCCCGAGAAGCCGAGCTGGTTGCGCTTGCCGTCGGCGGTCTGCGCGTTGGGCACCTTGACCACGCCGGTGGAGGTGTAGTTCTGCATGTCCTGCGGCAGGAACGGCACCGCGCCGCTGTAGACCTGCTTGCCGCGGCCGTCGGTGACCTCGACGACCGGCGCGTAGCCGTGCGAGAGCAGGAAGATCTTGGAGTCGGCGATCTCCAGCGGGTGGTTGACCTCGATCTTGCCCTGGTGTTCCGTGCCGTCCGCGCCCTGGAAGTACGAGATGTTGGCGCGGAACTCGCGCGGGGTGCCCTTCTGGGGGCCGCTGCGCTCGTAGGACGCGTCGAAGCTCTTGAGGGAGAAACCGAACGGTTCGAGGTCGTCGGTGTCGTAGAAGGCACCGGACTTGAAGTTGTCGTACTGGGTGAGGCTGTTGGCGAAGCCGTCGCCCTCGACGACCAGCTTGCCGCCCTCGGACTTCCACAGGCTGCCGACGGCGACCGCCACCAGGATCACGATCAGCGAGACGTGGAAGACCAGGTTGCCCGCCTCGCGCAGGTAGCCCTTCTCGGCGGCGACGGCGTCATCGATGGTGTGGGCGCGGAAGCGGCGCTTCTTCAGCAGGCGCTGGGCCGCGCCGAGCACCTCCCCGGGCTCCCGGTCCGTACGCCACGTCGTGTACGCGGGCAGCCGGGTCAGCCGGCGCGGGGCGCGCGGCGGGCGGCCGCGCAGCTGGCCGACGAACTGCCACGAGCGCGGCACGATGCAGCCGATCAGCGAGATGAACAGCAGCAGGTAGATCGCGGAGAACCACACCGAGCTGTAGACGTGGAACAGGCCCAGCTTGTCGTACAGCGGTGCCAGCGTCGGGTGGTCGGTGCGGAACTGCTCGACCTTGGTCGGGTCGATGCTGGTCTGCGGGACCAGCGAGCCGGGGATGGCGCCGAGCGAGAGCAGGAACAGCAGGATCAGCGCGACCCGCATCGAGGTCAGCTGCCGCCAGAACCACCGGGCCCAGCCGACCGGCCCCAGGGACGGGAGGGAGACCCCCTCGGCGCCCCCGTCGGAGGCCTCTTCCTCGGGCGCGGTGGACAGCTGCGAGCCCGCGGCGCCGACCTCGGCGTCGTCGGCGTCGCGGGGGGTGTCGGTCTTGGAGGCCATCAATCAGATCCCTGGGGTGAAGCTGCTGGTCCAGCTCTGCAGGCCGGACATCATGTCGGCCCATGCGCCGGTGAGGAGCAGGACGCCCAGCGCGACCATCATGCCGCCGCCGAGCCGCATCACCCACACGTAGTGGCGCTTGACCCAGCCGAAGGCGCCGAGCACCTTGCGGAAGGCGAGGGCGACGGCGATGAAGGGCAGGCCCAGTCCCAGACAGTAGGCCACCGTCAGCAGGGCGCCGCGCCCGGCACTGGCCTGGTCGAGGGCGAGCGAGCTGACCGCGGTGAGCGTCGGGCCCAGGCACGGCGTCCAGCCGACGCCGAAGAGGACGCCGAGCACCGGCGCGCCGGCCAGACCCATGGCGGGCTTCTTGTGGAAGCGCAGCTCGCGCTGGCCGAAGTTCTTCAGGACACCGGCGAAGGCCAGGCCGAGCAGGATCAGCAGGACGCCCAGGATCTTGTTGAGCAGGCTCAGGTGTTCCTGGAGCCGGCCGCCGAAGTAGCCGAAGAGGGCGCCGGTGGAGACGAAGACGGCGGTGAAGCCGAGGATGAAGAGGGAGGCGCCGGCCAGCATCCGGCCGCGCTTGGCCTCGGCGAGGTCCGCTCCGGTCACGCCCGTGACGTAGGACATGTAGCCGGGTACGAGCGGCAGCACGCAGGGCGAGAAGAAGGAGACCAGGCCGCCGAGGAGGGCGACGGGCACGGCGAGCAGCAGCGCGCCCGAGGTGATGGTGGCGGCGGGGCCGGTGGCGGCGGCGAGGGAGATCACGTGATCACTTCTCGTCGATCAGCGGCTGGAGCATCTTGCGCAGCTCGTCCTCGCTGAGCGGGCCGATGGACCGCGCCGCGATCTTCCCCTGCCGGTCCACGGCGATGGTGGAGGGGATCGCCTGCGGGTTGAGGCTGCCCTTGGGGAAGCGCAGCATCAGCTTGCCGGTCGGGTCGAACAGGCTCGGGTACGGCACCTTGTGCTGTTCCTCGAAGCTGACCGCCTGGGACTTCTGCGAGTCACGGGTGTTGATGCCGACGAACTGGACGCCCTTGTCCTTGGTCTCGTTCGCGACCTTGGCGAAGTTGGGGGCCTCGGCGATGCAGGGGGCGCACCACGATCCCCAGACGTTGAGGACGACGACCTTGCCCTTGTAGTCCGCGATGTCCAGCTTCGCGCTCTGGGTGGTCTCGCCGGAGATCTCGGGTACGGGCTTGCGGTCCGCCTTCGCGACCCGCTCGACGCCGTCCTTGCCCTCGACGAACTGGGTCTGCTCGGAGCCGCCCGAGCGGCCTTCGCCGCAGGCGGCCAGCGTCAGCGCCGCGAGCGCGGCGCCTGTGGCGAACAGGGCGGTGCGGCGATGACTGGCGAGTCGTCGGGGGACGCGGCAGGCACTCATGTGAAAAGTTTCGCATGGGGCGGTTACGGATCTTCCGCACCCCCCTCGCCGGGTCCGTGTCCGCGGTGTCCGGGCACGTCAGGGGGTTGACGCCGGGCGAGTTCTACGGATCGGAGCGCGCATACGGGCCGGACGAGTCGTACGGGCCGGGCGGGCCCTGCGGGCCGAAGCGCGCGTACGGGCCGGGCGAGCCCTGCGGGCCGAAGCGCGCATACGGGCCGGAGCGCGCCGCCCCGGCCCGTATCCGCACACCTCTCAGGCCCCCGACAGGAACGCCTTCCAGCCGCCGGCCGGCTTCTGGCCCACGCCCAGGCCCTGGAGCTTGGCCACGACCTTGGGGTCCTGCGCGTCCAGCCAGTCGGTGAACTGGCGGAACGAGACCAGCCGCACGTCCTTGCGCTTCTCGTCGGCGATGTGCTTCAGCGCTTCTTCGACGGCGTCCATGTAGATGCCGCCGTTCCACTGCTCGAAGTGGTTGCCGACGAACAGCGGCGCGCGGTTGGTCTCGTAGGCCCGCTCGAAGCCCTTGATGTAGGCGCCGGTGGCCTCCTTGCGCCAGCCCGGGTAGTTGGCGGGCGGGCCCTTGGTGGAGTTCTTCGACTGGTTGGCGAGGATGTTGTAGTCCATCGAGAGGACCTCGAAGCGGTGCCCCGGGAAAGGTATCTGCTGGAGCGGGTAGTCCCAGATGCCCATCTTCTTCTTCGGCCAGCGCTGCACGCCGCCCGGCGAGCTGGCGTCGTAGCGCCAGCCCAGCTTCTTGGCGGTGGGCAGCAGGTTGTCCTGGCCGAGCAGGCACGGCGTACGGCCGCCGACCAGCTCCTTCTCGTAGTCGAACGGCAGCGGCTCCAGGTCGGTGAAGCCGGTGTTGGTGCGCCACTTCTTGACGAAGTCCTTGGCCTGGTCGATCTCGGACTGCCACTGGGCCGGGGTCCAGTGCTTGACCGAGGTGCGGGCCTCGCCGCAGAAGTGCCCGTTGAAGTGGGTGCCGATCTCGTGGCCCTCCAGCCACGCCTCCCGCACGTTCTTCAGCGTCGCCTTGATGTGCTCGTCGGAGAGGTAGCCGATGTCGGAGGCGCCGACCTTGTTGTTCGGCGGGCGGTAGAGGTGCTTCTTGGACTCCGGGAGGCAGTACAGCCCGGAGAGGAAGAAGGTCATCGCCGCGTTGTGGTCCTTGGCCAGCTTGCGGAAGCGCGGGAAGAGGCCGTTGCCGACCTCTCCCGCCCCGTCCCACGAGAAGATCACGAACTGCGGCGGGGTCTCGCCCGGCTCCAGCCGGCGCGGCTTGTCCGGCTGGTTGGGCTGCGGGCCGGCGTCGGCCGTCGAGCCGTCGCCGATCGGCTTGGCCTTCGCCTGGACGCCGTTCTTGCCGTTGCCGGACCCGGAACCCGAGCCGGAGTCGGAGGAGCAGCCCGCGACGCCGAGCGCCGCGGCCGCCCCCACTCCCATGCCCAGCAGGTTCCGCCGACTGATCGCGCGCATACCGTCGTCCCCATCCGTACTCGTCACACTCAATATCCGTATAAACGGACATCGGGTAAGAGGTTCTGGCGAACACGGAGGTTCCGGGCTATTAGTGCAATTTTATTATTTTACTTTTTGTCGACCCTGCGTCACATTGCCAACACTGGTAACACCGGACCCTCGCGTCCCTCACGCAACAGGATGCGAGAAACCGGCCGGAGGTTACGCTCCGAACGCCTTGGATTTGCCCGCCTGCGGCTTGGCGCCCGCCCGCAGGTGCGCCGGCACCAGATCGAGCGCCGGCTCGCTGTAACCCACTGAAATGATCTTGTCGCCGCGGAACGTGAACGAGGTCAGTGAGGCGAGCGTGCACTGCCGCTTGCGCGGGTCGTGCCACAGCCGCCGCCGCTCCGCGAAGCTGCGCACGACCCAGATCGGCAGCTGGTGGCTGACCGCGACCGCCTCGTGCCCGCGGGCCACGTCGCGCGCCGCGCCGAGCGCCGCCATCATCCGTACGACCTGCTCCAGATACGGCTCGCCCCACGACGGCCGGAACGGGTTGGTCAGGTACTTCCAGTTCCCCGGCTTCTTCAGCGCGCCGTCGCCGACCCCGAAGGTCTTGCCCTCGAAGACGTTGGCCGCCTCGATCAGCCGTTCGTCGGTGGCCAGGTCGAGGCCGTGCGCCTTGGCGATCGGCGTCGCGGTCTCCTGCGCCCGCTCCAGCGGGGACGCCACGACGTGCGTGACGTCCCGTCCCGCCAGGTGCTCGGCGACCCGGTCGGCCATGGCCCGGCCCAGCTCGGAGAGGTGGTAGCCGGGCCGCCGCCCGTACAGCACGCCGTCGGGGTTGTGCACCTCGCCGTGCCGCATCAGGTGGACGACGGTGATGTCTTCGCTGTTCATGTCACCCATCTTCCGGTCCGTCCCGCCGTGCGCCCCGCTCACGCGGTCGCTTCGGCGGCGGCCCGCGCGGCCGACGGCAGCGCGGCGGCGATGCGCTCGATCGCCCGCTCGTCGTGCGCGGTCGAGACGAACCAGGACTCGAACGCGGACGGCGGCAGGTACACGCCCTGGGAGAGCATCGAGTGGAAGAAGGCGGTGAAGCGGAACGCCTCCTGCGCCTTGGACCCGTCGTAGTCGGTCACGTCCCGGTCGGTGAAGAAGACCGAGAACATGTTGCCCGCGACCTGGAGGCGGTGCGCCACGCCCGCCTTGGTGAGGGCGTCGGCGACCAGCGCGCGCACCTCGGCCGAGACCGCGTCGACCTTGTCGTACGCCGCCTGGTCCAGCAGCTTGAGCTGGGCGACGCCGGCGGCCGTGGCGACCGGGTTACCGGACAGGGTGCCCGCCTGGTAGACCGGGCCGGCCGGGGCGAGGTGGGCCATCACGTCGGCGCGGCCGCCGAAGGCCGCGGCCGGGAAGCCGCCGCCCATGACCTTGCCGAAGGTCATCAGGTCGGGCCGGACGCCGTCGATGCCGTACCAGCCGGTGCGGCTGACCCGGAAGCCGGTCATGACCTCGTCGGAGATGTAGAGCGCGCCGTTCGCGGCGCACAGCTCCTTCAGGCCCTGGTTGAAGCCGGGCAGCGGCGGGACGACGCCCATGTTGCCGGGCGACGCCTCGGTGATCACACAGGCGATCTCGCCGGGGTGCGCGGCGAAGGCGGCCCGTACGGCCTCGATGTCGTTGTACGGCAGCACGATCGTGTCCCCGGCCTGCGCGCCCGTGACGCCGGGGGTGTCCGGCAGCCCGAAGGTCGCGACGCCGGAGCCGGCCGCGGCCAGCAGCGCGTCCACGTGCCCGTGGTAGCAGCCGGCGAACTTCACGACCTTGGCGCGGCCGGTGTAACCGCGCGCCAGGCGGATGGCGGACATGGTCGCCTCGGTGCCGGAGGAGACCAGCCGCACCTGCTCGACCGGGTCGATCCGGTCCACGATCTGCTCGGCCAGCTCGACCTCGCCCTCGCCGGGCGTGCCGAAGGAGGTGCCGCGGGCGACGGCCTCCTGGACGGCGGCGGTGACCTCGGGGTGGGCGTGTCCGAGGATCATCGGGCCCCACGAGCACACGAGGTCGACGTACTCCCGGCCGTCGGCGTCGGTGAGGTACGGACCGGTACCGGACACCATGAACCGGGGCGAACCGCCCACCGCGCGGAACGCGCGCACGGGGGAGTTCACCCCGCCCGGCGTCACAACGGCCGCGCGGTCGAAGAGCGTCTGCGAAACTGGGGCTTCATAGGGAAAAGGCACTGTGATCCTGACCTGCACAAACGTAGGAAGGGGCGACGGCTTGCGGCGGCACCCGGACTGACAACGAAGCGGGATTCCCCTCGCTCTCGACCAGGTGTCAGACCCCGCGAGTCTGCAAAACTGGGACAACGTACGAGTAAGTCACGCAAGCAATGGTCTCAGAGGCGCACGGGGGCGCGCGGCGGGGCGTTTCACGCGCCGGTGACGGGGGAGGTCTCTGAGACGATGATCGGGTTGCGCGGCTGGGGCTGCGAGTGGTCGGGTGGAGATATGCATCGCGGTGGCGGACTGGGCGAGGGCACCGATGACCGGGGGCCTGAGCGCGACCAGCGGGGCCGCCACCGGCGCGAGGAGACCAAGGGCGGGGGAAACAGAGGCGGCCGCATGGGGGTGACGTACAAGTACTTCGGCGCGCCGAACGGTGCCACGGCGGCGCGGGTGCCGATCTCGATGCGGCCCGAGGAGCTGGGCGGCGACGAGCTCGGCATGGGCGGCATGTTCACGAAGATCAAACCGGAGACGATGGCCGCGATGGTCCTCACCGGTATAGAAGGCATACCGCTGCACAAGGTCCCCCCGCTGGAACTGGTCGTCCTCCACCCCGACTACGCCGTCGTCAAGCTCCCCATGACCGTCGTCGACCCGCTGCGCGGCGTCGGCGAGGAGTCGGTCGGCGCCGCGGCCTTCATCTGGTCCACGGTCCCCGACCGCGGCGGCCCCCGCGACGCCTTCACCGTCTACCAGCTGCTCCACGAGTGGCAGGACTTCTCCCACCGGCTGCACGAGGCGGGGCACCAGGCGTACTGCCTGGTGTGGCCGTGACGGGGCACCAGGCGTGCTGCTTGGTGTGGCCCCTGACGCGCGAGCCGCTGCCGGGGCGGCCGTGACGCGCACGATCCGCCGACGGAGTGGCGTGACGCGCGCGAGCCGCTGACCGGGCGGCGGGGATTGCGGTGGTCCCGGCCGCGTACGGTGCGCCCATGGCCTTACGACAGCGCACCCGCACCGCGGTCCTGACCCCCGCGGCCCCGCCCCGTCTGACCGGCGGACACCGTACGGACGCGTACGTGGAGATCGGCTCGCTGACCAAGGTGCTCACCGGAACGGCGCTGGACCGGCTGGCCGCGGACGGCGTGCTGACGCCGGACGACCCGGTCGAGCGCTGGCTCGACGCACCGCACGGCACCGGCATCACCCTGCGCCACCTGGCGGAGCACACCTCCGGCCTGCCGCGGCTGCCCCCGCTGCGCCGGCCGCGCCGCGACCCGTACGTCCACTTCGACGCGGCCGCGCTGCGCTCCCTCGTCGGCCGCCTCGACACGCTGGCCACCACGGCACCCGGCGCGGCCGAGGAGTACTCCAACTTCGGGTACGCCGTGCTGGGCGCCGCGCTGGCCGCTGCCGCCGAGGAGCCGTACGAGCAGGTCGTACGGCGCTGTGTGCTCGACCCCCTGGGCATCGCGGAGATGACCGCCCGGCCGCCCGCCGGCCGGCGGCTGACCGGCACCAACCGGTGGGGCCGGCCGCGCGCCCCGTGGACGATGGACGGCGCGGTCCTGCCCGCCGGGGGCTATTGGGCCACGCTGCCGGCGGTCGCCGCGCTGGTGCGCGGGCTGCTGGTCGAGCAGGTGCTGGGGCCGCCCGCACTGACCTGGCGTCAGGACGGGCCGTTGACATGGCACAACGGGGGCACCCGTGACGCGCAGGTTTTCGCCGGGCTGCACCGGGAGACCCGTGCCTGGGTGGTCGTGCACTGCCTCGACGCGGGGCCGGACGCGGCCGGCCGTACCGGGGTGCGGCTGCTGACGGACGGGAAAGCGGACGGCGGGCGGTAGATGACGGGGCGGGGGTGCGGTGCCGTCGGCGCTGCCGCGGCTGACGGGGCGTCACGCCGGTTCCGCAGCCGGTCCGTCGGCCGTCCGTGTCTTCCGGATCTCTTCCGGATCGGTCACGCACGCTGTTCGGGCCACGCGCCCCGGACTACTCTTGAGGGGCAGCCCGAGTCCCCGGCAGCGTGGCAGTCCCGTCCGCACCGAGGAGGCGCGTGGTGATGGCAGACCCTGGAACATCCCTCGACTCCCCGCGCACCGGCGCGGTGGGCAGGCGGATGCCGCCACCCCGGTCCCACGCCCGGTGCGGACCGCAGCGGACGCCCGCGGCGGACGGACGGCCGGAGCGCCGGCCGGACGCGGCGCCCCCGGCCGAAGGCGCGGACCCGGACTTCGCGGTCCTCATCGTGCGCGGGCGGATGGACCTGGCCACCCTGCCCACCCTGCGCGAGAGACTGCGGCGCCTGCCCCGTGCCCCGGGCAGCCTGTTGATCGTCGACCTGTCCGAGGTCACCGTCTGCTGCCCGCTCGCCCTCGGCCCGCTCGTCGCGGCGGCCCGGCGGGCCCGCTCGCAGGGCGGTGATCTGCGTCTGGTCCTGCCGAGTCCCGCCGCCCGCGCGGCGTTGCAGGCCAGTGGGCTGAACCGGCTGCTGCCGGTCTTCCCCGGCCTGGACACCGCGACCGGGACCACCGCCGTCGGCCCGCCCGGCCCGCCCGAGGGGGCCGCAGCCTAGGAAGCGATCAGGGCGGAGCGCTTCCGACCACCGAGCCGTTCGTGGAGGTGTGCGGTGCTTCCGCTCCTTCTCGTCTCCATAGTGATCACAGCAGCCGCCGGCTGGCTCGCCAACCCGGTGTGGTGGGTGGCCACCGTCGTCCTGGGCTACCTCGCCGTGCGCTACCGCCAGGGCTACTTGGGTTATGACGCGGAGTACCGCGCCTACCGGGAGCGCCGTATCCGCCAGGACCGCTGGGACAAGCGCTACCGCAGGGAACGCGGCGGCGCGGCGAAGAGCAAATAGCGCGAGGGGCGAGCAGGCCGCGCTCACCAGGTCGGCCGGGCCGACACCCCGCCGTCCACCACCAGGTCGTGCCCGGTCACCCACGCGGCCATCGGCGAGGCGAGGAAGACGCACGCGTCGCCGACGTCCTCGGGGCGGCCCAGCCGTCCGGCCGGGGCGGCCTGCCGGTAGCGGGCCACGCCGTCGGGCCAGGCCTCCGCCAGCCCCGCGCGGTCGATCAGGCCCGGCGAGACGCTGTTGACGCGGATGCCGTCGGGCCCGTACTCCAGCGCGGCCGAGCGGGCGTGCATCACGACGGCCGCCTTCGACGCGCAGTAGTGGGCGTGCGCCGGGGCGGGCTGGTGCGCCTGGACGGAGGCGATGTGGGTGATCGAGCCGCCGTCGCCGTCCCGCATCACCGCGGCCGCGGCCTGCGTGCAGGCGAAGGCGCTCAGGACGTTGGTGTCGTTGACGGCGCGCCAGTCGTCCACGGTCATGCCCGCCAGGTCCTGGTCGGGCTGCACACCCGCGTTGTTGACCAGGGCGGTGAGCCGGCCGCGCCAGTCCGCCGCCGTACGCACCAGGCGGTGGCACTCCTCCTCCGCCGAGAGGTCGGCGCGCACCGCCAGCGCGCTGCCGCCCTGTTCCTCGATACGGGCAACGAGCGCTTGGGCGGCGGAGGCGTTCGTACGGTAGTGGGCGACGACGGCGGCGCCCGCGGCGGCGAAGCGCAGCGCGATGCCGGTGCCGAGGCAGCCGCCCGCGCCGGTCACCAGGACGACCTGGCCCGCGAGGGACGGCAGCGCGGGGTCGCCGTGCGGCGCGCTCACGGGCGGCTCAGCGCGGTGATCCGCGCCGCCTCCCGGGGGTAGCGGGCGGCCAGTTCGGCGGCATCCCCGTGCTCGTAGTCCTCGAAGGTGAAGCCCGGCGCCATGGTGCAGCCGAAGAGCGACCAGGCGCCGCCGTCGGCGACCTCGGCGGCCATCCAGGTGCCGGCCGGCACCGTGAACTGGATGTGCTGGCCGCCCAGGACGTCCGGGCCGAGGACGGCCGTACGGGTGCTGCCGGACGGCTCCAGGAGGAGCAGCGTGAGCGGGTCGCCGAGGTAGAAGTGCCAGACCTCGTCGGTGGGCAGGCGGTGCAGGGCGCTGTAGTCGCCGGGTTCCGAGGTGAGCAGGACGATGATCGCGGAGCCCTCGGGGCGGCCGTCGGGACGCGTGGGGCCCGCCCAGGTGCGCCGGTAGCGCCCGCCTTCCCTGGGCAGCGGCTCCAGCCCGTAGAACTCGGCGAGCTGCTGTGGTGACGGCGGTGACTCGGGCGTGTGCCGGGCCATGCGTCTCCTTCCCGGTTCCCTCGGGTACGGCGGTACGGCTCGGCCACCACCGTAGACATGGCGGGGGCGCCGCGTCCGGAGATCGCGTGAGCCGGGGCGGCGGGTGGGGTCCAAGTGGCGGGTCCGGCGCCGTGCCCTACGGGTGCTCGCCGTGCCCTACGGGTGCTCGGCGGTCAGATAGCGCTGGAGGGTGGGCGCCAGCCAGGCGACGATCTCCTCGCGGGTGAGGTGGACCGCGGGCGGCAGGAACAGCACGTAGCGCAGCATGCCGATGCCCACCAGCTGGGAGCCGACCAGGGCCGCGCGGGCCGGGACCTCGTCCGGGACCGGGCAGACGGCCGCGAGCATCGGTCTGATCTGTTCCGTGAAGACGCCGCGCAGCCGCTCGGCGCCCGCCTCGTTGGTGACCGCGACGCGCACCATCCCGGTCAGCGTCTCGTCGTTCTCCCAGCGGTCGAGGAAGTGCCGGACCATCCGGGCGCCGAGTTCGTCGCGCGGTACGGCCGTCAGGTCCGGCAGCCGCAGGTCGATCTCGGAGGCCGCCGCGAACAGGCCCGCCTTGTTGCCGTAGTAGCGCATCACCATCGACGGGTCGATGCCCGCGTCCTTGGCGATGGCGCGGATGGTGGCGCGTTCGTAGCCGTCGGCGGCGAAGCGGTCGCGGGCGGCGGCGAGGATCGCGGCGCGGGTGGCGTCGGAGCGGCGGGGGCGGTCCTGGGCGGTGCGCTCCGCCGCGCGGCCGGGGGCCGGTGCGGCGGCTGGGGCGCCGGACGGCGCGGCGTGCGTGTCGGTGTCCGGCGCTGAGGGGACGGTATCGGCCATGCCAACGACTGTAGGCCAACGACTGTTGACGCGCCAGCACGGCGGGTCTACCGTTGCCAACAAGCGTTGACCAACAAGTGTTGGCATTTGGAGGCGGCCATGCGGCACCGCACACCCGGAACCACCGACGACCTGACCCCCGTACCCGCCGACCGGACCGCCGACGTCATCGTCGTCGGCGCCGGACCCACCGGACTGCTGCTCGCCGGAGACCTCGCCGTCGCCGGCCTGCGCGTCACCCTCCTGGAGCGCCGCGCTCCCGGCATCAGCAACCTCACCCGCGCGCTGGCCGTGCACGCCCGCAGCCTCGAACAGCTCGACGCCCGCGGCCTCGCCGACGAACTCGTCGCGGGCGGCCACGCGCTCCCCCGCGTCCAGCTCTTCTCCGGCGCGGTCCTGGAACCGGCCCGGCTGCCCACCCGCTTCCCGTTCGTGCTGATCACCCCGCAGTACGAGGTCGAACGGCTGCTGGAGCGGCGCGCGCAGAAGGCCGGCGTCACCTTCCGGTACGGGGCCCGCGTGACCGGACTGGACCAGGACGCCGACGGCGTGGACGTCCACGTACAGGAGGAAGGCGGCGCCACGACGTACCGCGCGGCCTACCTCGTCGGCACGGACGGCGTGCACAGCACCGTGCGCGAGGCCCTCGGCCTGCCGTTCCCCGGCCGGTCCGTGGTGCGTTCCGTCGTCCTCGCCGACGTACGGCTGGACCAGCAGCCCGCCGTCCCGCTGGTCGCCAACGCCAACGGCGACGCCTTCGCGCTGATCGGCGACTTCGGCGACGGCTGGTACCGCGTCATCGGCTGGGACCGCCACCGCCAGATCCCCGAGGACACGCCCGTCGAGGAGGACGAGATCCGCGCGTACATGCGTCTCGCCCTCGGCAGCGACTACGGCATGCACGACGTGCGGTGGACCTCCCGCTTCCACAGCGACGAACGCCAGGTGCCCCGCTACCGCGTCGGCCGCGCCTTCGTCGCCGGCGACGCCGCGCACGTCCACTCCCCGGCCGGCGGCCAGGGCATGAACACCGGGCTCCAGGACGCCGCCAACCTCAGCTGGAAGCTCGCCGCCGTCCTGCGCGGCGACGCGCCCGACAGCCTGCTGGACAGCTACCACACCGAACGCCACCCGGTGGGCCGGACGGTGCTGCGCAGCAGCGGCGCGCTCGTCCGGTCTGCGCAGCTGCGCACCCCGCCGCTGCGGGCGCTGCGCGCGGTGTCCGCCCAGGTGCTCAACCACGTGCCGCCGCTGGCCGACCGCGTGCTGGCAATGATCAGCGGCATCGGCATCTCGTACGCGGCCGGGCGCGGCGCCCACCCGCTCGCGGGCAAGCGCGCCCCCGACCTCCGGCTGGCGGGCGGCACCCGGCTGCACGAGGCGCTGCGGGACGGGGCGTTCGTGCTGGTCACGCCGGAGGGCGAGAAGGTGCCGGGGGATGTGGGGGAAACCGTGCCGACGGGCCGTACGGATGCCGCCGGCGCACCGGCCGACGGGTCCGCGCCCGGCCCCCGTCTCGTACGGGCCGCCTGGGACAGCGACCGGCGCACCGCGCTGCTCGTGCGCCCCGACGGCTATATCGCCTGGGCCACCGACGCCGCCGACCCGGAGGTGCGCGCCGAGTCCCTGCGCGGTGCCCTCGTCCGCTGGACCGGCGCCGGCCGGGCCGCGGCCCGCACCGCCGCCCGGCCGTGACCACCACGTCCCCGCGCACCCGGTGCGGCCGGCCGCGCGACCCGTCCCCCGGCCATGAACGGGGGACGGGTCCGCGCCGTCCGCCGCGCCCGGCCGTCCCCGGGCCGGGCACGCCGGACACTTGCCGGGCCTGGCGGCCGGACCGGATCCCGCAGCTGCCCGGTCGCGCCGCCCGCCACCGAAGTCCGGTGCGGATACCACGTGATGGTGGGTGAAACCGTGCCCCGGGGAACCGCGGGATGCGCCGGTGTTCCGGATACACCGCGGAATTCGAGGTGGGCCACCTGTTGTGCACCGATCGACGAAAGCCGCGTTTTCCCGCTGTGCCCGCCGCTCGCCGACCGGCGTTGCGCCCCCCGGTAGAAGGGGAATCTAAGGAGCCACATGTCCCGTGACAAGGGGCTCCGCCAGGGGATGTGACGCACCGTACGGTTTTTGGCCAGTGGTTCGCCCTTCACGTAGCGCCGGCTCGCGGAGTGCTTTCCCTTCCCGTCAACGCCCGCTTCCGGACATTCACCGGCGGCCGGCTCCGGCCATTTCGGAAACGCCGCGCCCGAACAGGCGGCGCCGATCAGCCGACGATGTGCCGCAGATATGCGCGCGGGTCGGTGAGATAGCGGCGCCAGTGGTCGACGAGACCCAGCTCCTCCCAGGCCACCGAGCGCATGCCGTGCTCACCGACCTCGACTATCTCCGCGCCGGGCAGGGCCGTCAGCACCGGCGAATGGGTGGCACAGATGATCTGGGCGCCGCCGCGGCCCAGCTCCGCCAGCACGCCGACCAGCTCCAGGCAGGACGTGAACGACAGGGCTGCCTCGGGCTCGTCCAGCACATACAGCCCCGGCTGCCGGAACTTCTCCCGGAACGCCATCAGGAAGCCCTCGCCGTGGCTCATCGTCTCGGGCACGCCCGACAACCGCTCGCGGGCCAGCGCCTCCCACGCGGTCTCGGCCCGCAGGAAGAAGCCGCGCCGGCGGGTGCGCGGGCCGCGGACCATGCGGCGGCCCGCCGTCGTCGCGTCGAAGCGGATGGCGCAGCCCAGCTCGGACGGCACGCGGGAACTGGCGTACTTGTGACCGGCCGAGCCGCCGTACGAATCGAGGCCGAAGCCCTCCGCCAGGGCCTCGGCCAGCGTCGACTTGCCGGAGCCGTTCTCGCCCACGAGGAAGGTGACCGGCGCGCGGAATTTCAGCCCGTCCTCGGCCAACCGGCGCACGCACGGAACCGTCCAGGGCCAGCGGTCCCCGGTCTCCGCCACCGCTTCCTCGGAGCGATCCACGTATGCGCGTTCGATGAGCATGTCTCGAAGCTCTCACACGCCACTGACAACGGCCCCGCACCGGCCGCCCACCGCGCTCCCCGGAGCCGGACCGCCCCCTGCCTACCCTGTGCTCATGCTGTTCGCCCGCTCCGCCGCCCTCTTCGCCCTCGCCGCCCTGTTCGAGATCGGCGGCGCCTGGCTCGTCTGGCAGGGCGTGCGCGAACACCGCGGCTGGCTGTGGATCGGCGCGGGCGTGCTCGCCCTCGGCGCGTACGGCTTCGTCGCCACGCTCCAGCCGGACGCCGACTTCGGCCGCATCCTGGCCGCGTACGGGGGCGTCTTCGTCGCCGGCTCGCTGGCCTGGGGCATGGTCGCGGACGGCTACCGCCCGGACCGCTGGGACGTGACCGGCGCGCTGGTCTGCCTGGCCGGGATGGCTTTGATCATGTACGCGCCGCGGGGGCGCTGACCGCGCCTATTCTGCGTACGTAGCACGAACGCCGCCGCCGCGCCCGAGGAGCCGCCGCATGACCGCCGTACCCGACGTGCCGCCCGCCGCCCGTACCCGTACCGCCGTCGTCACCGGAGCCAGCAGCGGCATCGGCGCCGCGACCGCCCGCCGGCTGGCCGCGGACGGCTACCGCGTCGTCCTCGCCGCCCGCCGCAAGGACCGCGTCGAGGCGCTGGCCGCCGAACTGCCGGACGCCGAGGCGTACCAGCTCGATGTCACCGACCGCGCCGCGGTGGACGCCTTCGCCGCCGACCTCGGCGCGCGCCACGACTCGGTGGACGTCCTGGTCAACAACGCCGGCGGCGCGCTGGGCGCGGACCCCGTCGCCACCGGCGACCCGGCCGACTGGCGCACGATGTACGAGGTCAACGTCATCGGCGTGCTGAACGTGACGCAGGCCCTGCTGCCCGCCCTGACCGCCTCCGGCGACGGCACGGTGGTCGTCGTCTCCTCGACCGCGGGCCACGGCACCTACGAGGGCGGCGGTGGCTATGTCGCCGCCAAGCACGGCGCGCACGTCATCGCCGAGACGCTCCGGCTGGAGCTGTGCGGCGAGCCCGTGCGCGTCATCGAGATCGCCCCCGGCATGGTGAAGACGGACGAGTTCGCCACCACCCGCTTCCGCGGCGACACCGCCAAGGCGGCCAAGGTGTACGAGGGCGTGGCCGAGCCGCTGACCGCCGACGACGTCGCCGACACCATCGGCTGGGCCGTCACCCGCCCCGCCCACGTCAACATCGACCTCCTCGTCGTGCGCCCGCGCGCCCAGGCGGCCAACCACAAGGTGCACCGGACGGCCTGAGGCCGTCGCGGGCGGGGGCGGCCGGGGCGCCGGAAAACCGGTGGCGCCACGGCCGCGCCCGCCCGTACCGTTTCCTGCGTCACCGCACGTGCGGGCGCTGAGCCACACGTGTCCCCTCACTCGGGCCTCGCCCTGGAAAGCAGTGTCTATGCCCCGGCCGGCGCTGAGCGCGCCTCACCACCGCGCGGACGCATTCCGCCGCTGACGTTCGCCGTCTCCGGCCGTCGTCCGCCCTGCCGGCACGGCCCCGGCCGCACCCGCCTCCGGGCGGTGCCGCCCGCTGCCCGTACGACCGAGGCCGCTCGGCCTGCTCCCACTGCCTTTTCCAGACACGTTCCGGCAAGGAGTCCCCGAGTGCTGTCCAACAGCTCCCACGGTTCCAGCAGTTCCCACCCGTCCCACAGTTCGCACGGTTCCCGTAACCCGGGCGCCCGGCGCGACGAGCGCACCGCGTCCCGTCCGCTGCCGCGCACCGACACCTTCACCTGCGTACGGTGCGGCCTGACCGTCACCACGCTCGGCCCCGACGGCAACCGCCGCAACCACTGCCCCAGCTGTCTGCACTCCCAGCATGTGCACGACGCCGTCGAGGGCGGCCCGTCCACCTGCCTGGGCCGTATGTCGCCCATCGCCATCGCCGTGCTGCGCACCGGCGACTGGATGGTCGTCCACCGCTGCACCCGCTGCGACGAGCTGACCTCCAACCCGGTCTCGCCGGACGACAACCAGCTGATCCTCATGCGGATGGCGGTCCGGCCGCTGGCCTCGCCGCCGTTCCCGCTCGAAGCGTTCGGCGACCTGTAGGGCGGGGGCGACGACATGCCACGACGCAGCAACTCCGCACAGCGGCGCCGCGCCCAGCGGCCCAAGGACGTCCTGCACGGCCCCGGCGGCGCGCCCGGAGACGCGTTCCGCTGCCTGGGCTGCCGCCTGGAAGTGCCCCTGGCCGCACCGGGCACCGCCCACCGCAACCACTGCCCGCACTGCCTGACCAGCCGCCACGTGGACCGCCGCGTCCCGGGCGACCGGTCCGCGGAGTGCGGCGGCCGGATGCGGGCGCTGTGCCTGACCACCCGGCAGAACGGCGAATGGCTGCTGGTCCACCAGTGCCTGGCCTGCGGTGAGCTGAGCACCAACCGCACGGCGGGCGACGACAACGCGCTGGCCCTCGTACGCCTGGCCGTCCGTCCTCTGGCGGACACCAGCAGGCCCGTACGAGCGCTGCTCACCCTGTGAAACACCGGGGCCCGGACCGGCGGAAACCGGCCCGGGGCCCCGGCCCGGGAGTGCGCGCGGTCAGCCCTTCACACACACCACCTGCTTGAGCCTGGCCACCACCTCGACCAGGTCCCGCTGCTGGTCGATGACCTTCTCGATCGGCTTGTACGCGCCCGGGATCTCGTCCACGACGCCGGAGTCCTTGCGGCACTCCACGCCCCGCGTCTGCTCCTCCAGGTCCCGCGTGGAGAAACGCTTCTTCGCGGCGTTGCGGCTCATCTTCCGGCCGGCGCCGTGCGAGGCGGAGTTGAAGGACGCCGGGTTGCCGAGGCCCTTGACGATGTAGGAGCCGGTGCCCATCGAGCCGGGGATGATGCCGTACTCGCCGCTGCCGGCGCGGATCGCGCCCTTGCGGGTGACCAGCAGGTCCATGCCGTCGTAGCGCTCCTCCGCCACATAGTTGTGGTGGCAGGAGATCACCGGCTCGAACGTCGGCTTCGCCTTCCTGAACTCCTTGCGGACGACGTCCTGGAACAGCGCCATCATGATCGCGCGGTTGTGCTTGGCGTACTCCTGCGCCCAGAAGAGGTCGTTGCGGTAGTCCGCCATCTGCGGGGTGTCCGCGATGAAGACGGCGAGGTCGCGGTCGACCAGGCCCTGGTTGTGCGGCAGGTCCCGGGCCCGGCCGATGTGGAAGTCGGCCAGCTCCTTGCCGATGTTGCGGGAGCCGGAGTGCAGCATCAGCCACACCGAGCCGGACTCGTCGAGACAGAACTCGATGAAGTGGTTGCCGCCGCCGAGCGAACCCATCTGCTTGACCGCCCGGTCCTGCCGGAACCTGACCGCTTCCGCGACCCCGTCGAAACGGCGCCAGAAGTCGTCCCAGCCGCTCGTCGCCAGGCCGTGCAGCCGGCCCGGGTCCACCGGGTCGTCGTGCATGGCCCGCCCGACCGGGATGGCCTCCTCGATCTTCGAGCGCAGCCGGGAGAGGTCGCCGGGGAGGTCGTTCGCGGTGAGGGAGGTCTTCACGGCGCTCATGCCGCAGCCGATGTCGACGCCGACGGCGGCCGGGCAGACCGCTCCGTGCATGGCGATCACCGACCCGACCGTCGCACCCTTGCCGTAATGCACGTCCGGCATCACGGCCAGGCCCTTGATCCATGGCAGGGTGGCCACGTTGCGCAGCTGCTGCATGGCCACGCCCTCGACCGTGGACGGGTCCGTCCACATGCGGATCGGAACCTTCGCTCCGGGCACTTCGGTGTACGACATAACTTCCCCATTCCCCCGAAAAACAATAAATAGCAAAAGCCGGACAAACAGTCTGATGAAGGACAGGGAACCGGCGTATGCGGCAGAACGTGCGGTAGACATTGTGTCCATCTGCCGTCGGGCCGAGGCAACCAGATTTCCTACGGAAGGAGCCGGTCAGGTGCAGCGAAGGTCGTTCGTACCGGGTGCCGCACTGGCGACCGCGGCAGCGCTGGCCGCCACGCTCACCTCCTGCACCGGCGGCTCCGGTTCCGGCAACGGCGCCACCGACACCAAGGGCGGCGACACGGCCGCCACCACCCAGTCCGCCGAACCGGGCAAATACCGCACGCTCCCCGAGCCCTGCGGCCTGCCCTCCAGGAACACGCTGCGCCGGCTGCTGCCGCCCGGCGGCGAGGAGAGCCCGCAGGACGCCGAGAAGGTCTACGCGGGCACCGCCGACATCACGTACGACACGGACCGGCGCGTCGGCTGCCGCTGGAAGCGCGAGGCCCCGGACGGCACCCGCCACCTCAGCCTGGACTTCGAGCGGGTGGTCTCCTACGACCCCGCGGTCAGCGACGACGACAAGGCGCAGAACGTCTACGCGAAGAAGGAGCTCGCCGCCGAGCTGCCGGCCGCCACGGGCAGCGCCAAGCCCACCCCCAGCGCCGGGGACAAGGGCGGGGACGGCAAGCCCGGCGCCGGCGGGGACGGCGAGGACGCCGGCAAGACCGCCGCCGGCGGCAAGGCGTCCCCCGCCCCCACGGGCTCCCCGTCCGGCTCGCCGAGCACGGACCCGAGCACGGACCCGAGCGCGTCGCCCGGCTCCCCCACCGCCCCGCGCGTCCTGGACGGCCTCGCCGACGCCGCCTTCCTCAACGACAAGCTGATCACCGCGGACAGCGGAGTGCACCGCGACGTGTCGATCGTCTTCCGCTCCTCGAACGTGATCGTGACCATCACCTACGACCGGTGGTCGGCCGACAAGACGGCGCTGCCGGACAGCAAGGACCTCCAGGACAAGGCCCAGGCGCTGGCGCAGGAGCTGGCGGACCGCTTCAACGATTAGGGCGGACCGCCGCACCGGCCGGCGCGGACCGCTTCAGCGAATAGTCCGGTTTGTCCGGCGAGTAACGTCACGAATCGCCCTCCGGCCGTCCTGTGCCGCGTACCGTGTGCCCCCGAGCCCCCGCGCGGCAACGCCGCCGCGCGCCCCGCAGGACGCACCGCACGCGGGCCGCGCCCGGACCGCGAGCGGTGCCCGACGGCGTCCCACCGACGCGCCGAACGACGACGAACAGCGAAGGAACCATGCACCGTTCAGCCAAGCGACTCGCCAGCCTCCTCGCCTGCGCAGCCGTACCGGTGATGCTCGTCGCCGGCTGCTCCTCCGACGACTCCGGCAAGAAGAAGGACGAGGGCGGCAGCGCGGCGCCGAAGAGCGCCTCGCCGAGCAAGGGCGGCAGCGCCTCGCCCAGCGTCACGCCCGCCAAGATGAAGAAGCTGCCCAACCCCTGCCAGGCCGTGTCCAAGGACACGCTCAAGAAGCTGGTGCCCAAGACCAAGAACGAGGACGGCGAGCAGGGCAAGTCCTCCGACGCCATGGCCCGGGGCTACTGCGCCTGGAAGAGCTCCGACGAGCAGGGCGTGGACGGCACCCAGTACCGCTGGCTGGACGTCGGCTTCCAGCGCTACGACTCCGACCCGACCCTGGGCAGCGGCGAGAAGCGCGCCACCGACTTCTACAAGAAGCAGGTCGACACCTCCAAGGCCACCCAGGGCGCCAAGAACGTCAAGACCGGCGCGGTCGAGGGCACCGGCGACGAGTCGGCGTGGATCACGTACGACCTGAAGAAGGAGGACGACGACTTCAAGAACCAGACGGTGATCGCCCGCACCGCGAACGTCGTGGTCACCGTCAACTACAACGGCGCGGGCCTGGCCGGCGCCGACGCCCCCGACCCCAGCGACCTCCTCAAGCTCGCCGAGAGCGCCACCCAGGAGGCCGTCGCCTCGGTCGCCAAGGCCAACCAGTAACCCGACGGTCCCTCCCCGGCCCCGGCCGGACGGGTGTGCCAGGCTGAGCCGCCACAGTCAGCCGACCGACCGGGGAGGGATCGCGGGTGCCCGCGACACACGCGACACGCTTGAGCCGTACCCACCGCATCCTGATCGGCGTGGTCGTCGCCGGCGCGGCCCTGATCGCCGCGATCGGCTTCACCGGCTCCTACGCGGCCGTCCGCGACCTGGCCGAACGCAAGGGGTTCGGCGCCTTCTCCGCCGTCTTCCCCATCGGGATCGACGCGGGGATCGTGGTGCTGCTGGCCCTGGACCTCCTGCTGACCTGGACCCGCATCCCCTTCCCGCTGCTGCGCCAGACCGCCTGGCTGCTGACCGCCGCCACCATCGCCTTCAACGGCGCGGCGGCCTGGCCGGACCCGCTCGGCGTCGGCATGCACGCGGTGATCCCGGTGCTCTTCGTGGTCGCCGTCGAGGCCGCCCGGCACGCCGTCGGCCGGATCGCGGACCTCACCGCCGACAAGCACATGGAGGGCGTCCGGCTCGCCCGCTGGCTGCTGGCGTTCCCGTCCACCTTCCGGCTCTGGCGCCGGATGAAGCTGTGGGAACTGCGCTCGTACGACGAGGTGATCAAGCTGGAGCGGGACCGGCTGGTCTACCGGACGCAGTTGCGGGCCCGGTACGGGCGGGCCTGGCGGCGGCGGGCACCGGTCGAGGCGCTGATGCCGCTGCGGCTGGCGCGCTACGGGGTGCCGCTGGCGGAGACGGGCGCGGCGGGGCTGGCGGCGGCGGGGATATCCGTGCCGGAGCCCGCCGCCGTACGGGAAGGGCGCGAGACGGGTACGGCGGCTTCCGCTGCCGTTACGGAAGCGCCCGCGCCCGCCCCGGGAACCCCGGCCGCGCCCGAGCCGCCCGTACTCGATCGGCCGCCGGTTCCGGAGTCCGTACAGGAGTCCGTACAGGAGTCCGTACAGGAGTCCGTACAGGAGTCCGTACAGGAGCCCGCGCCGGAACCGGAACCCGTACGCGCACCCGCACCCGCACCCGCACCGGAAGCGGGAGCGGAACCGGAAGCGGTCGGCGCCTCGGAACCGAACCCCGTCCCCACCCCCGCCGACACCCCCACCGAGCACCCGCCCCACGATTCCCGCCTCACCGTCCCCGTCGGCCCCGGCCGCAAGCGGGCGCTCGGCGGGACCGCGGGGCCGCTGCCCGTCCCCGAGCCGCGCAGCGCCCCGGCGGAGCCCGAGCCGGAGCCGGAACCGGCGGAACCCGCGCCCGCCGACCTCGGCCCCGGCCTCACCGCCCTCCCCGACGACATCCCCCGCGAAGAGGCGTATTACGGCGCCTTTCGCCGGTTCATCGCCGAGAAGAACGACTTCCCCGACGCCCGGCAGTTCGCCCGATACCTCCAGAACGTCTACGGCGTCACCGGGCGCGAGGGCGGGCCGCTCAGTGAGAACTACCTGCGGTCGTTCGTGCGCGAGTTCCGGCAGCGGTTCCGGGAGGAGATGGAGACTGCCGAGCACATCCCGTAGGAGCCCCGGTACGGCACCGGTTCAGTGGCGCCTCATCGGGCGGCGTCCCGGCGGCTGGGTGGGTTCCGGGCGGGCCGCCAGTTCGGGGATGTCGCGTTTCTGGGGGCTCTTGTCGGAGACGGTGAGCGGTTCGCCGTAGTGCCGTATTTCCAGCGGGGCGCCTTCGGCCATCGTGTACGTCGCGACCGAGTCGGTGATCTCCACGCGCAGCCGCCGCCCCAGCACCTGCACCGAGAACGCCAACCGGCTGAGCCGCTCGGGGAGGCGGGGCGCGAAGGACAGCGACTGGCCGGTGTGCCGCATGCCGCCGAATCCGGCGACGAGGGCGATCCACGTGCCCGCGAGCGACGCGGTGTGCAGGCCGTCGCGGGTGTTGTTCTCCAGGTCCTGGAGGTCCATCAGCGCCGCTTCGCCCAAGTAGTCGTAGGCCAGGCGCAGATGGCCCACCTCGGCGGCCACGACGGCCTGGCAGCAGGCGGACAGGGACGAGTCGCGGACGGTCAGCGGCTCGTAGTACGCGAAGTTGCGCGCCTTGTGCTCCGCGTCGAAGCAGTCGTCGCGCTTGTACATGGCGAGGACCAGGTCCGCCTGCTTGACCACCTGTTTGCGGTAGAGGTCGAAGTAGGGGAAGTGCAGCATGAGGGGGTACTGGTCGGGGCGCGTGCCGGCGAAGTCCCAGACCTGGTGGGCGGTGAAACCGGCCGACTGCTCGTGCACCCGCAGCGTGTCGTTGTACGGCACGGCCACCGCCTCCGCCGCGTCCCGCCACGCCGCGCTCTCCTCGTCGTCGACGCCCAGCGCTCGGGCCTCCCGGGGGTGGCGTTCGACCACGTCGGCGGCGGCCCGCAGGTTCGCCTGGGCCATCAGGTTGGTGTAGACGTTGTCGTCCGCCACGGCGCTGTACTCGTCCGGCCCGGTGACACCGTCGATGTGGAACGTGCCGTGGTGGTCATGCTGGCCGAGCGAGTGCCACAGCCGGGCCGTCTCCACCAGGATCGGTACGGCGGTCTCCCGCTCGAACTCCTCGTCGCCGGTGGCGCACACGTAACGCACGACCGCGTCCGCGATATCGGCGTTGACGTGGAACGCGGCCGTACCGGCCGGCCAGTAGGCGGAGCACTCCGAGCCGTCGATCGTCCGCCAGGGGAACGCCGCGCCGCGCAGGCCGAGTTGGGCCGCCCGCTCGCAGGCGGCGGGCAGGGTGTCCTGCCGCCAGCGCAGCGCCTCGGCGACGGCGGCCGGCGAGGTGTAGGTGAGCATCGGCAGGACGAAGGTCTCGCTGTCCCAGAAGGTGTGGCCGTCGTACCCGGAGCCGGTCAGGCCCTTCGCCGGGATGGCGCGCTGCTCGGCCCGCGCGCCCGCCTGGAGGACGTGGAAGAGCGCGAAGCGCACCGCCTGCTGGATCTCCGCGTCGCCGTCGACCTCGACGTCCGCGCGGCTCCAGAAGTCGTCCAGGTACGCGCGCTGCTCGTCGACCAGCCCCTGCCAGCCGGTGCTGCGGGCCCCGGCGAGCGCCGCATCCACCTGGTCGCGTACGGCGGGCAGCGACCGGGCGCCGGACCAGCCGTACGCCACCGTCTTCTCCACGCGCAGCCGCTGGCCCTCCCGCAGCCGCGAGGTGACCGTGAAGCGGGCCACGTCGTCGCCGCTCTCACCGTCGGTACGGGTGGCGTCCTCCGGCCCGTCCACGACATGGTCGGCGGCGGCGGCGACCCGCAGGCCGCTGCGGCGGGTGCGGTGCACCAGCCGCAGGCGCGCGTCACGGGCGAAGTGCTCCTCCGGCACCAGCGGGTTGTGCAGCGCCGAGGAGACCCGGGGGTCGCCGCCGGCCTCGGGCAGCTGCTCGTTGGTGACGAGTTCGGACTGCACCACGACCCGGACCTCGGAGTCCAGCGGCTCGACCTCGTAGGCGACGGCGGCGATGGCCCGCTGCGTGAAGGAGACCAGGCGGGTGGAGGTCACCCGTACGGTGCAGCCCGCCGGCGAGGTCCATTCGCAGGTGCGGCGCAGCACCCCGGCGCGCAGGTCCAGCACCCGCTCGTGGGAGCGCAGCCGCCCGTAGCGCAGGTCGAACGGCTCGTCGTTGACCAGCAGCCGGATCAGCTTGCCGTTGGTGACGTTGATGACCGTCTGCCCGGATTCCGGATAGCCGTAGCCGGCCTCGGCGTACGGCAGCGGGCGCAGCTCGTGGACGCCGTTGAGGTAGGTGCCGGGCAGGCCGTGCGGCTCGCCCTCGTCGAGGTTGCCGCGCCAGCCGATGTGCCCGTTGGACAGCGCGAAGACGGACTCGCTCTGCGGCAGCACGTCCAGGTTGAGGTCGGTCTCGCGCAGCAGCCAGGGTTCGCAGGAGTACGAGCGGTGGGTGATCATGCCTGACCGTCCTCCTTCAGCAGCTCGGCGAGGTCCTCGACGACGACGTCGGCTCCGTGCCGCCGCAGCGCCTCGGCCTGGCCGGCCCGGTCGACGCCGATGACGTACCCGAAGCGGCCGGCCCGCCCGGCGTCCATACCGGCCAGGGCGTCCTCGTAGACGGCCGCCTGCGCGGCGGGGACGCCCAGCTCCTTGGCCGCCTCCAGGAAGGTGTCCGGGTGCGGTTTGCCCGGCAGCTTGCGCTCGGCGGCCACGTTCCCGTCGATCCGTACGTCGAAGAGGTCCGCCATGTGCACCGACTCCAGGACCTCGCGGCAGTTCGCGCTGGAGGAGACGACGGCGGTGGCCAGGCCCCGGTCGCGTACGGCGTCGACGTAGCGGCGGGAGCCCTCGTACGCCTCGGCGCCCACCTCGCGGAGCTTCTTCAGCAGCAGGTTGTTCTTGCGGTTGCCCAGCCCGTGCACGGTCTCGCGGTCCGGCGGATCGTCGGGCGCGCCGTCCGGCAGCTCGATGCCACGGGAGGCCAGGAAGGTGCGGACGCCGTCGGCGCGCGGGCGGCCGTCCACGTACTCGTCGTAGTCGGCGACCGGGTCGAAGGGGGTGAATCCGGGGCCGTCGCGGTGGCGCAGGAAGTCGTCGAAGGTCTCCTTCCAGGCGGCCGTGTGCACGACGGCCGTCTTGGTCAGGACGCCGTCGAGGTCGAACAGACAGGCCCGGACCGTTTCCGGCAGGCCGAGAGGGGTCAGCGAATCCGTCATGGGAGACGAGTCCCCGCCCGATGTTCTCCGTATGTCTGTTCCGGTCATTTCCCCCCGGAACCCAGCCGGGGGCAGCCGGGGGCAGCCGTGACGGCGACGGGTCGGAACACCTAGGCGCCGGAGCCGGTCCGCTTCCGCCGCTTCTTGTCCGCCTCCTCCCACCAGATCAACGCGAGCCCGGCCACTGCTATGGCGATGTAGAGGGGCGTGGGCAGATCGAACCAGTGCGGCAGGATGCCCCAGCCCTGGCCGTCGGTGAAGGTGCGGCCCAGCGCGCCCATGGCGCCCTGGATCACGATGATGATGCCGATGATTCCTCGCATGGAACCACCATCACGCGTGCGGCCCCGGGGATCGTCGTCCCCGGGGCCGAACCGGTCCTCGTTCGAAAGTGGCAGCCGCGCGGGCCGGGCCTCATACCCGTACGCGCGCGCCGCCCGGCACCCGGGCGCGCACCGCGCCGGATGCCCGTACGCGCCGCTGCCGGGCGGTCACGCCCCCAGCAGCTTGCGCACCCGGTCCGCGCCGACCGCCAGCAGCAGCGTGGGCAGGCGGGGACCCGTGTCGCGCCCGACGAGGAGGTTGTACAGCAGCGCGAAGAACGCGCGCTGGGCGACCTTCAGCTCCGGCGTCGGCTTGGCCTCCGGCGTCAGACCGGCCTGGATCTTCGGGACGCCGTAGACGAGCGTGGTCAGGCCGTCCAGCGACCAGTGCTCGTCCAGGCCGTCCAGCAGCAGGCGCAGCGACTCGCGGCCCTGCTCGTCCAGCGAGCCGAGCAGCTCGGTGTCGGGCTCCTCGCGCACGATCGTGCGCTGGTCGGCCGGGACCTGGGTGTTGATCCAGTACTCCGCGCGGTCCAGCCGGGGGCGGGTCTCGTCCAGGGACGTGACCGGGTTCGCCGGGTCCAGCTCGCCGAGGATGCGCAGGGTCTGCTCGTCGTGCCCGCCGGTGATGTCGACCACCGAGGCGAGGGTGCGGTACGGCAGCGGGCGCGGGGTGCGGGGCAGCTCACCGGCGGCCGTGCGGACCGCGCGGGAGTGCGCGGCCGCGTCGGCGGGCAGCGCCGAGCCGTCGGCGACCTTGGCCTCCAGCTTGTCCCACTCGTCGTACAGCCGCTGGATCTCCTGGTCGAAGGCGATCTTGAAGGCCTGGTTGGGCTTGCGGCGGGCGTACAGCCAGCGCAGCAGCGGGGCCTCCATGATCTTCAGCGCGTCGCCCGGGGTGGGCACGCCGCCCTTGGAGGAGGACATCTTGGCCATGCCGCTGATGCCCACGAAGGCGTACATCGGGCCGATCGGCTGCGCGCCGCCGAAGACCTCGCGCACGATCTGCCCGCCGACCACGAACGACGAGCCCGGCGAGGAGTGGTCCACACCGGACGGCTCGAAGATCACGCCTTCGTACGCCCAGCGCATCGGCCAGTCGACCTTCCAGACCAGCTTGCCGTGGTCGAACTCCTTCAGGAGCACGGTCTCGGCGTGGCCGCACGCGGTGCAGGTGTAGGCCAGCTCGGTGGTCTCGTCGTCGTACGACGTGACCTGGGTGAGGTCCTTGTCGCAGGCGGTGCAGTACGGCTTGTACGGGAAGTACTCGGCGCCGGCGGCGCTGCCGTCGTCCTCACCGGCCGCGCCGGAGCCCTCCGCCGCCGCCAGCTCGGCCTCGTCGACCGGCTTCTGCTGCTTCTGGGGCTGCTTCTTCTTCGGCTCGCCGGTCGCCTTGTCCTTGGTGCGGTAGCGGTCCAGGACGGCGTCGATCTCGGTGCGGTGCTTCATCGCGTGCAGGATCTGCTCGCGGTACGCGCCGGAGGTGTACTGCTCGGTCTGGCTGATGCCGCGGTACTCCACGCCCAGCTCGGTGAGCGCCTCCTCCATGGCGGCCTTGAAGTGCGCGGCCCAGTTCGGGTACGCGGAGCCTTCCGGGGCCGGGACCGAGGTCAGCGGCTTGCCGATGTGCTCGGCCCAGGACTCGTCGATGCCCGGGACACCGGCCGGAACCTTGCGGTACCGGTCGTAGTCGTCCCAGGAGATGATGTGCACGCATTCGTGGCCGCGGCGGCGGATCTCGTCGGCGACCAGGTGGGGGGTCATCACCTCGCGGAGGTTGCCGAGGTGGATCGGGCCGGAAGGGCTGAGGCCCGAGGCGCAGACGATCGGTTTGCCGGGGGCGCGGCGCTCCGCCTCGGCAATGACCTCGTCCGCGTACCTGGAGACCCAGTCGGTCTCGGTGCTCTGCTGAGCCACGATCGGCCCTTCCTCTTCTCACCACTCGACAGCCTGACGGCCCCATTCTCCCAGACGGAGCCGGAGCCGGATTTTCCCTGTGGAAAACCGATGGAACCGCCATGGGATACTCGGTGGCAAACCCTTTCCACTTCAACGGAACGGCCTTCATTCCATGACTTCGGTCCCTTCCCTCGCAGCCACGGTCAACCAGTGCGTCGCGGACGCCCTCTCGGCAGCCCTGCCGGAGGCCGGCGCCGCCGACCCGCTGCTGCGACGAAGCGACCGGGCCGACTTCCAGGCCAACGCCATGCTCGCGCTGGCCAAGAAGCTGGGGGGCAACCCGCGCGAGCTGGCCTCGAAGGTCGTCGGGCAGCTCCCCACCGGTGACGTGATCAAGGAGATCGAGGTCTCCGGCCCCGGCTTCCTGAACATCACCCTCTCCGACGAGGCGATCGTGCGGACGCTGGCCGCCCGCGCCGCCGACGACCGCCTGGGCGTGCCGTACGCCGAGCACGCCGGCACCACGGTCATCGACTACGCCCAGCCGAACGTCGCCAAGGAGATGCACGTCGGCCATCTGCGCTCCGCCGTGATCGGCGCCGCGATGGTCGAGATCCTGGAGTTCACCGGCGAGAAGGTGGTCCGCCGCCACCACATCGGCGACTGGGGCACCCAGTTCGGCATGCTCATCCAGTACCTGATCGAGCACCCGCACGAGCTGGACCACAAGAGCGACGCCCAGTCCTCGGAAGCCTCCGGTGAAGAGGCCATGTCCAACCTCAACCGCCTCTACAAGGCCTCCCGCGCGCTGTTCGACTCCGATCCGGAGTTCAAGGAGCGCGCGCGCCGCCGGGTGGTGGACCTCCAGGCCGGCGACGAGCAGACGCTCGCCCTGTGGCAGCGCTTCGTCGACGAGTCGAAGGTCTACTTCTACTCGGTCTTCGACAAGCTGGACATGGAGATCCGGGACGCGGACGTGGTCGGCGAGTCCGGCTACAACGCCATGCTGGCGGAGACCTGCCGCCTGCTGGAGGAGTCCGGCGTCGCGGTCCGCTCCGACGGCGCGCTCTGCGTCTTCTTCGACGACATCAAGGGCCCGGACGGCAACCCGACCCCGCTGATCGTCCAGAAGGCCGACGGCGGCTACGGCTACGCGACCACCGACCTGTCCGCCATCCGCGACCGGGTCGGCAACCTCGGCGCGTCCACCCTGCTGTACGTGGTCGACGCCCGCCAGTCGCTGCACTTCAAGATGGTCTTCGAGACCGCCCGCCGGGCCGGCTGGCTGGGCGAGGACGTCCAGGCCGTACAGCTCGCCTTCGGCACCGTGCTCGGCAAGGACGGCAAGCCGTTCAAGACCCGCGAGGGCGAGACGGTCCGCCTGGTGGACCTGCTCGACGAGGCGGTGGAGCGGGCGACCGCCGTGGTGCGGGAGAAGGGCGAGAACATCGGCCTGACCGAGCGGGAGATCGTCGAGAACGGTCAGCAGGTCGGCATCGGCGCGGTGAAGTACGCGGACCTGTCCACCTCGGCCGCCCGCGACTACAAGTTCGACCTGGACCAGATGGTCTCGCTCAACGGCGACACCAGCGTCTACATCCAGTACGCGTACGCCCGTATCCGCTCCATCTTCCGCAACGCCGGGACCGCCGCGCCCAAGGCCCACCCGGAGCTGGCGCTGGCCCCCGCCGAGCGCGCGCTGGGCCTGCACCTGGACCAGTTCGCGGAGACCGTGCACGAGGCCGCGGCCGGCCACGAGCCCCACAAGCTGGCCGCGTACCTGTACCACCTCGCCTCCCTCTACACGACCTTCTACGACCAGTGCCCGGTCCTGAAGGCCGAGGGCGGCAGCGAGCAGGTCGAGAACCGCCTGTTCCTGTGCGAGCTGACGGCGCGCACGCTGCACCGCGGCATGGCGCTGCTGGGCATCCGCACGCCCGAGCGGCTCTGACGCCCGCCTGACGCGTACGGGAAAGGCCCCGCCGGAACGATGGGTTCCGGCGGGGCCTTCCCTTTGTCATTTGCCCTTGTCCGTGTCCTTGCGTCTTCTTTTCCCCGCCCGTCCTCAGTACTCGGCGGGCTCCCATACGCCCTGGTCGTGCCGATAGTGGTAGGCCGCCCGCCCCTCCATCGCGCTCGTACGGAACGGCCTGCCGTGGTCGTCCAGGCGCAGCGTGCCGCGCCGGCCCCCGCTGCTCCACTCCAGCTCCAGGTACCAGCTCACGTCGTTCGCCTCGGTGTGCGCGTCGACGTAGAGCATCTGCGGGTCGGACGCCGACACCTTGAACGGGAAGTCGGTCGCCGGGATCTTCCGGTCCCCCTGCTCCCCGGCCACCGGCCGCATCAGCGGCTGCGGCGCGTCCAGTGCGACGTCGAACGACGCCGGGGTGAGCCCGCCGCCGCAGCCGTTGCCCATGGAGAACGCCGAACCCGCCGGCGCGGGCGTCCGCGCGGCGGTCCGTACGTTCAGCGAGTGGAGGACGACGGCCTCGTCCCCCGTGCCCTGCACGGCCACCGAGATCCGCAGGTGCCCGCCGGGCACCGCGCCCAGCGCGTTCGCCCAGCCGCGCGCGTCCGGGCCGGAGGGCGGCGGAGGCACCTTGGCCGGCGGCTTGTCGAGCAGATACCAGCGGTCACAGGGGTTGCCCCAGTTGTTCATCCGGACATCGGCGGTAAGCGGGGTGCCGCTGCTCCGCTTGCTCCCGGCGGCCATGCCCTCGTCGCCGCCCGCACCGCCGCCGGGGGTGGAGGCGTTCGGGCTCGGGGTGGGCGAAAGGCTGCCCCGCGTCGGCTCGTCGCTCGTACCGGAGGAGGCGGTGGCGGAGGGCGAACCGGACGTGCCACCGCCGGTGGCCGGGCCGCGCCCGCCCTGGCCGGGGCGCTCGGCCACGCGCGCGTCGGCCGTACCCGTACCCCCACCGTCCGCGCCGGAGGAGGTCACGGCGACGGCTACGGGGACGGCCAGGGCCACCACGGCTGCGGCGGCCAGGGCCAGGCGGAGTTTGGGGGTGGGTTTGGGGGTGGGGGCCGGGGTGGGTTTTGAGGTGGGTTCTCGGGTGGTGGGGACCGGTGCGGGCGTCGGCTCCACGGGGTCCGCATCAGCGGGCTCCGGAACGGCGGCCTCCGGTTCCGGAGCGGCCTCTGCCGCCGGGCCGGTCTCCGCTACGGTGCCGGCCTCCGCCGTCCGCCTCCCCCGCGCCGCGTCCGCCAGGATCCACTGGCGGTGCAGCTCGACCAGTTCCTCCGGCTTCGCGCCGCACACCCGGGCCAGCCGCTCCACGGGTGCGTAATCCGTCGGCACCGCGTCGCCGTTGCAGTAGCGGTGCAGCGTGGACGTACTCATGTGCAGGCGTTTGGCCAGGGCCCCGTAACTGAGCCCTGACCTCGTCTTCAACGTGCGCAGCAGCGCCGCGAAGCCGTCCGTGCCGGATGCCGTTCCCACTGCTTCCCCCTCGTGCCCCATCCCACGACCGCGTTCCAGGGAACCCCCATTCCCCCAGGTCAGCGTACGCGTATTCGTTCCAGCGTCCCGTATGTCGGGGCGGCTGTTGTGGCCGGGACGGACCGTCGCACAGGCTGTGACCACCGCAGACGCCCCGACCGGGGCCCTACCGGGGAGCAGCCGTGCGGACCCGTTCCCGCTGTCGTCCCGATCGCCGTCTCGACCTTGCCGACTTCGCGGCACTGAGCGTTCTCGCCCTCTGTGTCGTCGTCATCGCAGCGGTACTGAACGGCACCTGACCCACCGCCCTCGTCCACGCCCTTCCGTTCCACGGGGAGAACCACCCATGCCCTCGCGCCTCTTCACCACCCGCACCGCCCGCACCACCCGCACCACCCGGATCGCCGCCTCCGCCGCGGCCGTCGCCGCCGCCTTCTCGCTGACCGCGTGCGGCGGCGGTGAGGACGGCAAAAAAGCGGCCGGGGCGGAGCAGCCCGCGGTCTCCGCCGGGCCCCACGCCTCCGCCGGTTCCGCTCCTTCGGACGGCGCGGGTGGCTCCGGCGGTACGGGCCCGTCGGCCAAGTCCCCCACGGGCGCGGGCCCACAGGGCGGCCACGGCTCGAACGCGACTCCCACCAAGGCCGGCGGCGGAGGCAAGCACGGCACCGCGACCGGCGGGAAGTCCACGGCCTGCACCGCGGCCAACACCAAGGTGACCGTCTCCAAGCTCAGCCGCCCCATCAATCACCTGCTGCTCACCCTCACCAACACCGGTTCGACCCGCTGCGACGCCTACCACTACCCGGCCCTGCGCTTCGACGACGCCCAGGCGCCCACCGCGGTGCGGCAGGACAGCAAGCCGCAGGCCGTGGTGTCCGTCGAGCCGGGCCGGTCCGCGTACGCGGCCGTTCGCACGTCGGACGCCAGCGGTGAGGCCGAAGGCGGGAAGACGGTGCGCAGCCTGGAGGTGTTCTTCGCGAACCGGGACGGCGGCTACGGTGACCGCTCGGCCCGTCCCGCGCTGCCGAAGGGCACGTACATCGACGACTCCGCCCAGGTCACGTACTGGCAGAGCGCACTGGACGACGCGCTCTAGACGCGACGGCATCGGCTCCAGACGCCCTCCAACAGCAGCCACGGCGCCGCCGGGCTTGCCGCAACCAACCCCTCCGCCCCAACGTCCCCACCAGCAACAGCCAACCGGGGGACTGGGGAAAGGACACACCATGCGCAAGCCCACGACGTCACTCACCCGGCGGTCCGTGCTCGGCGTCGGCCTCGGCCTCGGCGGCGCGCTCGCCCTCGGCTCCACGACGGCGAGCGCGGCATCGGCCGGAGCGGTCCCGTCCGGAACCACCCGGCCCGGAACCACCTCGTCCGGAAACCTCGCCGCCGTCCGCCGACTGCGCGCCCTGGAGCGGGAACACCAGGCCAGAGTGGGCGTCTTCGCCCTCAACCTCGCCACCGGCGCGACCCTGCTCCACCGCGCCCACGAACTGTTCCCGATCTGCTCCGTCTTCAAGACGCTCGCCGCCGCGGCGGTGCTGCGCGACCTCGACCACGACGGCACCCAGCTGTCCCGCGTCGTCCACTACACCGCTGCCGACGTGACGAAGTCCGGCCACGCGCCCGTCACCAAGGACCACATCGACACCGGCATGACCATACGTGCGCTGTGCGACGCGACGATCCGCTACAGCGACAACTGCGCCGGCAACCTCCTCCTGCGCGAGCTGGGCGGCCCGACCGCCATCACCCGCTTCTGCCGCTCCCTCGGCGACCCGGTGACCCGCCTCGACCGCTGGGAGCCGGAGCTGAACTCCGCCGAGCCGGACCGCCGTACGGACACCACCGCCCCGTACGCCATCGCCCGCACCTACCAGCGGCTCGTCCTCGGCAACGCCCTGGACCGCCCGGACCGCGCGCTGCTGACCGACTGGCTGCTGCGCAACACCACCAGCGTGGAGAGGTTCCGCAAGGGCCTGCCGAAGGACTGGAAGGTGGCCGACAAGTCCGGCGGCGGCAGCACGTACGGTACGAGCAACGACGTGGCCATCGCCTGGACCCCCGACGGCGCCCCGGTCGTCCTCGCCCTCTTCACCCACAAGCCGACGCAGCCCACCGCCTCGGGCGACACTCCCCTGGTCGTCAAGGCGGCCACCGTCATGTCCGAAGCGGTCACCACGGCCTGAGCCGGTCGCCCCACACCTCTCCCCCTCGCTGCCCCGGCCGTCACCTCCGGCCGGGGCAGTTTGCAGAGGCACACACCATCCCGTAAATTCCTCTCCTTCCGCCCAAGGACGGGCATTTACTCGCGCAGGAGAGTTACCGCCCCATGTCCCACATACCCGTCCCCCCGTACGACGGATTCCCGCCCACCGGCGGCCCGGCACTCCGCCCGACCAAGGGCCTGGCGACCGCCGTCTCCGTCCTGCTGTACGCGGTCATCGCCACCGACCTCTTCGCACTCGGCGCCGACCTGAACATGCGGGCGCTGCTGGGCGATCTGGCTACCGTGTCCAAGCAGGAGGCCGACCGGGCCGATGCCCTGTACGCGCTGGCCGCCGTCCTCCAGAGCAGCGTCCTGCTCGCCACCGCCGTCGTCTTCATCGTCTGGTTCCACCGCTCCCGGGTGAACGCCGAGCACTACACCCGCGATGTGTGCACCCTGGGGCGCGGCTGGGCCATCGGCTCCTGGTTCGTCCCCATCGGCAACCTGTGGCTGCCGTACCGCGTCGCCAAGGAGACCTGGCAGGCCAGCGCCCAGTCGGCGCCCGACGGTTCCTGGCGTACGGTCTCGCTCGCGCCGGTACGGGCCTGGTGGACGCTGTGGGTCGTGTCGCTGGTCGTCGGCCGGATCGGCAACACCCTCTACGACAAGGCGCAACTGCCGGACACCATCCGCCTGGCCGTGTCGGTGGTCGCGCTGTCCGACCTCCTGGACATCGCCGCGGCCGCCCTCGCCATCCTGTTCATTCGCAAACTGACCCGAATGCAGCAGCTCCCCGCCGCACCGTACGCAGCGCCCTACCCCAGCCCCCAGCCCTGAGGCCGGGCGCTCCCCACGGCCGCCGGTACGGCAACGACCCACCTCACCCGAGCCCGCTCCCACCCTCACCACTCCGCAACGGACACCCTTCCCCCAACTCGAACCACATCACCTTCCCCCCACCCGACCCCAACGCCCCCGCCCCGTAAGCGAAGCCGCCGAAGTTCTCGGCACACAACCTGACCAGCCCCAGCCCCCGCCCGGCCTCGGCCGCCGGTCCGGCCACCGCGGCCGCGTCGAAGATCGGCAGCTCCGGATTCCCGTCCCACACGCTGACGCGCAGACGCGCCCCGATCCGCTTCACCCGCACGTTGGCGGGGCCCTCCGCGTACCGGTACGAGTTGGCGATCAACTCCGACGCCAACAGCTCCGCCCCGTCGACCAGTTCCGCCTCCCCGTGCTCTTCCAGCACCAGCCGCACCACCCGCCGCGCGACGCGCGGAGCGAGCGGATTGTCGGACATCTCGAACGCGTACTCCCAGCCACCGGACATGCGAAGCCTCCGTTGCGGATGCGCTGTTGACCCACGCGGAGCGTGAGTGATGCGCGACACACGGTAGCGCCACTGGGGGTCGTCATGCACCAACTTTCGGCACATACTTGCTCCTCTGGACCATGACTGGCTGCACCGGCAGACTGTGCGCGACATGAGAGTGAGGGTCGATGCCGCCCAGGACCACACCGACAGTGCGCCAGCAACGTCTGGGCGCCGAGCTGCGCAAACTCCGCGAGAGCGCTGGTATGACCGCTTCGGCCGCCGGTTCCCTGCTAGGTGTCGATCAAGCGCGCATCAGCAACATCGAGCGCGGTCGTGCCGGGATCAGTGCCACCCGCGTGCGCACGTTGGCGTGCAACTACGCTTGCGGGAACCAGGCCCTCATCGAGGCGCTCGCGGCCATGGCCGGAGATCGCACCCGTCACTGGTGGGAGGAATACCGCGGGACCCTGCCCGCCGGGCAACTCGACATCGCCGAGATGGAATTCCACGCCACCGAGATCCGAACGGCACAGACCTCCACACTGCCCGGCCTCCTGCAAACCATCGACCACGCGCGCGTCGTCTTCAACCAGGGTGTACCACCCTTGCCGCCGCACGAGGTCGAGCACCGCACCTCATTCCGCATCAAGCGTCAGGCCGCCATTTACCGGGACGGTGCGGCCCCCTATACCGCGGTCATTCACGAGGCGGCCCTACGGATGCAGTTCGGCGGCCCCTCGGTCGCACGCAAGCAGCTTGAGCACATCATCGCGGCGAGTGAACGTGACAACGTCACCGTTCTGGTCATCCCGTTCTCCGCAGGTGAGTTTCCTGGCTCCGGGCAGACGATCATGTATGCCGCCGGACCGACGCCGGAGCTCGACACGGTGCAGCTCGATCAAATGGGCGGGCCCGTGTTTCACGACGCAGCTGCCCAACTGTCGCGATATCGAGCCGTCGTGGAGCTGCTGACTCGAAAGGCCCTCACCGCTGCCGCTTCCCGGGACTTCATTCACAGCATCGCCCACGAACTCTGAAAGGCGTGATCGTGCCGTCCACCCACTGGCAGAAGTCGTCCTACTGCGCGGACTCCAGCAACTGCTTGAGCCTATCCGCATCCCCCGACCACACCATACGAATCCGGGAGAGCGAGGCCCCCCACACGGTGCTCACCACCACTAAATCCCAGCTCGGCTCCCTCATAGACGCCATCAAGAACAGCGCCCTCGCCCCTCACCCCACCTCCTTGTAAAAAAACGTGCAATCCCGCAACTCCCCGCCCGGGTCCGCCGCATAGGCCGGAACCGTCCCGTACGGCGTCCAGCCCGCGCGCCGGTAGAGACAATCCGCCGCGCTGTCCGTCTCCGTGTCGAGGAGCAGGAGGCGGAAGCCGGAGCGGGCAGCGGCCTGTTCGGCGGTGGTGAGGAGGGCGCGGCCCAGGCCCTGGCCTCGGGCAGCCGGGTGGACGAGGAGTTTGACGATTTCGGCGCGGTGGCGGGCGTTGGGTTTGTGGGGGTGGGCGAGGCTGATGGTGCCCATGACGCCTTCGGGGGTTTCGGCCGCCCAGATGTCCAGGGTGCCGGACGCCACGGCGGGGCGCTGGGTCCGCCACCAGGCCGCCGCCGCTTCACGGTCGAAGGGAGCCGTGAAGCCCAGGGAGGAGCCGCCCGCGACGGTGTCGGCGAGGAGGGCGGCCAGGCCCGGGACGCTGCGGTCGAAGGCGGCGGGGGTGAGGCGGGTGAGGGTGGACGTCGTGGCGCTGCTCATGGCAGGACCACCAGCAGGGCGTAGCGCGCCGCAGTCGCCCCCGTACACCGGAAGCGCGTCGGCCCCCAAAGGCGGAAGCGGAGGCAGTCGCCCGTGCGGAGGGTGTGTGCCGTGTCGCCTGTGGTGATTTCCAGTTCGCCGGCCAGCAGCCAGATGTGCTGTTCCAGGCCGGGTACGGGTGGCGGGCTGTCGTAGGCGATGTCCGCGCCGGGACGGAGCGTGCCTTCGACGACCTCGCCCCGTAGGCCGGGGTGGGGCGGTGAGACCGACCGGCGGGTGAAGCCGGAGGGGGCGTCGTGCCAGACGGACTGCTCGCCGGCGCGCACCAGTTGAGGAGGCTCCGCCTCGACTTCGGCCAGCAGGCGGGACATCGGACGCTCGTACGCGGCGCACAGCCGGTTCAGCAGGGCCGCCGTGGGGCTGATCTCGGCGCGTTCCAGGCGCGAGAGGGTCGAGCGGCTCACGTCCGTACGCCGGGCCAGTTCGTCGAGCGACCAGCCGCGCTCCGTACGCAACTCGGCCAGCCGGGCGGCGAGTCGGGGCTCGATCGCAGGGGGTGGAACGACGCCAGGGGCGCCGGACCGCGCTTCGCTTCCCATATCCGGGACGATATCCCGGATGCGGGAAGCGGGGAAGAGGCAACGGCACGGCACGGGTGCCCGTCGGCCGACGGGCACCCGGACGCGTCGCTCAGCCCGCCAGCTTGTTGGCGGCCTTCTCGATCTGCGCGGAGAAGGCGCTCACCTTCGTGTAGACGCCGGGCTTGCCGGGCCGCGCGCAGCCCTCGCCCCAACTGGTGATGCCGACCTGGACCCAGTCGCCGTCCTCGTCGCGGCGGAACATCGGGCCGCCGGAGTCACCCTGGCAGGTGTCCACGCCGCCCTCCGCCATGAAGCCGGCGCAGATCTCGTCGCTCGGGGTCAGCTGGTCGCCGTACGCCTGCTTGCAGGTGGCCGTGTTCACGAACGGGACCTTGGCCTTGCGCAGGTAGCGCTGCTGGGTGCCGCCCTCGCGGCTGGCGCCCCAGCCCGCGATCGTGAACGTACCGCGGTCGAAGTTGTCGTCCTCGGCGAGATGCAGCGTCTCCTGGCCCTTGATCGGCGTGGCCAGCTTGATCAGGGCCCAGTCCTTGCCCTTGCCGTTGTAGCCGGGGGCCTGGGCGACCTCCTTGGACTTCACCTTGATCGCCTTGGGATTCTGGAGGTCCACGACGCCCGCGGTGACGGTGATGGACGTGTTGGGGCCGCTGCCGTCCACGCAGTGCGCGGCGGTGAGCACGACGTCCTCACGGATGAGGGAGCCGCCGCAGCCCATGGACAGCCGCACCATGAACGGGAACTCGCCCTGCTTGGCGGGCGGCCCGCCGATGATCTGCTGGCCGGGCGTCGGCGTGGGGGCGGGCGCGGCGCTGGCGCCGCCGGTCGACTGGAGTGCGACGGCCGCCGCCACGGCGGCGCCGACGGCTATGGATCTCTTGATACATCTCGCGGAGCGCTTCAAGGACTTCCCTCTCGCGTCGGAGGCATCGGTGTCCAACTCGTGCGCACAGCACACCGGGACACCACCGCAGCGCAGTACTGCGCCGGAAGTGCCACGACGTTGCTGGAGCGTTGTGATTATGTGGACGCGCACCAAAGACGCACAAGGTTCTGAAACCGGCCAACTTCCCGAGTACGGCGACGTATCCGCATTCGCGTGGTTCGGACCAATCGGACGTCCGTTGCGGGCGGGTGGCGGCGACACGGCCCGTCGGCCGGCCCGCCGCGGACACCCGCCCGCCCGGACGTCAGCGCGTCACAGCTGGTCCGCCGCCTTCGCGATGGCCTGCGAGAAGGCGCTCACCCGCGTGTAGACGCCCGGCTTGCCGGGCCGCGCGCAGCCCTCGCCCCAGCTCGTGATGCCGACCTGCACCCACGCGCCCGCGTCGTCCTTGCGGAACATCGGGCCACCGGAATCGCCCTGGCAGGTGTCCACGCCGCCGGTCCGCATGATCCCGGCGCAGATCTCCTCGCCGGGTATGTAGGCGCTGCCGTACGCCTGCTGACAGGTCGGGGTGTCGACGAACGGCACCGTCGCCTTGCGCAGGTACCGCTGCTGGCCGCCGCCCTCCCGGGTCGCGCCCCACCCGGCGACGGTGAACTCGCCCTGGTCGTAACGGCCGTCCGTGGCCGTACGCAGCGTGGGCAGGTTGATCGGACGGGCGAGCTTGATCAGTGCCCAGTCCTTGCCGGAGCCGTCGTAGCCGGGCGCCTGGAGCACCTTGGTGGACCTGACCTTGATCGCGCTGGAGCTCTGGAGGTCGACGACACCGGCCGTGGCGGTGATGGAGGTGTTGTTGCCGCTGCCGCTCACGCAGTGCGCGGCGGTGAGCACGACGTCCTGTCGGTAGAGCGCGCCGCCGCAGCCCATGGACAGCCGCACCATGAACGGGAACTCGCCCTGCGCGGCGGGCACACCGCCGACGATCCGCGTACCGGGGGTGCCGCCCGACGGTGTCGGTTCGGTGGCGGCGCTCGCGGCGCCGGGTTGCAGCGACAGGGCCGCCAGGGCGATGGCGCCGAGTGCGACGGATCTCTTCAGGAATCTCGCGGAACGGGTCAACGGACTTCCTCTCCGAGGGGGTGGTTCGGGCCCGGCCGGCGCCGGACCCCGCGTGACCTGCTCATGCCAAACGCATGCGTACGAGGTGCCATCGGAACGGGACGTGCGTGGGGGAAGCGGCGCCACGACGCGGCAGAGCGTTGCGATTATGTGGACACCACGAAGGGGGCACAAGTCACGGAACCGGCCAATCGCCTCGCGTGGTACGGGAGTTGGCGCCCGTATCGGCGGCCGTAGGCAGCACGACGGCGGCGCTCCGTGCGGAGCGCCGCCGTCCGGGCCGCGCGGAAACTACAGCTTCCGCGCGACCTCCGTCGCCCAGTACGTCAGGATCATGTCGGCCCCCGCCCGCTTGAACCCGGTCAGGGACTCCAGGATCGCCGGGTCGCGGTCGATCCAGCCCTTCTCGGCGGCGGCCTCGATCATCGCGTACTCGCCGGAGATCTGGTACGCGGCGACCGGCACGTCCACCGAGTCGGCGATCCTGGCGAGCACGTCCAGGTACGGCATGCCCGGCTTGACCATGACCATGTCGGCGCCCTCCTGGAGGTCGAGCGCCAGCTCGCGCAGCGACTCGCGGGAGTTGCCGTAGTCCTGCTGGTAGGTCTTGCGGTCGCCCTTGAGGGACGAGCCGACGGCCTCGCGGAACGGACCGTAGAAGGCGGAGGCGTACTTCGCGGTGTAGGCCAGGATCGAGACGTCCTCGTGGCCGGTCTGGTCCAGCGCGTCGCGGATGACGCCGACCTGGCCGTCCATCATGCCGCTCGGGCCCACCACGTGGACGCCCGCGTCGGCCTGGACCTGCGCCATCTCGGCGTAGCGCTCCAGCGTCGCGTCGTTGTCCACCCGGCCGTCGGCGTCCAGGACACCGCAGTGGCCGTGGTCGGTGAACTCGTCCAGGCACAGGTCCGACATGATCACCAGGTCGTCGCCGACCTCGGCGCGCACATCGCGGATCGCCTGCTGGAGGATGCCGTCCGGATCCGTGCCGGCCGAGCCGGCCGCGTCCTTCTTCGCGTCCTCCGGCACACCGAACAGCATGATCCCGGCGACGCCCGCCCCGACCGCCTCGACGGCGGCCTTCCGCAGCGTGTCACGGGTGTGCTGGACGACGCCCGGCATCGCCCCGATCGGCGCCGGTTCCGAGATCCCCTCCCGCACGAACGCGGGCAGGATCAGGTCCGCCGGGTGCAGGCGGTGTTCGGCGACCATCCGGCGCATGGCCGGCGTGGTGCGCAGCCGGCGCGGCCGGCCGCCGGGGAAGTTGCCGTACGTACTGCTGCTCAACTGCGAGCCCTCCTACGCGATCCGGGCCGGCGCTCGCTCGGGCGGGTGACCGGGTCCCCGGCCTCCAGCGCGGCATCGCGCCGCGCCGCCCCGAACTCCGCGAGCGCTTCGGCCAGCTTGTGCACCGACGGCTCGGGCGACATGACGTCCACGCGCAGCCCGTGCTCCTCGGCGGTCTTGGCGGTGGCCGGGCCGATACAGGCGATCACGGTCACGTTGTGCGGCTTGCCGGCGATGCCGACCAGGTTGCGCACCGTGGAGGACGAGGTGAACAGCACGGCGTCGAACCCGCCGCCCTTGATCGCCTCGCGGGTCTCCTGCGGCGGCGGCGAGGCCCGTACGGTCCGGTAGGCCGTGACGTCGTCGACCTCCCAGCCCAGCTCGATCAGGCCCGCCACCAGCGTCTCGGTGGCGATGTCGGCGCGCGGCAGGAACACCCGGTCGATCGGGTCGAAGACCGGGTCGTACGGCGGCCAGTCCTCCAGCAGCCCGGCCGCCGACTGCTCGCCGGACGGTACGAGGTCGGGCTTCACGCCGAAGGCGATCAGCGCCTTGGCGGTCTGCTCGCCCACCGCGGCGACCTTGATCCCGGCGAACGCGCGGGCGTCGAGGCCGTACTCCTCGAACTTCTCCCGGACCGCCTTGACGGCGTTGACCGAGGTGAAGGCGATCCACTCGTACCGGCCGGTGACCAGGCCCTTGACCGCGCGCTCCATCTGCTGCGGGGTGCGCGGCGGCTCCACGGCGATGGTCGGCACCTCGTGCGGCACCGCGCCGTACTCGACGAGCTGGTCGGAGAGCGAGGCGGCCTGCTCCTTGGTGCGCGGCACGAGGACCCGCCAGCCGAACAGCGGCTTGTTCTCGAACCACGAGAGCTGGTCGCGCCGGGCCGCGGCACCGCGCTCACCGACCACGGCTATGACCGGCTGCCCGCCGTCCGCCGACGGCAGCACCTTCGCGGCCTTCAGCACCTGGGCCACCGAGCCGAGCGTGGCGTTCCAGGTGCGCTGGCGCGTGGTCGTACCGGCGACGGTGACCGTCATCGGCGTGTCGGGCTTGCGGCCCGCGGAGACCAGCTCGGCGGCCGCGGCGGCCACCGCGTCCAGCGAGGTCGAGACCACGGCCGTGGCGTCGCTGCTGCCCACCTCCGACCAGCAGCGCTCGTCGGCGGTGCGGGCGTCGATGAACCGCACGTCCGTACCGTCCGCGTCGCGCAGCGGCACACCGGCGTACGCGGGCACGCCGACCGCGGCGGCGATGCCCGGCACGACCTCGAAGACGACGCCCTCGGCGGCGCACGCCAGCATCTCCTCGGCGACGTGCGCGTCCAGTCCGGGGTCGCCGGACACCGCACGCACCACCCGCTTGCCGGTGCGCACAGCCGACATGACAAGATTGGTGGTGTCCCGAAGAGCAGGGACACCGGCGGTGGTTGACGCCTCGTCAGCCGTCGGCTGCTGCGGCGTGTCCACATGCGCCCGCGCATGCGCGCGGACGACGTCGAGCACCTGCGGGTCGGCGATCAGCACATCGGCGCGCGCCAGTGCCTCGACGGCACGCAGCGTCAGCAGTCCCGGGTCTCCGGGACCGGCACCGATGAAGGTGACCTGACCGGCGGCAGGGTGGTTCGGGGCGGTGGGGTTCAAAGTGCTCGCTCCCCCATAAGACCGGCCGCACCCTTCGCGAGCATCTCGGCGGCGAGTTCGCGCCCCATGTTCACAGGGGTCGCCGCGTCGCCGAGAGAGGCGGGTACGTGTCCGGTGGTGGACAGCTGCACCAGCGTCGAGCCGTCGGTCGTGCCGACGACGCCACGCAGGCGCAATTCGGTGACAGCCTGCCCGTCGGCCTGCAGGTCGGCCAGCGCACCCACAGGTGCGGAGCAGCCGGCCTCCAGGGCGGCGAGCAGGGAACGCTCGGCCGTCACGGCGGCCCGGGTGAACGGGTCGTCGAGCTCGGCGAGCTGGGCGGCGAGCTGCGCGTTGTGCGCGGCGCACTCCACCGCCAGGGCCCCCTGGCCGGGGGCGGGCAAAACCATGTCGGGCGACAGGTGGTCGGTCGCCTCGTCGATCCGGCCGATCCGGGTCAGCCCGGCCGCGGCCAGCACGACCGCGTCCAGCTCGCCCTTCTCGACGTAGCCGATACGGGTGTCGATGTTCCCGCGGATCGGGACGGTCTCCACCCGCCGGCCCAGCGCACGCGCCCAGGCGTTCAGCTGCGCCATGCGGCGCGGCGACCCCGTACCCACGCGGGCGCCGTCCGGCAGCTCCTCGAAGGTCAGGCCGTCGCGCGCCACCAGCACGTCGCGCGGGTCCTCGCGCTTCGGCACGGCGGCCAGCGCCAGCTCGGCGGGCTGCGCGGTGGGCAGGTCCTTCAGCGAGTGCACGGCGAAGTCGATCGTCCCGTCGAGCAGCGCGTCGCGCAGCGCCGAGACGAACACACCGGTCCCGCCGATCTGCGCCAGGTGCTCACGCGACGTGTCGCCGTACGTGGTGATCTCCACCAGCTCTACGGGACGGCCGGTGACCTCGCGCACCGCGTCGGCCACCATCCCGGACTGGGCCATGGCGAGCTTGCTGCGCCGCGTCCCCAGTCGCAGGGCCCGTGGATTGCTGTCAGTCATGCCCGCTCCCGTGCTGTGTGCGGGCCGTTGCCCGCGTGTCGGCCCGGCTGACGGCGGCCACCGTCTGCGGGTCGAGGTCGAAGAGTTCGCGCAGCGCGTCCGCGTAACCGGCGCCGCCGGGTTCGCTGGCCAGCTGCTTGACCCGCACGGTGGGCGCGTGCAGGAGTTTGTCGACGACCCGGCGCACGGTCTGGGTGATCTCCGCGCGCTGCTTGTCGTCCAGGCCGGGCAGCCGGCCGTCCAGCCGGGCGATCTCGCTCGCCACCACGTCCGCCGCCATGGTGCGCAGCGCGACCACGGTCGGCGTGATGTGCGCCGCCCGCTGCGCCGCGCCGAACGCGGCCACCTCGTCGGAGACGATGCCGCGCACCCGGTCCACGTCGGCCGCCATCGGCGCGTCCGCGGACGCGTCCGCCAGGGTCTCGATGTCGACGAGGCGCACGCCCTCGGTCCGGTGGGCGGCGGCGTCGATGTCCCGCGGCATGGCGAGGTCGAGCAGCGCCAGCTCGGCGGCGGGCGCGACGGTGCTGCCGGCGCCCCCGGCGGTGCCGGTGAGGCCGTCGGCGGCCGCGGTCCGGGCGGCACGCGTCCCGGCGGCCGCCGCGATCGCCTCGCCGGTCAGGACCAGGCCGGTGGCGCCCGTGCAGGAGACCACGACATCGGCCAGGGCCAGCTCGGACTGTACGGCGGTCATCGCGACGGCGCGGGCGGTCAGCCCGTTCAGCGCGCCCGCCGAGCCCGGCTCGGTCAGGATCTGCGTCAGCCGCTCGGCGCGCTCCACCGTCCGGTTGGCCACCGCCAGTTCGCCGATCCCCGCCCGTACGAGCGTGGTGGCGGCCAGCGAGGACATCGAGCCGGCGCCGATGACCAGGGCGCGCTTGCCCCGGGCCCACTCGGCGACGTCGGTGCCGCCCGCCAGCTGCTCCAGGCCGAAGGTGACCAGGGACTGGCCCGCCTTGTCGATGCCCGTCTCGCTGTGGGCGCGCTTGCCGACCCGCAGCGCCTGCTGGAAGAGGTCGTTGAGCAGGCGGCCCGCGGTGTGCTGTTCCTGCGCGACCGCGAGCGCGTCCTTGATCTGGCCGAGGATCTGGCCCTCGCCCACGACCATCGAGTCCAGGCCGCAGGCCACCGAGAAGAGGTGGTGGACGGCCCGGTCCTCGTAGTGCACGTACAGGTACGGAGTCAGCTCGTCCAGGCCCGCGCCGCTGTGCCGGGCCAGCAGGGTGGACAGCTCGGCGACACCGGCGTGGAACTTGTCCACGTCGGCGTACAGCTCGATGCGGTTGCAGGTCGAGAGCACCGCGGCCTCGGCGGCCGGCTCGGCCGACACCGTGTCCTGGAGCAGCTTGCCGCGCGCCTCGGGGGCGATGGCGGCGTGTTCCAGGACGCTTACGGGGGCACTGCGGTGACTGAGCCCAACAACGAGGAGGCTCATGCCGGCATCACGGCGGGCACATCCCCGTCGGGTCCCTTGCGGTCGGACGCGCCGGCGGGGGCGTCCGCGGCCGGGGCCGCCTTGGCCGCGGCCTCGCGGACCTCGCGCACGGCCCGGCGGGCCTCGCGCGCGGCGACGGCGCGGGCGTCGTCGGAGTCCTCGTCGTCGTGGCCCGCGTCCTCGCCCGCCTTGCGCTGCTCGTGGAAGGCCAGGATCTGCAGTTCTATCGACAGGTCGACCTTGCGCACGTCCACGCCGTCCGGAACGGTCAGCACGGTCGGCGCGAAGTTCAGGATGGACGTGACGCCGGCCGCGACCAGCCGGTCGCAGACCTGCTGCGCCGCGCCCGCCGGGGTCGCGATGACGCCGATCGAGACGCCGTTGTCCGTGATGATCTTTTCCAGCTCGTCGGTGTGCTGGACGGCGATGCCCGCCACCGGCCTGCCCGCCATCGCCGGGTCGGCGTCTATCAGCGCGGCGACCCGGAACCCGCGGGAGGCGAAGCCGCCGTAGTTGGCCAGGGCGGCGCCGAGGTTGCCGATACCGACGATCACGACCGGCCAGTCCTGCGTCAGGCCCAGCTCGCGGGAGATCTGGTAGACGAGGTACTCCACGTCGTAGCCGACGCCCCGGGTGCCGTACGAGCCGAGGTAGGAGAAGTCCTTGCGCAGCTTCGCGGAGTTGACCCCCGCGGCGGCGGCGAGTTCCTCGGACGAGACCGTGGGGACCGAGCGCTCGGAGAGCGCGGTCAATGCGCGCAGATACAGCGGAAGCCGGGCGACGGTGGCCTCGGGAATCCCTCGGCTTCGGGTCGCCGGTCGGTGAGTTCGGCCAGTTGCCACGGTGCTCCTGCGGGTAGAGCGGGGCTGTGGACGGCCGTAGATGTCCCGACCGCCCCGTCGACAGCAGGCTATGTCTTTGTGAACGCGTGCACAAAGATGGTGTCCGCTTTGTCCGGCCAAAGTGACCGGGGTCACGCGGCTTTTGCACCGCTTCGCGGAACCAACTCCCCCGGCACACCGTTCACACGTTTCGCGCCGGTAACAACGGAGCGCCGACGGCAGCACGCGTCCTCACTCCTCACCGCTATGCCCCGGAAACCTACAAATCGCCCATCGATGGTAGTCGACTCAGGCTACTTTCCGACCCGCTTTCCGGCGGCCCGCTCGCGGCCGGGGCCCGCCTTCCGGCCGCCCGGCCAGGGCCGGGGTGACGGCACGAGGCGGCCCGGCCGGAGGCACAATTGCGGGCATGGCCTCCCTCTTCAGCCGCAACGCCCGCAAGAACCCGGCCGACAGCACGGTGACGCTCATCGGCAAGCCCGGCTGCCACCTGTGTGATGTCGCACAGGAAGTGATCGAGCGCGTCTGCGCCGAGACCGGCGCCTCCTGGGAGAAGAAGGACATCACCCAGGACCAGGAGCTGTACCGCAAATACTGGGAACAGATTCCGGTCGTCCTCGTGGACGGCGCGCAGCACGATTTCTGGCGGGTCGACCCCCAGCGGCTGCGCAAGGCCCTGGGCGCCTGACCGCACGAGCACCGGCCCGCGCACCGGTACGAGCGCCCCTACGCCCGGCGTGCCCCGGCGCGTACGGCACCGGAACCGCCCGGCGTACGCCCCCGCGGCGGAGGACGATCTCACCGCCCGGCGCCGTCACCGGGATGGCCGTAACGCAACCTTCGGCCGAGCCCTGGCCGGTGGACATCCGCCCGTAACCAGGCGCACCGAACAACCTGGCTACGCTAGCTACATGGCCCACCCGTCGCCCGCCCGTCGCCCCCGCAGGAAGCCCTACGGCGTGCACCTCCCCACGGGGTGGTTCACCCGCCGTAGGCGACCCGCCACCGCGCGCAGCGTGCTGGCCGGCGAGGCCGCGGCCGAAGCCGCGCGCAAGTCCTCGCTGGAGGCCGAGGCGCAGGAGGCGGCAGCCCAGGACCAGCGCGCCGAGGAGCCGGAGTTCCCGGTCGTCGGCGACACCTCCGCCGCCGCCTTCTTCGACCTCGACAACACCGTGATGCAGGGCGCGTCGCTCTTCCACTTCGGGCGCGGCCTGTACAAGCGCCGCTTCTTCCACAAGCGCGACCTGGCCCGCTTCGTCTGGCAGCAGATCTACTTCCGCTTCATCGGCTCGGAGAACCCCGAGCACATGGCGGACGCCCGCAACAGCGCGCTGTCCATCGTCCAGGGCCACCGCGTCTCCGAGCTGATGACCATCGGCGAGGAGATCTACGACGAGTACATGGCCGAGCGGATCTGGCCCGGCACCCGCGCCCTCGCCCAGGCCCACCTGGACGCGGGCCAGAAGGTGTGGCTGGTGACCGCGGCGCCCGTCGAGACCGCGACGATCATCGCCCGCCGCCTCGGCCTGACCGGCGCCCTCGGCACCGTCGCCGAGTCCGTCGGCGGCGTCTACACGGGCAAGCTGGTCGGCGAACCGCTGCACGGCCCCGCCAAGGCCGAGGCCGTACGGGCCCTGGCCGCCGCCGAGGGCCTGGACCTGGAGCGCTGCGCCGCCTACAGCGACTCGGCCAACGACATCCCGATGTTGTCCCTGGTCGGCCACCCGTACGCGGTCAACCCCGACGGACGGCTGCGCAAGCACGCGCGCGAGCAGGGCTGGCGGCTGCGCGACTACCGGACCGGCCGCAAGGCGGTCAAGATCGGCATCCCGGCGGCGGCCGGGGTCGGGGCGCTCGCGGGGGGCGCGGCCGCGGCGGTGGCGTTGCAGCGGAGGCGGCGCTGAGGGGGTTCTTCCATCCGGTGGCAGCGGACACCGGTGGTCCGGCGTCCTGGGACCCGGCCGCGGTCCGCACCCGCGTGGCGGAGCTGGCGCGTCTGGACCCCCAGTACGCACGCTTCGGCGCCGGCCAGCACCGCTACCGGCTCGCCCCGCCGCTGCCCGCCGCGGAGCTGCACGCGTTCGAGGCGCTGCACGGCGTGGAGCTGCCCGCTTCGTACCGCGACTTCGTCCTCCGCGTCGCCGACGGCGGCGCCGGTCCGCGGCACGGCCTGTTTCCCCTGACGGGGCCCGGCGCCTACCCCGGCCCGCCGGACGGCTGGGCGGCGGAGGACGTCCGCGAATCCGACCGCAGGCCCGGCGCGCTCGCGACGCCTTTCCCCTTCACCGAGGCGTGGCGCCCGCGGCCCGGCGAGCGGTTCGACCCGGAAGCGATGACCGCCGGGACGCTCGCCATAGCCGAAGCGGGCTGCGGTGAATTCATACGACTTGTCGTCACCGGCGCGCAGCGCGGCCGGGTCTGGTCCGCCGACCTGGAGGTCTGGCCCAGCCTGACGCCCGGCCCGGATTTCGGGGACTGGTACGCCGCATGGCTGGCGGACACGCCGGGCCACGGCTGATCCGGGCGGCGGCCGGCGGCCGCTCACAGGCTGTGCACGACGCTCCCCCGGCGCCCGGCCCGGCCAATCCCCATTGCATACCCCCGTCTCTTCCCCGGCAGTCCCATTGCCATCGGTCCGCCACAACACGGCCCGCAACCAGGCAGATCACGTTCCTTTCTGATCAATATCTGCTCAGGAATCGATACTTGATCGGGCATGAACTCGTAACGGACCAGAAGTAATCGATGATTTGAGCAACTGGGTGTAGCGCCGCCTGTACGAAGCGTTATTCTCCTCAGACGCAAACCGGTACCCACGCGTCCCTACGACGGGTGAACGGTCCCGCTCTGCACGTGATGGAAGCTCTGCCTCTGGGAGTCCCGTGTACCCACACGTCGGGGTTGACGCCTCGGGCCTGGCTACGCTGCGTACGACGCTCGTCGACCACCTGCGCAGTTTTGTCCCCACCGCGATCGCCGTCCCCGCATTCGCCACAGCCGTCCCCGCCGGACCCTGCTACGCCCTGGCCGACGGAAGCACCACCACGGTCGGCAAGACCGGCGGCAGAACCCGCCGGGGTGCCGGCACGCCCACCGCCCGGCGCCCCGCCGACAGCGACAGCCGGCGCATGATGGACCTCGTCGAGCGCGCCCAGGCCGGCGAGGCCGAGGCCTTCGGCCGGCTCTACGACCAGTACGCCGACACGGTCTACCGCTACATCTACTACCGGGTGGGCGGACGGGCCACGGCCGAGGACCTGACCAGCGAGACGTTCCTGCGCGCCCTGCGCCGTATCGGCACCTTCACCTGGCAGGGCCGCGACTTCGGCGCCTGGCTGGTCACGATCGCCCGCAACCTGGTCGCCGACCACTTCAAGTCGTCGCGCTTCCGGCTGGAGGTGACCACCGGGGAGATGCTCGACGCCAACGAGGTCGAGCGCAGCCCCGAGGACTCGGTCCTGGAATCGCTGTCCAACGCGGCACTGCTGGAAGCGGTCCGCAAACTCAACCCGCAGCAGCAGGAGTGCGTGACGCTGCGCTTCCTCCAGGGCCTGTCGGTCGCCGAGACCGCGCGCGTCATGGGGAAGAACGAGGGCGCCATCAAGACGCTCCAGTACCGCGCCGTACGGACCCTGGCGCGGCTCCTCCCGGACGACGCCCGCTGACCGCCGTCCCGCCGCCCCGAGCCACCGCACGCGCCACGGGCCACGCCCCGGTCCCGTCTCCCCGTTCCTGCTCCCATCTGCGTCTTCGCCTGCCTCGTCGTCCCGGGCCGTCCGCTCCGTCCCACGCCAGGACTAACGCGTGGGGCGCCGCTCCGATCGCCTGAATCTCCTGGACAGATGTTGACGCCCGGCCTTCTTCCGTGGCCCCTGTCCCGCCCGCCGACGCGCCCGGCGCCGGTCACCGCGGCACTGACTGCTGGTGATCGTTCGTGACCGTTCCGTCAGATCATCGTGAGTGCGTAACCCAAGTGCCGCGGCGCTCGTTGTGCGGAATGCAGACTCTCTGCGGTGCACGCCATGCCCGCGCCCTCTCACTCGATCGGGTGGACGCGAGCCTGTCGTGCAACCTTCCGGCCAGTCTGGATAGTCAAGCCAGTCCGGGGAGTCGAGCGGGATGACGAGAGGAGGTGCCGCCCGTGATCGCGAACGTATCGGTGCACCGGCGGGCCAACGCCTTCGCCCAAGCCCTGGAGGAGCAGGTCCTCCCGGGCGCGGCGGCCGAGGACGAGGCCGGGACACCGGCGGAAGCGTGCGGAGAAGCAAGGCTGTTGGCGGTCGCCGGCACGCTCGGCGAACTCCCCAGGCCCGAGTTGGACCCCGAGGTCAAGACCGTCCACCGGGCCCAGCTCATCGCGGCCATGGAGGCCGCCTTCGCCGAGGACGACAGCCGGGTGCCCCAGCAGCGCGGCGCCCGCGGCGCACACCGCGCCGCCAAGTCCCTGGGCCGGCTGCGCCCGCGCTCCCGGCTCTCCAAGGGGCTCGCGGCGGGCGGCCTGACGGTGGGCGTCGCCGCCGGCGCCTTCAGCGGCGTCGCCGCCGCCAGTTCCGACGCCCTCCCGGGTGACTCCCTCTACGGCCTCAAGCGCGGCATGGAAGACCTCAAGCTGGGTCTGGCGGACGACGAGTCCGAGCGCGGCCGCCTCTTCCTCGACCAGGCGTCCACCCGCATGTTCGAGGCCCACCGCCTCATGGAACGCGGCCGCTCCGGCGATCTCGACCACGAGATCCTGGCCGAGGTCCGCAAGGCCCTCTCGGGCGTCACCGAGGACGCCGGCGAGGGCCACCGCCTGCTCCACCAGGCGTACGAACGCGACGGCTCCCTCGGCCCCATCCAGACCCTCAACTCCTTCACCAAGTCGCACCGCGACAGCTGGAGCAGGCTGCGCGACCGCCTCCCGGCCCAGCTGATGGACGTGCGCGACGAGGTCAGCTCGGTCTTCGACGCCATAGACGAAGAGGTCGGACCGCTGCGCTCGCTGCTGCCCAAGCACCCGGGCGGCGAGAGCCACCGCGAGAGCGCCCCCCCAGGCTCCCGCGCCCGGCGACGCCCCCCGGGACCGTACGGACCGCCCGGCCCCGTCCGGGGAGAGCGCCTCCTCGTCCGGCCGGGCCGACGGCTCCCAGGCGCCCCGGCACCGGCCGTCCTCCTCGCCGTCCCGCAAGGACGACGGACTGCTCGGCGGCAGCACGGGCGGCCTGCTCGACCCGCCCGCCGACACCGACACCCCCTCCCCGGACGGCAAGGGCGACGGCAAGGAGACGCCGCACGAGCCCGACGTCACGATCCCGCCCCTGCTCCCCGGCCTGCTGCCGGACATCGGCCTGGACGGCAAGAACCCGCTGGGCTGACCCCGCCGACGCCCCGGTGCCACCGCACGGCATCGGGGCATCGTGCTGCGTGGCGTCAGGGCGTCGTGCCCGCATCGGGGCGTCGCGCGCGTCCGCAGGAGCGCCCCCGTACGGCCGGGTCCTCAGCGGAACACCGTCAGGAGCCCGTCGATCCCGGGAAAGCCCGGTCTCTCAGAAGAACACCGACCGCCGCTGCACCAACAGCTTGTACAGCGTGTGCTGGATCGTTTCGCGCACCTGGTCCGTCAGGTTGAACATCAGCATCGGGTCGTCCGCCGCCTCCGCCGGATACCCGTCCGTCGGGATCGGCTCCCCGAACTGGATCGTCCACTTCGTCGGCAGCGGCACCAGCCCCAGCGGCCCGAACCACGGGAAGGTCGGCGTCAGCGGGAAGTACGGGAAGCCCAGCAGCCGCGCCACCGTCTTGGCGTCCCCGATCTTCGGGTAGATCTCCTCGGCGCCCACGATCGAGCACGGCACGATCGGCACCCCGGCCCGCAGCGCGGTGGACACGAACCCGCCGCGCCCGAACCGCTGGAGCTTGTAGCGGTCCGCGAACGGCTTGCCGATGCCCTTGAAGCCCTCCGGCATCACCCCGACGACCTCACCGCGCTCCAGCAGCCGCTGCGCGTCCTCCGCGCAGGCGAGGGTGTGCCCGGCCTTGCGCGCCAGCTCGTTGATCACCGGCAGGACGAAGACCAGGTCGGCCGCGAGCAGCCGCAGATGCCGCTCGGCCGGGTGGTGGTCGTGCACCGCGACCTGGAGCATCAGCCCGTCCAGCGGCAGCGTCCCGGAGTGGTTGGCGACGATCAGCGCGCCGCCGTCCGCCGGGATGTTCTCGATCCCTTTGACCTCGACCCGGAAGTACTTCTCGAACAGCGGCCGCAGCACCGACATCAGCACCTGGTCGGTGAGCTCCTCGTCGTACCCGAAGTCGTCGACCTCGTACTCGCCGGTGAGGCGCCGGCGCAGGAAGCGCAGCCCCCCGGCGATGCGCTGCTCCAGGGACGCCCCCGCCGCCCCGGCCGGCTGTTCCGGCCCGTCCTGCCGCCGCGGTTCCGGTACGGGCGCCAGCGCCGTACGACGGCCTCCACGGCCCGGCCGCTTGACCTTCCTGCGCGACCGGGGCTCCTCGCCGAAGGGAATGACCTTGGCGTCCGCCATCGTGGGTGAACTCCTCACTGGGTCGGGCCGCTGCGTGCGGGCAGCACGGCGGCGAGCCGGTCGACGGTACGGGCGAGGACCTCGGGCGGCAGCAGCCCGGGTCCACGACTGCGGGCGAATTCCGCGAAGGTCTCCGCCGTCGTGTATTTCGGGTGAAACCCCAGTGTCTCGCGCATCTGGGTCGTCTGGACGACCCGGCCGTGCGTGAGCATCCGGATCTGTTCCGGCGAGAAGTCGGTGATGCCGAGGGAGCGCAGCACGGTGCCGGCCCAGGTGACGGTCGGCAGGAACAGCGGCAGCGTGGGGCGGCCGAGCCGCCGGGAGCACTGGGAGAGCAGCAGCGCGCCGTCTCCCGCGATGTTGAACGTGCCGCTGTTGATCGTGCCGCGGCGCGGCTTGCCGGACGCCATGCACAGTGCCTCGATCGCGTCGTCCTCGTGGACGAACTGGAGCCGCGGGTCATAGCCGAGGACGGTGGGGAGCACCGGCAGCGAGAAGTACTCGGCGAGCGGCGAGTCGGCGCACGCGCCGAGGATGTTGGCGAAGCGCAGCACGCACACCGCGACGTCCGGGCGGCGCCGGGCGAAGCCGCGTACGTACCCCTCGACCTCGACGGCGTCCTTGGCGAAGCCGCCGCTGGGCAGCGACTTCGGCGGCGTGGTCTCGGTGAAGACGGCCGGGTCGCGGGGCGCGGAGCCGTACACGCTGCTGCTGGACTTCACCACCAGCCGTTTGACGTGCGGCGCCTTCTGGCAGGCGCCGAGCAGCTGCATGGTGCCGATGACATTGGTCTCCTTGACCGTCGCCCGGCTTCCGCGGCCGCCGCGCCCGCCGAGCGGCGTGCCGTTGATATCCATGTGAACCACAGTGTCCACATTGGTCTCGGCCAGCACTTTGGCAATGGCCGGATGCCTGATGTCGGCCTTGAGGAAATCCGCCCCGCCCAATTGGTGCTCGGGCGCCACGGCATCGACTCCGATCACCCGGTCGACATCGGGGTCGCGCTGAATGCGTCGTACGAACCGGCCCCCCAGCTGCCGTGCGACTCCAGTGACGAGCACGACCTTTCCCAAGATCAGCCCTTCCTTCCCACCCTTGTCCCTCGCGTGAGCCGAGCTGTGACGCCACGCTATCGGGTCGTTGTTGCGCTGTGATGACCGCGGGTTGCCGCTGGCTCCATTTCAAGCCTTGGCCCGAGCTTTGCCCGTCCCGTCGGCCGGTTTTCCGCCCCGGCCGGGCCCTTGTGCCCGCACGCTCCGCCACTCGGTGCGCACCGCCGCTCCGCGCGCTTTTCCGGGCCCCTCGTAACGCCCGTACGGCTATCCGCGCGACGGCCGGCAATCCGCACCCCTCCGAGTGCGCCGCGAAACCGCCGCCAAACGCACCGCAGCCCCCCACCGCGTGGTGCGGTGGGGGGCTGCGGAATCGCGATCAGCGTCGCTTACTTCTTGTTGCGGCGCTGAACACGGGTGCGCTTGAGCAGCTTGCGGTGCTTCTTCTTGGCCATCCGCTTGCGCCGCTTCTTGATAACAGAGCCCACGACTACCCTCGCTCACTTCGTATCACTCGGTGCGGGGCGTCCGAGCCCACACTACCTACATCGGGCCAGCCTACCCGGCGTCGAGCCTACGGCGTAATCCGAGGGTCCTCTTGAGCCCCTCAGGCCGATTCCACCCCCACATAGGACTCACGGAGGTAGTCGTGGACCGCTTGCTCCGGGACCCGGAACGACCTCCCCACTCGGATCGCGGGCAGATGACCGCTGTGCACCAAGCGGTACACGGTCATCTTCGACACTCGCATCACCGTGGCGACTTCCGCCACGGTCAGGAACACGACCTCATTGAGAGGCCTTTGGTCTGCAGCCATGACACACCTGAACCTTCCGCACATGACGGGCACCGGCTTCCCCTCCGGTGACTCCCCGTCGCTGTGCGCTCACTCCCCAGGTTAGGGGCGGGTGATGCGAGTGGGGAAGAGGAGCAGCGATCGGCCGCCTACTGTGACAGACACGCTCGATTGAGTACATAGCGAGTAAGCGGTCGGTAGTAATCAGACCGCACAGCGTCATCAAGTGGAACTACGGCGGACACCCGCCCCTCCGCCTGTCCGACGAACAGCGCGGGATCGTCCGTATCCGCCAGTCCGATGGCCTCAAAGCCCAGCTGACCTGCTCCGCAGACCCATCCGTGGTCACCGATCACCAGCTCGGGAAGCGGCCCGCCGGCGTCTGCCAGGGCGTCGAGGGCGGTACGAACCGGGAGGGGGGAGTGGGTGTGCACGCCCGGCTCACCGAGCCCGCGCCGCACGCCCGGTTCGCGCATCAGCGCGACTCCCCGTACGTAGTCAAGGTTGTACGTGCGTACCCCGAATCGGGTCGCTATGTCGACACAGTGGCCATACGCCGGGGTGAGAACGGTGCATCCCGCCGCCGAGAGGGCGTCTGCCAACCCGCCGTAGAAGCCCAGCAGCCGGTGCGGGTGGCCGGTGCCGATCAGTACCGCAGCGTGCCGGGCGGCCGCCGCGCCGAGCCGGTCCGCGAAGGCATCCAGTCCCGCGACCGTACAGTCCGGATCGATCGAATCGAGGCCGGAAGTATGCCGAGGATCGGCCGAAACTCCACAGTGCTCAGCCATCACTCGAAGCACTTCACGCACGGACCAGTCATTCGCGGGCTCCAGACCGATCAGCGCGCGCGGGTCGCCAGCCGCGAAGAGGCGGTAGCGCGTCAGGCTCTTCTCCCGGGATGTCGCGATCGTCCCCGCGAGCCGCACCCTGACCACATACGCCTTCAGCGCGTCGGCGTCCGCCGCCGCGTCCGCGTCCGTACCGGAGGCCCACACGAGAGACCATGCTGACGCCCCGGCCCTCGCTCCATGCCCGAACCGCCCAGTAGTCACACATCCGGGCGCATCGTCCCGAAGTGACGCCCCTTCGGGACGCGCCCGTCCCCGGTGTTCCCGCCCTTATGGCTGCGGCCCGTGGGCAGGGACGGCGTTGTTCGCTACGGCAGCAGCCCGTGCGCGGGGAACACCGCGCGCCGCGTCGCCAGCACCGCCTGGTCCAGGCGGTCGGCCGGGTCGTATCCCTCGCCGTGGAAGTCGCGCCAGCCGGTGCCGCGCCCGTCCGTCATCCGCACCGGCGCCCCTTGCCGGGTGCGCCGGTAGACCTCGTGCCGCCACTCCTCCGGCACCGGGGCGGTGGGCTCGATCGGACGCCCCGCCGCGATCGCCACCAGGTGCGTCCAACTGCGCGGTACGACGTCCACCACCGCGTAACCGCCGCCGCCCAGCGCGACCCAGCGCCCCTCCGCCGTCTCGTGCGCGAGATCGTGGCAGGCGGCCGCCACCGCGCGCTGCGCGTCCAGGCTCACCGCCAGGTGGGCGAGCGGGTCCTCGAAGTGGGTGTCCGCGCCGTGCTGCGTCACCAGGACGTCGGGCCGGAACGCGGCCAGCAGCTCCGGCACCACCGCGTGGAACGCGCGCAGCCAGCCCTCGTCGCCGGTGCCGGCCGGCAGTGCCACGTTCACCGCGCTGCCCTCGGCCGCCGGGCCGCCGGTCTCCTCGGGCCAACCGGTCTGCGGGAACAGCGTCCTGGGGTGTTCGTGCAGCGAGATCGTCAGGACCCGGGGGTCGTCCCAGAAGGCGGCCTGGACGCCGTCCCCGTGGTGCACGTCCACGTCCACGTAGGCGACGCGCTCGGCCCCCAGCTCCAGCAGGCGGGCGACGGCGAGCGCCGCGTCGTTGTAGACGCAGAAGCCCGCGGCGCCGCCCGGCATCGCGTGGTGCAGGCCGCCCGCGAAGTTCACCGCGTGCAGGGCCTCGCCGCGCCACACCGCCTCCGCGGCGCCCACCGATTGTCCGGCGATCAAGGCCGAGGCCTCGTGCATCCCGGTGAACGCCGGGTCGTCCTCGGTGCCGATGCCGTACGCGGGGTCGGCGGCCTTCGGGTCGGCCGAGGCCTGCCGTACGGCGTCGATGTAGTCCTCGCGGTGCACGAGCCGCAGCGTGGAGGTTCCGGCGGCCCTGGCGGCCACCACCCGCACCGCGTCGGGCCCGCGGTCGAGTCCGTACGCCTCCACCAGGCGCATGGTCAGCGCGAGCCGGACCGGGTCCATCGGGTGCCCGGGCCCGAAGTCGTAGCCCGTTACTGCCTCGTCCCACATCAGCTGTGCACGGCCGCTCATGCCCGTCACCGTATCGGTAGGGCCGTAGGGTCCATACGGGGTGTGCGGTTGGGGGCCCGGGGCGCCGGACGGCTAGGTGAGCAGGCCCGGGAGTTCTTCCATGCGGGCGAAGAGCCCGGTCACCGGGCCCGCCGCGGTCAGCTTCGCGGCCGGGGTCATGGCGGTGAAGCCGTATACGTCCATACCGGCGGCGACGGCGGCCCGGACGCCGAGCGGGCTGTCCTCGACCACCGCGCACCGCTCCGGCGCCACGCCCATCTCGCGCGCCGCGTGGAGGAAGAGGTCCGGGGCCGGCTTGCCCTTGCCGACGTCCTGCGCGCTGAAGATCCGTGCGTCGTCGAACCACTGGTCGAGCCCGGTCCTGCGGTGTCCGACCCGGATCCGCTCGTGGGTCCCGGAGGAGGCCACGCAGTACGAGGTTCCGTCGGCCGCCAGCTTTCCGAGCACCTCGGGTACGCCGGCGACGGGCTCCAGCTCCCGCTCGAAGGCTTCGAAGACGCGCGCGTGCAGTGTCGTCTCGAAGTCCTCGGGGAGGGACCGCCCGGTCCGCTCCTTGATCAGGTCGTGCACCCGGTGTACCGCGGCACCCATGTAGTCGTGGATCGATTGCTCGTACGTGGTGGGGTGGCCGAGTTCGGTGAGGTAAGCGGCGAGGATCGTATTGGAGATCGGCTCGCTGTCGACGAGCACACCGTCGTTGTCAAAAATGATCAGGTCATAGCGCATGGCACCGACCCTAAACGCGGAAAAGCCCCGCACCATACGGTGCGGGGCTTCCCACAAAAACTGTTCGGCGGCGTCCTACTCTCCCACAGGGTCCCCCCTGCAGTACCATCGGCGCTGAAAGGCTTAGCTTCCGGGTTCGGAATGTAACCGGGCGTTTCCCTAACGCTATGACCACCGAAACACTATGAAGATAACAACTACAGCCAGCAAGGCGAGTTCGTTACTTCAGAACAAACACAGTGGACGCGAACAACTGAGGACAAGCCCTCGGCCTATTAGTACCAGTCAACTCCAACCGTTACCGGTCTTCCATATCTGGCCTATCAACCCAGTCGTCTACTGGGAGCCTTACCCCATCAAGTGGGAGGGAGCCCTCATCTCGAAGCAGGCTTCCCGCTTAGATGCTTTCAGCGGTTATCCTTTCCGAACGTAGCCAACCAGCCATGCCCTTGGCAGAACAACTGGCACACCAGAGGTTCGTCCGTCCCGGTCCTCTCGTACTAGGGACAGCCCTTCTCAAGACTCCTACGCGCACAGCGGATAGGGACCGAACTGTCTCACGACGTTCTAAACCCAGCTCGCGTACCGCTTTAATGGGCGAACAGCCCAACCCTTGGGACCGACTCCAGCCCCAGGATGCGACGAGCCGACATCGAGGTGCCAAACCATCCCGTCGATATGGACTCTTGGGGAAGATCAGCCTGTTATCCCCGGGGTACCTTTTATCCGTTGAGCGACGGCGCTTCCACAAGCCACCGCCGGATCACTAGTCCCTACTTTCGTACCTGCTCGACCCGTCAGTCTCACAGTCAAGCTCCCTTGTGCACTTACACTCAACACCTGATTGCCAACCAGGCTGAGGGAACCTTTGGGCGCCTCCGTTACCCTTTAGGAGGCAACCGCCCCAGTTAAACTACCCACCAGACACTGTCCCTGATCCGGATCACGGACCCAGGTTAGACATCCAGCACGACCAGAGTGGTATTTCAACAACGACTCCACAACCACTGGCGTGGCCGCTTCACAGTCTCCCACCTATCCTACACAAGCCGAACCAAACACCAATATCAAGCTATAGTAAAGGTCCCGGGGTCTTTCCGTCCTGCTGCGCGAAACGAGCATCTTTACTCGTAGTGCAATTTCACCGGGCCTATGGTTGAGACAGTCGAGAAGTCGTTACGCCATTCGTGCAGGTCGGAACTTACCCGACAAGGAATTTCGCTACCTTAGGATGGTTATAGTTACCACCGCCGTTTACTGGCGCTTAAGTTCTCAGCTTCGCCCCACCGAAATGGAGCTAACCGGTCCCCTTAACGTTCCAGCACCGGGCAGGCGTCAGTCCGTATACATCGCCTTACGGCTTCGCACGGACCTGTGTTTTTAGTAAACAGTCGCTTCTCGCTGGTCTCTGCGGCCACCACCAGCTCACACCGCAAGGGTGATCACCAGCAATGGCCCCCCTTCTCCCGAAGTTACGGGGGCATTTTGCCGAGTTCCTTAACCATAGTTCACCCGAACGCCTCGGTATTCTCTACCTGACCACCTGAGTCGGTTTA